>CAZMRX010000007.1:0-39188 GCA_964568755.1 uncultured Acidobacteriota bacterium | reverse complement strand
GGCCTCGCGGTGGTGGTGGGCGCGCTGCTCGCCTTCGAGGGCCTGCGCGAGCTGTTCATGATCGTGCCGCCGCGGATCCAGGAGGCGGCGCGCCAGGCCGAGGCGGCGGTGGCCGAGGCGCACGCGGGCCACTCCGACCTCGTGGGAACCGTGGCCCACCACGCGCTCGTGGGCCTGCTGGCGCTCGGCTTGATCGGCGGAGGCATCTACTTCCTGCGCAGCCCCGAGGCGCTCCCGGCCGCGCCCCTGCTCACCAACGCCTGCAACGGCGACGCCTCGCTGTGCGCCAGGCGCCTCGACGAGGTCGTCTTCCCCGGGGCGCACAACTCGATGTCGGCAGCGGAGATCCCGGGCTGGATGTTCCCGAACCAGGAGCTCGCCTCGGTGTCGCTGCTCGACCACGGCATCCGCGCGCTGCTGTTCGACGTGCACTACGGCGCCCCGCTCGGCGACCGGGTCCGGACCGAGATCGACGACGAGGCCGCCTCGCGTGCCAAGTTCGAGAAGGTGCTGGGCAAGGAGGCCGTCGACGCGGCGATGCGCATCCGCGGCCGCATGCAGGGCGCACCGACCGGACCGCGCGCGCCTTATCTGTGCCACGGCTTCTGCGAGCTGGGCGCGACACCGCTCGCCACGATGCTCGAGGGCGTGCGCCAGTTCCTGGTCTCGCACCCGGGAGAGGTGCTGGTGTTCGTGATCGAAGACTACGTCACGCCCGCCGACATCGCCGCGGCGTTCCGCGACAGCGGGCTCGAGCGCTACGTGTACCGGGGCGAGCCGAAGCCGCCGTGGCCGACGCTGCGCGAGCTGGTCGACTCCGACCGGCGCATCCTGGTGCTCGGCGAGAACGACACCGCGGGCGTGCCCTGGTACCACCGGGCCTTCGAGGTGGCGCAGGAGACGCCCTACAAGTTCATAGCGCCGGAGGAGTTCTCGTGCCAGGCGAACCGCGGCGGCACCTCGGGGCCGCTGTTCCAGGTCAACCACTGGATCGAGACGCTGCCGGCCCCGAAGCCGTCGAACGCCGCGATCGTCAACGCCCACGACTTCCTGCTGGAGCGAGCCCGCAAGTGCCAGCGGGAGCGCGGCAAGCTTCCCAACATCCTCGCCGTGGACTTCGCCATGACCGGCGACGTGGTCGGCGTCGCCGCCGAGCTCAATGGCCTCGCACCTGCGACAGAAAGGCCGGCCCCGTGAAGCTCTCTCCAGTAGGTCACCTGCGCCGTTCGCTCGTGCTCGTTGCGCTTTCCGCGGCCGTGAGCGCTCCCGGCCTCGGCGCGGACGAGGCCGGCTTCGTCCCGCTCTTCGACGGCACGAGCCTCGCCGGCTGGAAGGCCTCCGAGAACCAGGCCTCGTTCCGGGTGGTGGACGGGGCGATCTCCTGCGACGGGCCCCGCTCCCACCTCTTCTATGTGGGCGCGGACGGCCGGGCCGCCTGGGAGGACTTCGAGGCGGTGGCCGAGGTGAAGGCGCGGTCCGGCGCCAACTCCGGCTTCTACTTCCACACGGCGTTCCAGGAGAAGGACTGGCCCGCGCAGGGCTTCGAGGTCCAGGTCAACAACTCGCAGAAGCAGCACGGCGACTACCTCGAGCTCAAGAAGACGGGCAGCCTCTACGGCATTCGCAACGTCTACCGGGCGCTCGCACCCGACGACGAGTGGTTCACGCTGAAGGTCTCGGTCCGCAAGCCGCGCGTCCAGGTCCGCGTCAACGACACGCTGGTCGTCGACTGGACCGAGCCCGCGGAGCCCCTGCCGCAGGACGCGCCGAAGCTGAACCGGCTCGGCCGCGGCACGTTCGCGCTGCAGTGCCACGACCCGGAGAGCCAGGTCGCCTACCGCAACCTGCGCGTGCGGGCCCTGCCCAAGGCCGCGCCCGACTCCACGCCGCCGCCCGTCGTGGACGAGCGCTACCTTCGGATGCTCGAGCTGGGCCGCGCCAACTTCCCGCTCGTGGACCTGCACGCGCACTTGAAAGCCGGGCTCACGGTCGAGCAGGCGCTGGCACTCTCCCGCAGCAGCGGCATGTTCCTCGGCCTGGCGGTGAACTGCGGCAAGGGCTTCCCGATCGAGACGGACGCGGGCGCCCTGGCGTTCGTCAAGTCGATGGAGACGGTGCCCGCCTTCATCGGGATGCAGGCCGAGGGCCGCGAGTGGGTCTCGATGTTCTCGAAGGAGACGCGCGCGAGGTTCGACTACGTCTTCACCGACTCGATGACGTGGACGAACCCCGCCGGCAAGCGGATGCGACTGTGGATCCCGGACGAGGTCGAGATCGGGCCGGACGTGCAGGCGTTCATGGAGCTGCTGGTGTCGAAGACGGTCGGCATCCTCGAGACCGAGCCGATCGACGTCTACGTCAACCCGACCTTCCTGCCGGCCGCGATCGCCTCCCAGTACGACGCGCTGTGGACCGAGGCGCGCATGACCCGCGTGATCGACGCGGCGGTCAAGAGCCGCGTGGCGATCGAGATTAACGCCCGCTACAAGCTGCCGAGCGAGCGCTTCCTGCGGCTCGCGAAGGCGAAGGGCGCGAAGTTCACCTTCGGCACCAACAACGCGGGGCCGTCCGACCTGGGCGACTGGTCGTACCCACTCGCGATGCAGAAGGCGCTCGACCTCAAGTGGCAGGACATGTTCGTCCCCGGCCACCAGCCGAGCCGCGCGCAGCGCGAGTAGCAGTCCCTCAGCGCCGGATCTGCTGCAGCGTGGCGAGCAGCTTGTCGCGCGCGGCCGCCTGGCCCCCCGCCGGCGCGGGCAGCGGCAGCGAGAGCTGCACGTAGAGGCTGCGCAGCAGGTTGCGCGCGTTCTGCGAGGCGTCGAGCGCCGCCGCCTCGGGCGGCGACACCTCCCAGACCTGCTTCTCCTGCGCCACGAACCTCGCGAGCCACGGCTCGAGGACCGCGACGTCGAAGTCGCTGCGGCGCACGACCGACACCAGCGCGGAGGCCAGCCGCTCGTCCTCGGCGTGCGTGAAGACGGGCGTGCCGGGCGTCGTCAGCTTCGACCAGGCGGCGTCGAGCAGGCGCGCGTGGTCGGCTGGAGCCAGGCGCGCGTCGCGGGCCAGGAACTTCAGCAGGTCCGCCGTGTGGGCCGTGGCGTGGATCCAGCCCACGCGCGGCTCGATCCCGCGCAGGTCCTTCTCGTCGCGCAGGTAGGCGAGCGCGTCGTCGACGAGGCGGCTGTAGCCAGGCGCGTCGAGCGCCGGGTCCTGGAGCTCGAGCGCGGCCAGCAGCGAGAGGTCGAGCGCGGAGAACGAGCGCAGCAGCACCCCGTCGGTTCCCGACTCCCCGATCTCGCGCCGCAGGTTGGCGCTGAGCTCGGCCACGAGCGCGCGCCGCTCCTCCGGCCGCAGGAGCTTCTTGCGGTAGACACAGCTCGCGACGACGCCGTAGCCGATGTCGTCCCGCCACTCGCTGTCGGGCGAGCCCAGGAGCGAAACGGCCTCGCGGACCAGGCTCGCGGCCGACTCCCCCGCCGGCACGGCGCACTCCGAGGCGAGCGCCTTCCAGAAGGGCTTGCCGCGGCTCTCGGCGGCGAGCGCGGAGGGCTGGGGCTGTGGTGGCTGCGAGGCCTGCGCGCCCAGGCCCAGGAGCGCCAGCGCCAGCAGCGCGGTCACCGCGCGCCCCCGCGAGCGCTACGCGGACGGCGCCTGGCTTCTTTCGAGCGCCTGCCTTCCTTCGGGCGTGCGAGCCCGGCGCGCCCCAGGCGGCCGAGCGCGTCGAAGAGGTGGACGGCGGAGTGCATCGACTTCCTCCAGTCGCCGAGGTGCAGGCTCTCGTCCTCGGAGTGTGCGCCGCAGCCGGGATCCTCGACGCCGGTGAGCAGGCAGGGCGCGCCGATCGCGTCGGCGAACGGCTTGACGAAGCCGATCGAGGCGCCCGAGCCGATGAGCGCGGGCTTGCGGCCGTAGCCCTTCTCGAGCGCCGCGAGCGCCGCCTCGAAGGCCGGGCCCGTGGGGTCGCTCGTCCACCAGGGCGTCGTGCGCACCACGCGCGCCTCGACGTGCGCGCCGGCGGGCGGCCGGGTGGTGAGCTGGCGCACGAGCAGCCGGCCGGCCTGGTCCGCCTTCATGTTCGGCACCGTGCGCATCGAGATCCGCGCGCGCGCCGAGTCGAGCACCTGGTTGGCGGCGCCGTGCAGCGGGTGCGCCTCGATCGCGATCACCGTGAGCGACGGCCGCGTCCAGAGCTGCTCGTAGACGCTCACGCCCCGCTCGCGCTCGAGGCGCGTGCCCGGCAGCATCCCGGCGCCGCGCCTGAAGGCCGCCTCGGAGAACGGCAGCCGGGCGAGGCGGCGTCTCACGGCCGCGCGCGGCCGGACCACGTCGCGGTAGAGGCCCGGCACGGCGATGCGCCCGTCGGGCGCGCGCAGGTCGTCGAGCAGCCGGCACAGGATCCGGACGGCGTCGGGCACGGCGCCGCCGAAGTCGCCGCTGTGGACGGGGCGGCCGAGGCAGGTCACCTCGACGTCCACCTGCACCAGCCCGCGCAGCTGCCAGGTGAGCGCCGGCACGCCGGTCGCGAAGTTGTAGGTGTCCGACAGCACCACCACGTCGGCCGCGAGCCGTTCGCGGTGCTGCTCCAGGAAGGCCGGCAGGTGCGCCGAGCCCGTCTCTTCCTCGCCCTCGATCAGGAAGCGCAGGTTCACGGGGCAGCGGCCCGCGGCGCCCAGGTACGAGGACGCGGCCGCGACCCAGGCCATGAAGCCGCCCTTGTCGTCCGCGGTGCCGCGCCCGTAGAGGCGGCCCTGCTTCTCGACCGGGAGGAAGGGCGGGCTCGTCCACTTCTCGGCCGGCCCCGGCGGGACGACGTCGTGATGGCCGTAGACGAGCACGGTCGGGGCCCCGGGCGCCCCGAGCCACTCGCCGTAGACGTAGGGCGGCACGCCCGGCAGCTCGAGCACGGCCACGCCCTCGACACCGAGCCGACGCAGCACGCCTGCCGTGGCGTCGGCCGATCGCCGCAAGTCGTCGGGCGGGAAGCCCGGGGCCGAGACACCGGGGATCCGGACGAGCTGGCACAGCGCCTCCTTGAACTCGCCGAAGCGGCGGTTCAAGGAACGCAGCACCGCGGGTACCGATGCACGAGGGCTGGTCACGTTGCTCATGTCGGGGAGACGGCGGGATTCTAACCCGCGTTGGCCAGCAGCCAACCGACGCCGGCCGAGGGCAGAACAGCACGCCGGCCGAGGGGAGAACTGAACGCTGGCCTTGGAGGGACGAACAGTGCCACGTGGTTGCTGGGCTGTTGGATGGCCCAGGACGGATCGTTCGCTCGGAAGGTCGGGCGGCCTCGCGAACGATCCGGGCTAGACTCGGCGTCGCATGTCGCGCTCGGACGTGGCCAGGGCACTCGCGCACCTCGGGGAGCACGCAGGGGAGACGCTCGCCCGGCTGGCGGACCTGGTCCGCATCCCGAGCGTCTCGGCCGAGGGCTTCCCCGCCGCGGAGGTGCGTCGCTCGGCCGAGGCGACGGCCGCGCTGCTGCGCGACGCCGGGATCGAGAACGTCCAGCTCCTCGAGATGCCCGGCCACCACCCCTACGTCTACGGCGACTGGCTGCACGCCGCGAACGCGCCCACGCTGCTCGTCTACGGCCACCACGACGTGCAGCCGCCGGGCCGCCCCGAGCGCTGGGTGACGCCGGCGTTCGAGCCCGGCGAGCGGGACGGGCGCCTGTTCGGGCGCGGGGCGGTCGACGACAAGGGCACCTTCATCACCCACGTGGCGGCGCTCCGCGCCTGGCTCGCGACTTCCGGCCGCCTGCCGCTGAACGTCAAGCTGCTGATCGAGGGCGAGGAGGAGATCGGCTCGCCCGGCCTCGCTCCCTTCCTGCGGCGGTACGGCCGACGCCTCGCGGCGGACGTGGCCGTGCTCGCCGACACCGGGAACTTCGACGTCGGCCACCCGGCGCTCACCTACCAGCTGCGCGGCATCTGCCAGGTGGACGTGGAGGTGCGCTGCCTGAAGCAGCCCGTCCACAGCGGCTTCTTCGGCGGGCCGACCCCCGACGCGGTCCGGATCCTCGCGCGGCTCGTGGCCGGCCTCGAGAGGCCGGACGGCTCGCTCGACGTGCCGGGGCTGTATCGCGACGTCGCGAAGCCCGGCGCGCGACAGAAGCGGCGGCTGCGCGCGCTGCCCTGGGTCGATTCGCGCTTCCGCGCCTCCGCGGCGATGATGCCGGGCACGCGGTACGTGGGCGAGCGGGCGTACTCGGTGTGGGAGCGCCTGTGGACGCGCCCCGCGCTGACCGTGATCGCGCTCGAGGCGCACCCGTTCGCGGGCTCGTCCAACCAGGTGATCGACTCCGCCCGCGCACGGTTGTCGCTGCGCACGGTGCCGCGCATGGACGAGCGCAAGGCCGGGGCGCTGCTCGTGCGCCGGCTCACGGCGCGGCCCCCGGCCGGCGCGCGCGTCACCGCCAGGGTCAGCGGCACGGCGCGCTGGTGGACCACCGATCCCGAGGGGCCGGCGTTCGAGGCGGCCCGGCGCGCGCTGCGCGCCGGCTACGGCCGGGACGCCGCCATGATCGGCGCGGGAGGCTCGATCGGGTTCGTCAAGCCGTTCTCGAACGCGCTCGGGGGCGTGCCCTGCCTGCTGATGGGCGTGGAGGACCCGGACTCGGCGATCCACTCCGAGAACGAGAGCCTCCACCTCGGGGATTTCCACCGCGCGATGCGGGCGGCGGTCCATCTCTACGACGAGCTGGCCCGCGCACTCCCGGCGCGAGCAGGGCGCCGGCCGGCCGCCACGCGCCCCGCAGGTCGCCGCTGACACGACACGCAGGAGGGACCATGACGCGCGCCGTCCTCGTCGCCGCGGTGCTCTGGATCGCCACGCCGGACGCCGCCCCGGGCCAACCCGCGCCGGACGCAAAGGCGCTCCAGGCGCTCGTCGAGGAGTTCCTCGCGGGCGCATCGCGCAACGACCCGGCGGTGCACGACCGCTTCTGGGCCGAGAGCCTGGTCTACACGAGATCCGCGGGGGTCCGCGTCGGCAAGGCGGAGATCCTGCAGGGCCTGCGCACGGCGTCGCCCGCCGCGCCCGGCGAGCCGGTCGCCTACTCCGCGGAAGACGTTCGCGTCCAGCAGTTCGGCGACACAGCCGTCGTGGCCTTCCGCCTGGTGGGCACGACCGGCAGCGGCGGCCGCAAGCAGCGCACGGAGTTCCTGAACACCGGCACGTTCGTGAAGCACGGCGGGCGCTGGCAGGCCGTCGCATGGCAGTCGACACGGGCGGCCCTGCCGGAGGCCGACGCGAAGCTGCAGGTGGCCGCGGTCGACAGGGCGCTGCACGCCGCCCTGCTCGCGGCCGACGTCGAGGCGCTCGCGCCGATGCTGCACGAGGCCTTCGTCTGGACCCACAGCGACGGGGCCCGCCTGACCGGTCGGGAGCTCGGGGAGCAGCTCGCGTCGGGGCGGCTCCGCTACCTTAAGCTGGAGACGAGCCACGTGACATCCCAGGTCGCGGGCGCGACCGCCGTGGTGCGTGGCGACTCCGTGCGCCAGCGCAGCGCGAACCCGCAGACCCCGGGCTCGGGAGACGCCGCACCGTTCCCGGTCTACTACACGCTCACCCTGGTCAGCGACGGCGTCGGCTGGAAGGCCCTCGCGATGCACACCAGCCGGGCAGCGGCGGCACGCTAACGGCGGGCCGGGCGGTACGGCGCGAGCGCGAGATCGATGTCGCGCGCGAGCCAGCTGGCGGCCGGACCCTCGCGATAAACGGCCCAGGTCAGCAGCGAGCCGTTCACGACGGCGAGCAGCAGGCGCGCGAGCGCCTTCGGGTCCGCGCCCACGATCTCGCCTCCCTGCCTGGCCTCCGCCAGCAGGCCCGAGAGCGCCTGCTGGTTCGCCTTGAAGAGGCGCGAGGTGATGCGGTGAAAGGCCGCGTCGGTGAGGTCGATCTGCAGGAAGGCCAGGTGGTTGGCCATCTCCTTCGGGCTCGCGGCGAGCCCGGCGAAGCAGAGCAGGAACGCGCGCGCCGTCTCGAGCGGCGAGCGGCCCTGCGCGCGAAGGCCCTCCAGGAAGCCGGAGTCGTCGCCCGACCCCTGGCGCGCCAGGCTCAGCAGCAGGTTGCGCTTCGAGCCGAAGCGCTGCAGCAGCGTGGCCGGCGCGAGACCGACTTCGCGCGCCACGTGCGCGAGCGTGAGCCGCACCGGGCCCACCTTTCCGATCATGCGGGCGGCGGCCGCCAGGATCTCGTCGTCGGAAACCGTCCTCGGCCTGGGCGACATCTTGACAGGAGCAGCCTAGCAGATTATAAATGAACGACCGTTTATAAATACTGCAAGCGTGCTCGAGGCCGGCTCCAGCCGGGAGCCGGCGTGGCGTGACTCGAGCTGGCTCGGGAGCTGGCGCAGTTAGCCGGCGAAGGAGGAGACATGCGAGCTGTCTGCTACTCGGCGGCCGTCAGCCTCGACGGCTACATCGCCGGTCCCAACGGCGAGGCGGACTGGATCGTGATGGACCCCGAGATCGACTTTGGCGCGCTCTTCGCGCGGTTCGACACGCTGCTGCTGGGGCGCAAGTCGTACGAGGCGACCCGCGCGCAGGGAGGCGGCGGGATGCCCGGCATGAAGTCGTACGTCTTCTCGACCACGCTGCGCCCCGCGGACTGCCCCGGCGTGATCCTGTCGAGCGACCCCGGCGAAACCGTGCGCACCCTCAAGCAGCAGCCCGGCAAGGACATCTGGCTGTTCGGCGGCGGCAGCCTGTTCCGCAGCCTGCTGGAGCTGGGTCTCGTGGATCAGGTCCAGGTCGGCATCGTCCCGGTGCTGCTCGGGGACGGCCTCCCGCTTGTCGAGCACCCCGCCAAGCGCGCGACGCTCGAGCTCACCAGGCACCGCGTCTACGAGAAGACGGGGACGGTGTTGCTCGACTACGAGGTGGCGAACGCGCCGGCAACGGCGACGAAAGCTCGCGGCAAACGCCGCCGCTGACCGGCGGTCCGCCGCGGAAGGCGATGGCCACGGCGACACACACGGCCGAAGGCCACGGATAGCGGCGGAACCGGAGGGTTCCCGGGACGGATCCACCGGTCGGGGAGAGGATCCGGCACGGGATCCCGGTCCGCCGCGGAAGGCGATGGCCACGGCAGGAGAAGGCAGGACGGGCCAGGGCTCGCGGGATCGGACCGATGGCCGGGCGGCGGTCCAATCCCGCGAGGGGGATCAATGCACGAAAGTGACCTTGTTGATCTCGCGCAGGGTGGTGACGCCGGTGAAGACCTTCTCGAGGGCGGAGTCGCGCAGCAGCGTCATGCCTTCCTCGCGCGCGGCCTGCTTGATCTCCGAGGCGGGGCGGCGCTCCAAAATCAGCTGGCGGATGCGGTCGGACATGTCGAGCAGCTCCGCGACCGCCGTGCGCCCGTGAAAGCCGGTGCCGCCGCAGTCGTCGCAGCCGGCGCTCTCGTAGAAGACCTGGTCGTGGTAGAGGTCGGGGTCGAGTCCCGACTCGCGCAGCAGCGCGGGCGCCACCTCGGCCGGGCGCCGGCAGGCCTGGCACAGCAGCCGCACCAGCCGCTGCGCCTGCACGCAGTTGAGCGCCGAGACGAAGTTGTAGGGCTCGACGCCCATGTGCAGGAAGCGCCCGAGCACGTCGAACACGTTGTTGGCGTGCACGGTGGTGAACACCAGGTGGCCCGTGAGCGCCGACTGCACCGCGATCTGCGCGGTCTCCGGGTCGCGCACCTCCCCTACCATGATCTTGTCGGGGTCGTGGCGCAGGATCGAGCGCAGGCCGCGCGCGAACGTCAGGCCCTTCTTCTCGTTCACCGGCACCTGAACGATGCCTGGGATCTGGTACTCGACCGGGTCCTCGATCGTGATGATCTTGTCCTCGGGCGAGGCGATCTCGCTGAGCGCGGCGTAGAGCGTCGTGGTCTTGCCGCTGCCGGTGGGGCCGGTGACCAGGACCATCCCGTAGGGCTCGGTGATGTACTTGCGCAGCTTGCGGAGATCGGCCTCGGCGAAGCCGAGCACGTCGAGCCGCAGGCTGTGAAACGCGGCGTGCAGCTGCTCCTTGTCGAGGATGCGGATCACCGCGTCCTCGCCGTGCATCGAGGGCATGATCGAGACGCGGAAGTCGATGGTGCGCCCCTTGACGCGCAGCCGGAAGCGGCCGTCCTGAGGCACGCGCTTCTCGGCGATGTCGAGCTCCGACATCACCTTGAGCCGGCTCACGATCGTGTCGTGGTGCTTCTTGTCGAGCGGCTCGAGCGCCGGGTGCAGCACCCCGTCGATGCGGTACTTGACGACGACCTCGCGCTCCTTGGTCTCGATGTGGATGTCGGAGGCGCGCCGGTCGATGGCGCCCAGCACCAGCGAGTCGACCAGGCGCACGATCGGGCTCTCGGCCGGGAGCAGCTTCTCCTCGATCGCGGCCGTCTCGTCGTCGGCCACGAGCTGCAGGCGCAGGCCTTCGCTCGCCTGCTCGAGCAGGATCTCGCCGCCGCGGTGGCGGCGCAGCGCCGCGGCCACGCGCTCGGCCGGCGCGAGCACGGCTTCGACCGGCCGCTCGAGCAGGAACTCGATCTCGTCCAGCCTGGTCTCGTCGTCGAGGGCGCCGAAGGCCAGCACGATCCGCTCGCCCTCGCGCCTCACCGGCACGCAGCCGTAGCGCACCAGCAGCTCGAGCGGGACCTCGGCCCACAGCGTCGGATCGTCCGGGGCGTTCTCGAGCGGCTCCCTCGGCAGGTCGAGCGCGCGCGTCACGTCCGCCATCGGCGGCATCGTAGCACGCAGCCTGAGCGGCGCCCCACGCCTGCGGCCTACGGAGCGGTCGCCGCCGCCGGGCCTCGGAGCTCGGCCGTGATCCGCCGCAGCTCGTCGTCGGAAAGCGCGACCGGCGGCATCGTGGTGGTGCGGCGGGCCGCACGCGGGTTGCGGAGCCACTCGCCGAGCGCCTTCTCGGTCCAGGCCGCCTGTCCGGGCGCCGTCTTCGGATAGAACGAGGTGAACAGGCCGGAGAGATTGGGGCCGGTGCCGCCGGACCCGACGGGGCCAGCGGAGCCGAGGAAACGGTGGCAGCCGCCGCAGCTCTTCTCGAAAGCGGTCAGAGTCGCGCTCGCGGTGCGAGTGAAATGCACGCGGTAGCGGTCCTGAGACTGGTCCCCGCTTCCGCTCTTCAGCAGGAACGCCACGATCGCTTCCGCCTGACGCTCGTCCAGGCCGAAGCGGGGCATGTTCTCGACCGGCTCGCGGATCGAGCTCACCAGCTGGGCCTGCTCGCGCGTCCACACGACCTTGTCGAGGTCGGCGGCCAGGCGGTTCCCCTCTCCCCCGATGCTGTGGCAGCGTCGGCACGCGAGCATCTCCGCGAGACGGCGCCCCTCGCGCAGCGCCGGGCCGTCCGCCAGCCGGTGCTCGGAGGCGCGGCCGGTGAGCAGCCGCGCGTGGGCCAGCTCCACCCGCTCGGCGCCCGGGTTGCCGCGGTGGCACTCGTGGCAGGCTCCCTCGCGCAGGTAGTGGGTCTCGTGACACGAGCCGCAGCCTGCCTGCCGCGCTGCGGGCGACGGCGCCTTGAGGCAGCCAAGGGCGGCCAGCGCCGCGATCAGAACGGCAGCACGAGGCGCCAATCGGGTCCCCTCAAGTAGAGCCCCACGACAGTGAGGACGAGGACGAGGCCGGCCGCGGCGAGCACCGCGAGGGCGAGCAGCCGGTGCTCGGGCGGGAACCAGCGCGCGTTCTCCAGCTTCGGGAGCTTCAGCCAGGGCAGGGCAACGAGAAACACCGCAAGAGCGATCGCCACGTAGATCGCGAGCGTGCTGTAGCTCACGAGCTCCTGGATCCACAGCAGGAACCACGCCGACTTCGCAGGGTTCGGCGCGTGTGCAGGATCGGCCGGAGGCTCGAGCGGCGCCGGCACCAGGGCGGCGAGCAACAGCAGGACGGCGATCCCCAGCAGCATCGCCCGGCCGACCGGGCGGAAGAAGTGCGGCGAGCTCCGGACGTAGCGGCTCATAGATACGGCAGCAGCCCCTTCTGCCGGCGGATCACGAAGAAGTGCAGCATGGTCAGCACGAACATCAGCAGCGGGACGATCACGACGTGGAGCGCGTAGAAGCGCAGGAGCGACAAGGGCCCGCCGACGTCGTCGGGCACCAGCAGCGCGCGCAGCGCATCGCCGAGCGGCAGCACCCGCACCAGCTCCATCCCCGTCTGCGTCGCCCAGTACGCGAGCTGGTCCATCGGCAGCAGGTAGCCGGTGTAGGCCCCGAAGACCGCGAGGAACAGCAGCGAGCAGCCCACGAGCCAGTTCATCCTCCGCGGGTGGAGGAAGGCCCCCGTCAGGATCACGCGCAGCGTGTGCAGCGCCAGCAGGACCAGGAGCGCGTGCGACGAGAGTCGGTGCAGGCTGCGCAGGTACGCGCCGCCCCAGACGCCCGTCTCGAGGAACTGGATCGAGCCGTGGGCCGTCTGCGGGGCCGGGCTGTAATAGAAGAGGAGCAGCAGGCCGGTGACGCCGAGCACGAGGAACGACGTGAAGGCGAGCCCGCCCAGGCAGTAGGTGTAGCGGAGCCGCAGGTCGCGCTCCCGCACCAGGCGCGGGAAGAGGTGCTTGACCAGCTCCGCCAGCATCGGCTCAGGCCCCGCTCGTCATGGTGTGTCGCACGGCCTCAGGCTCGCGAGATCCACAGGACGCCGCCGCGCCGCACGAGGCGCAGCCGCCGCAGCGCGCGCGGCGCGGGCCCCGTCAGGACCTGTCCGTCGCTCGCGAAGCGGCTGCCGTGGCACGGGCAGGCGAACCCCTGCTCCGTGGCCTTCACGGTGCAGGCGAGATGCGTGCACGTGAGGTCGATCGCGAAGTAGTCGGCGCCTTCGCGAACCACCGCCAGCCGCTGCTGCGGCAGCACCAGCGCCCCCTCGGCTGGAACGTCCGCCTCGGGGACGGACACCGCTCCCGGCCCGCCCGCCCCCGCGCGCGGGGTCAGGAATCGCCACAGCGCGGCGCCTCCCACGAGCGAGAGGATCAGCGCCCGGAGTGTGGAACGTCGCGACCGATCAGGTTGTGCCATTGCCTCAGGTGTTGCCGGACGTACTCCGGCGTCTTGCGGTTCATTGCCTCGTGGCGATCCTCCGGAAGGAAGGAACCGCCGACGACGGTCTGCTGGTCGCGGCTCCAGAAGGAGCGCAGGGGCAGGCCGTCTTTTTCTGGCTCGTACAGCCGTGCGTCGTCCGCTTCCAGCAGGAAGCGGCGCGGCGAGTCGTGGCACTCGCTGCAGGTCACGCTCCCGCGACGGATGGTGTGCGGGACGAAGGGCTTCCACTCCGCCGCCAGCAGGCGGTTCTCCCAGCCACGGCTCGCATCGGTGGCGAACAGCACGAACTGCGGCCGGATCGGCGCGACCTTGCCCCGCTCGTTGAGGCCCAGCGGCGGCGCGTCCTGGCTCTTGAGGTAGGCGCTCTTGCGCCACGGGCCCCAAGCCCGAAGCGGTGCGAAGGCCTGCTCCTGCTCGGGCGTCTGCGTGTGCACGAGGAAGGTCCCGTACTCCTGCGGCGCCCAGGCGGCGTGGCAGGCCTCGCACTCCATCTTGTCGAGGTGCGCGGAGAACGAGTGCTCCGGCACGCTGCGCGAGGGAGCGGGGTGGCAGTCCCGGCAGGTCTTGGCGGCTCGCTTGCCTTCCTGCAGCGAGCGCATCGTGTGGCAGGCGGCGCAGGTCATCCCACGCTCGGAGTGGACGTCGGGCAGCATCTTCAGGTACGGCTCGCCGTCGGCGACCGGCCCCCGCTGGTAGCGCGCGTGGTCCTCGCGCGGCGCGCGGCCCTGGTAGTCCCAGCCCACGAAGTAGCCCTTGTGGCAGCGCGTGCAGGCGTCGTTCGCGAGCCGCGCGCCGGCGTGCGGCGCGGCCCCGTGGCAGTCGGCGCAGCCCGCGACGTGACAACCGGAGCAGGACTGGGAGAAGAAGCGGTCGCCCTCGTGGCCGAACGCACGCCGCGCGAAGCGCTTCTCCGCGGCTCGCGTGGCCATAGATCCCGACAGCACACCCATCGCCGACGGGTGGCAGGACAGGCACGCCACCGAGGCCGGCGGGAGCGGCGCCCGCCCGTCCTCCGCCACCGGGCCCACGGCCCCGGCCTGGCTAGCGGTCAGCAGCCAGCAGGCGGCGATGAAGCGCGTCGTCCAGCGCATCGTAGTCGAGCCTCGAGTGGTAGATCGGGTCCCTGGCCTTGTCGTGGCAGATCAGGCAGAGGTTCACGGCGAACACCCGGCGCACCTCGTCGTGCGCCAGCGGGCGGGCGCCCTTGCGAGTGATGGCGGCGTGGGCCACGACGCGGCCGCGCTCCATCGCGAGGAAGCCGTCGAGCGGCTTCGTCGGGTTCTTCTCGCACAGCAGGGTGCCCCGCACCTGTCCCTGCTCGATCACGTGCTGGCCGAAGCCCAGGAAGGCCGGGTTGCCGTGGCACTCGCTGCAGCCCACCGCGCGCGGGCCGGTGTTGTGGCCGAAGAAGGGCGCGAAGCGCAGCTGCGGCTTCCCCTTGTAGAGGGCGACGTACTCGCTCTTCGAGCGCGTGCCGTCCGGCTCGATCACGCTGACGAACGTCTGGCAGCCGGGTGTCACCGGCGAGATCTTCCCGCGTTCGTTGAGCGCAAGCGGGAACGGGTACAGCCGGCGGTGGTCCTCGGTCTCGCTCCACTGGCCTTCGGTCTCCTTCGCCTGGATGAAGTCCCAGCCGGTCTCGCGCTTGTCGTACTGCGTGTGGCAGCCGTAGCACTGCACGACGCTGCGCGAGTGGCAGGCCGCGCACTCCATCCGCTCGTGCCCCGCGATTGCGTGCTCCGGCGTGCCGGTGACGACCCTGCTGCGCAGCAGCCGGCCCGTGCGCTTGGTGGCCACCACGACTTCCCCGCCGCGCTCGAAGACGTTCGAGTAGGGCCGGCCCTTCCCGGTCAGCGCGACGCGGTCGCCGGGGCGGACGGGGTGGCCGTACTGGCGGGACTCACGCAGCGGCAGGTCGCTCTCGCGAGAGACCGTGACGAACGACGGCGAGCGCTCACCGTCCCCGTGACAGTCCTCGCAGCGGATCTCGAGCTGGCCGCGCATGTCGGGGGCGGCGTAGCCCTCGCCCATGACCTCGCGCGAGGTGTGGCAGTCGATGCACTCCATGCCCGCGAGGAAGTGCACGTCGGCGGCGATGTGCGTGAAGTTGCGCTCGTCGCTCGCGGGCACCGGTCCCGGCCCGCCGGCCTTCGTCGGCACGAGGCCGTTGTTCCCGTCCATCAGCCCCTGGTAGCTGAGCGCGTGGCGGCCGCTGCGCTGGTGGCAGGCGAGGCAGGCCTCCATCGGGGGCAGGCCGCTCATCGCGTGCGTGCGGCTGTGCGGGCTCTTGCCCTTCATCGTCGGATCCCCACCGACGTAAGCGGCCCGCTCGCCGTAGGGGAAGTGACACGCCGCGCAGCCCGCGGGGTGCCCGTTGCCGTCGAGCGCCTCGTTCTGGCGTGCGACGTGGCAGCGCGCGCAGAACTTCCGGTAGAGGTCGCCAGAGACGTGGTCGAGCTGCGCGACCGGCACGTGCTTGAGCGGCGTGCCGTCGAGCGCGTGCGTCTCCCCCGCCGGCGACGCGTACACGACGCCCGCACGCTCGCCCTCCCAGGTGGCCTGGATCTGCCCGATCATGCCGGTGTTGGTGAACATCTGGTTGCTGTTCATCCGCTCGACCTGGTGGCGGTGGCACGGCTGACAGCCGAGCTGCCAGCGGCCGGCGAAAGACGCATTGGCGAGACCGTAGATCCCCCGGTGCGCGGCCTCCTTGCCCGCCGCCTTCGGATCGCCCCCGTGACAGGAGACGCATCCCGAGTGCGACGCCGAGGCCGTCTCGATGCCGTCGTGGCAGCTCAGGCAGCCCGCGTCCGCGACCGTGCGAGCGTCGCCGGCACGGCATCCGCCGACGGCCGCCGCCGCCACGAGTAGGCACAGCGCGGCGACCGCATCGGCCCGGCGCGCGAGCCTGCCTTCCGCCACGGCTCATCCAGCAGCAGGACCGGTGCCACTCGGTAAGTGCGTTTGGATCAGCGGATTCGGGCTGTTCGGTTGGAAACCGCTGCCGTGCGCGGCGCAAGTCTTTCGCGCCTGGAGCCAGGCTCGGCTTCCGGTCCATCCGCACCATTGACATATTCCGGTTTTAGACATAGTCTAATTCAGATGAAGCAGCTGTTGCTGTCCCTGCGCACGCACGGGATCCAGCCGACCGCCCAGCGCCTGGCGGTGGCGAGGTTCGTGCTCGAGGCCAGCTCGCATCCGACGGCCGACGAGGTCTGGGAGAAGGTGCGGCGGCACAGCCCTACCCTGTCCAGGGCCACTGTCTACAACACGCTGAACCTCCTGGTCGAGAAGGGGCTGCTCAGGACGCAGGCGGTGCGCGAGGGGGCTCTCGTCTTCGACCCTCTCGTCGCCAGGCACCACCACCTCATCGACGAGGAGACGGGCGAGATCCACGACGTGCCCTGGGAGGCGCTACGTGTCTCGGGCGAGAAGTCGCTCAGGGGATACGAGGTCAGGGACTACCAGGTCGTGATGCGAGGCAGAAAGAGGCAATCATGAAGATCGACATCGGAATCGACGAGAAGCAGCGCGAGAAGATCGCGAGCGGGCTTTCCCGGCTGCTGGCGGACTCCTACACGCTCTACCTGAAGACGCACAACTTCCACTGGAACGTGAAGGGGCCCATGTTCAATACGCTCCACCTCATGTTCGAGGCGCAGTACAACGAGCTCGCGCTGGCCGTGGACCTGATCGCGGAGCGGATCCGCGCGCTCGACGTGCAGGCGCCCGGCAGCTACCGGGAGTTCAGCAAGCTCACGGCGATCAAGGAGAGCACGGGCTCGCCGAGCGCCACCGAGATGATCAAGCAGCTCGTCGAAGGCCAGGAGACCGTCGCGCGCACGGCGCGCAGCGTGTTCCCCGACGCCGAGGCCGCGAACGACCAGCCGACGGCCGACCTGCTCACCCAGCGCATGCAGGTGCACGAGAAGACTGCCTGGATGCTGCGCAGCCTGCTGGAGAAGTAGCACCGGCGACGCGCCCCTTGGACCATTGACGCGGCCCGGCCGCAGGGCGTAGCGTCAAAGCGTCCCCGCCCGGCGCGCGTTCCGCCTGACGGCTCGCGCGCGCCTCCCGAGGATCTCGCCGTGAGGGGCGCCCCCTTGACGCACGGGGGCCCCCCGCGTGCGACACCTGCCGAAGGGAGGGACGCGATGAAATCCGCGCTGACCGTTCTCGCCTCCGTGGTCTTGGCGCTGCTCGCGACGTGGTACGCGATCGCCGCCCGGGTCAGATTGCTCGCGCGCGCGCCCGAGCAAGCCGCGGTGCTCGTCGGGCCGGGTCCGGGCGGGGCTTGCATGCCCCGCGTCGCGCGGCCGGTGATCCGGGCCCACGTCGACGACACGATCGAGTGGCACGCGGTCGAGCTGCCCGGCTGCGAGGGCGAGGGGGCATTCGAGCTCGAGGCGGGCTCGGACGTGGCCGACATGTTCTCGCCCGCGCTCACCGCGGGATCCCGGTCGAAGGAGCGCGCGGTGAAGGTCACGCACCAGGCTCTCGCCGGCGTCGGGGTCCCCTACGTCGTCAAGCTGTCGAACGGGCAGCGCGACACGGCCCGCATCGCCTTCTTCTAGACGTCGCCGAGTGCCTCGACCGAGCGTTGCAGAGCCATGAGCCGCGCGAGCGCACCCTCGCGGGCCAGCAGCTCGCGTGCGGGGCCGCGCTCGACCACGCGACCACGTTCGAGCACCAGCACCTCGTCGAAGGCGTCGAGCGCCACGAGGCGGTGGGTCACGAGCAGGGTTGCCCGGCGCTCGCCCGCGCGCACGACCTCGCTCAGGATCTCGCGCTCGGTGAGCGCGTCGAGGTGCGCGGTCGGCTCGTCGAGGAGCAGCAGCGGCGCCGGGCGCAGCAGCGCGCGCGCCAGCGCGAGGCGCTGCCGTTCCCCGCCCGAGAGGGTATGACCGTCCTCCCCCACCCAGCCGTCGAGGCCTCCGGGCAATCGAAGGACGAGGCCGTCGAGGCGTACGGCGCGCAGCGCAGCGGCGAGCTCGGGGGTGTCGGCGTCGGGTCGGGCCAGCAGCAGGTTCTCGCGCAGGGTCCCGGTGAAGACGTGGGCCTTCTGCGAGGCGAAGGCCACCCGGGCGCGGGCGTCGTCGGACGGCCACTCGGCAAGATCGCGGCCCTCGAGCAGGATCGAGCCTGCCGGTGCCTCCCAGAAGCGCATCAGCAGGTGCGCGAGCGTGGACTTGCCCGAGCCGCTGGTCCCGACGACCGCGACTCGTCGGCCGCGCTCGAGGCGCAGGCTCACGCCGTCGAGCGCCGGCCGCGGCTCGCCGGGATAGCTGAACCGCAGGTCGCGCAGCTCCAGGAGCGGGGCGCCCGCGACGGCTACCGGCACGGGGCCCTGCGGCTCGGCGACGGCAGCCGGCGCATCCATCACCTCGAAGAGCCGCCGCGACGCCGCGCGCATGGCGCCGAGCCCGTGCCAGGCGAGCGGCAGCGGCGCCACGGACTCGAACGCCGCGAGCGTCAGCAGCGCGACGGTCGCGAGCTGGACGCCGTCGAGCTGCTGCGTCGCAACCAGGGGGATCGCGAACGCCAGCACCAACACCGTCGTGAGGTCCGCAGCGAGCACCGCGAGCGAGCTGCCGAGAGCCGAGGCCCGGACGAGGCGGGCCTGCTCGGCGACGGCGTTGCGGCCGATGGCCGCCAACTCCAGGGCATGGGCGCCTTCCCGTCCGTGCGCGAGCAGGTCGGCGACCCCCCGCACGCCGTCTATGAGCCGGGCGCTGAGCTCGCCGCGCAGGTCCACTAGCCGGCGGCCCGGCGCGTCGCCGAGCCGCGCGGCGAGTCGCGGAGCGAGAACGCCGCCCAGGGCGAGGCCACAGACCGCGACGACGGGCAGGGCGCTCGAAAAGGTCCACAGCAGGACGGCGAGCAGCCCCGCGACGAGGATCGCCGCCAGGCTCGGTCCGAGCACCCGTGCATAGAGGTTGTCGAGCGTGCCGATGTCTTCGAGCACCCGAGCCAGCAGGTCGCCCCCGCGGTGCCCCTGCAGCCGCGCCGGGGCGAGCGGAGCCAGGGCCCGGAACAGCGCCATCCGCAGCCGGCCCAGCAGACGCAGCGTGACGTCGTGCGAGACGAGCCGCTCCAGGTAGCGCAGGGTGGCGCGCGAGACCCCGAACGCGCGCACGCCCACGATCGCCACCTGGAGCACGGCTATCGACGGGTGGAGCGCGGCCTTCGACAGCAGCCAGGCGGAGGTGCCCATCAGGCCCACGCCGGAGGCGATCGTGAGCACCTGCAGGCCGACGGCCGCGGCGACGCGGCGACGCTCCGGGAGGACCAGCCCGACGAGGCGAGCGAGCGGTCCCGTCACGGCGCGCCACCTGCCCACGCGGCGAGGAGACGCGCATACGCGGCGCCCGACTTCGCGAGCCGTCCCGGCTCGCCCTCCTCGATGACGCGCCCTCGGGAGACCAGAGCCACGCGGTCCGCAGCGGCGACGGTGGTGAGCCGATGGGCGACGAGCAGGACGGTTCGGCCCTGGCACAGCTGCTCGACCGCGCCCACGACCCTGGCCTCGGTTGCGAGGTCGAGCTGCGCCGTCGGCTCGTCGAGAACCAGCACGGGCGTGTCCCTGAGGAACGCCCGGGCGAGAGCCACGCGCTGGGCTTCGCCTCCGGACAGCCGACAGCCGCCCTCGCCCAGCGGCGTCTCGAGCCCGCGCGGCAGCTCCCGCACCAGGTCCTCGAGGTGGGCCAGCTCGAGCGCGCGGCCGAGCGCGTGATCCGGAGCCTCCGGCCGGCCGAGCAGCAGGTTCTCCCGCAGCGTCCCGTGGAACAGCCGCGGGTGCTGGGGCACCCACGCAACGCGCGCGCGCCACGCCTCGGGTGTGAGCGAGGCGAGCGGCTCGTCGTCGACGAGCAGCCGGCCCGCATCCGGCTCGAGGAAGCGCAGCAGCAGGTGGGCGGCCGTCGTCTTGCCGGCGCCCGTCGGCCCGACGAGCGCGAGCGTCTGCCCAGGGGGGATCTCGAGCGTGAAGTCGTCGAGGGCGCGGCTGCGCCCAGCATCGTAGGACAGCCGCACCGACTCGAAGCGGAGGCGCGGCGGGCGGGCCGCCGACCGCGACACCGCCGGCACGGCGACGCGAGCGGAGACGAGGACCTCCGGCCCGGCGAGCGGCCCCGCGGTTTCGAGGACCTGGCCGATGCGCCCGGCCGCTTCGCGTCCGGCCATCCCCGCGTGGAACGCGGCCCCCAGCGCCCGCAGCGGCCGGTAGAACTCCGGCGCCAGCACGAGTACGAAGAGCGCCTCGCGAAACGCGATCTTCGCGTAGAGCAGGCGCAGGCCGACCTCGACCGCCACCACGGCCGTCCCGAGCGTCGCGAGCGCTTCGAGCGTCAGCGCCGAGACGAAGGCCAGGCGCAGGACCTCCATCGTCAGCTGGCGGTGTCGGTCGTTCGCCTGCTCCAGGACGTGCATCTCGTCGTCCACGCGGCCGAAGGCGCGCAGGGTCGCGAGGCCGGAGAGCGCGTCCTGAAAGCGCGCGGCCAGGCGGGAGAGCGCGACCCACTGCCGGCGCGTGCGCTCCTGCGCCGCGGAGCCGATCAGCCACATGAAGAGCGGAATCAGGGGGAAAGTGACGAGCAGCACCAGAGCCGAGAGCGGGTCGCTCCACAGCACCGCCGCGAGCACGAGCGCCGGCACGAGCCCGGCGAGCGCCGCCTGCGGCAGGAACTGGGCGAGGTATGCGTCGAGCGACTCCACTCCGCCCACGAGGGTGTTCGCGAGCTCCCCGCTGCGCTCGCCGGTGGCGAAGCGCGGGCCGAGGGCGAGCAGGCGGCGGACCAGTCGATCGCGCACGTCGAGTCGCACGCGTCCCGAGACGTCCTGCGCCAGGACCTCCTGGAGCCACACGAGCCCCGCGCGAAACGCGGCGATCGCCGCGAGCGCGAGCAGGACGGGCGTGAGCGAGGCGAGAGCAGCCTCGCCGAGGAACGCCGCATCCACCGCGCGGCTCAGCAGGGCTGCCTGGACCACGACGGCGCACCCGGCCAGGACGCCGCACACGACAACCGGGGCGAGGTCGCGCTTCAGCGACCTCGCCCCGGGGGAACAGGCGAGGATCCGCACGCGGTAACGCTATCAGTACTCGAGCTTCGTCTCGGCCGTGATCCGGTGGCGGAAGACCCAGTAGGTCCAGCCCTGGTAGACGAGCACGATCGGCACGAAGATCCCCGCCACGATGCTCATGACCTTGAGCGTGTACGGCGTCGAGGAGGCGTTGTAGATCGTGAGGCTCCACTCGGGGTCGAGGCTCGAGACCATCACGCGCGGGAACAGAGCCATGAACAGCGTGGCGACGGAGAAGACGATCGCGATCGTCGTCATCGCGAACGCCCAGCCCATGCGCTCCTGGTGGATCAGGTAGCCCGCCGACAGCAGCGAGAGCAGCGCGAGCACCGGCACCAGCCCGGGGTTGGCGCCGAGGCGCGCGTAGACGTCCGTCCACGCGTAGGTGCCGACCACGAACAGCAGCAGCAGGACGGTCGCCACCGGGCCGATCTTCTTCGTCATCGCCAGCGAGCGCGAGCGGATCGGATCGGTGCTCTTGAGGTTCAGGAAGATGGCACCGTGGGTCGTGAACAGGGCGAGCGAGGCGAGCCCGGCGACGAGCGTGTACGGCGACAGCAGGTCGAAGAAGCCGCCGACGAAGTTCTTGGACGCGTCGATCGGCGTGCCCTTCAGCAGGTTCGCGAGGGCGACCCCGAACAGCAGCGCGGGCAGCAGGCTGCCGACGAAGATCGCCCAGTCCCACGTCGCGCGCCAGGTCGGGCCCTGGTCCTTGCTGCGGAACTCGAAGGCGACCCCCCGCGCGATGAGCGCGGCGAGGATCAGGAAGAGAGCCAGGTAGAAGCCGCTGAACAGCGTCGCGTACCAGTGCGGGAAAGCCGCGAAGATGGCGCCGCCGGCGGTCAGCAGCCACACCTCGTTGCCGTCCCAGACCGGGCCGATCGTGTTGATCACGCGCCGCCTTTCGGAGTCGGTCTTCGCCACGAACGGCAGCAGGATGCCGACGCCGTAGTCGAAGCCCTCGAGCACGAAGAAGCCGGTGAAGAGCACGGCGATCAGCACGAACCAGAGCGTGTTGAGGTCCATGGTGTCCTCCTCCTCAGGCTCGCGCGGCAGAGGCCACGCCGAGCTCCGGCGCGTCGGCCACGTCGAGCGCGGGCGGGTGTATACCGGCCTTCGCGAACTTCGCGAGCAGGTAGAGATCGGCGGCCATCAGCGCCGCGTAGAGCAGCGTGAATCCCACGAGCGTGAACAGGACCTCGGCGGCGGAGACGCCCGGCGAGACACCGCTCTCGATCCGCATCACGCCGAACACGATCCAGGGCGCGCGGCCGATCTCGGTGAAGATCCAGCCGGCGCTGTTGGCGATGTACGGCAGCGTGATCGCGGGCACCAGCAGCGCCAGCAGCCACCGGCTGCGCTCGAAGCTGTCGCGCAACGACCCCCAGAGCGCCCACGCCGCGAGCAGCAGCATCAGCATCCCGGCGCCCACCATCACCCGGAAATTCCAGTAGGTCCACATCACGGGCGGAACATAGTCGCCCGGGCCGAAGGCGGCCTCGTACTCGGCCTGCAGGTTCTTGATGCCCTTCACCTCGCCCGAGAAGCGGTTGTAGGCGAGGAAGCTCAGCAGGCCGGGCACCTTGACCGCGAACAGGTCCCGGCGCTCGGGCTCGTGGCCCCAGGTGAACAGCGACATCGGCGCCGGGTCGGCGGTCTCCCACAGCGCCTCGGCCGCCGCCATCTTCATCGGCTGGACGCGCGTCATGTACTGCGCCTGGGTGTGACCGACGACGCTCACGGCGATCGCGGCGACGAAGCCGTAGGCGGCGCCGATCCGGAACGAGCGCCGGAACGCCTCGCGCGTCTCCTCGTCCTTCGCGCGCGCGAGGTGCCAGGCGCTGATCCCGAGCACGAAGAAGGCGCCGGTGCACATCGCCGCCGTGATCACGTGCGGGAACTGCACGAACACGTGCGGGTTCGAGATGAGCGCCCAGAAGCTCTCCATCTCGGCGCGGCCGTTGCGGATCGCGTACCCCATCGGCTGCTGCATGAAGGAGTTCGCGACCAGGATCCAGTAGGCCGAGACGTTGGAGCCGATCGCGACCAGCCAGATCGCGGCGAGGTGGGCCTTCTTCGGCAGCTTGTCCCAGCCGAAGATCCACAGGCCGAGGAAGGTCGACTCGAGGAAGAACGCGAGCAGCGCCTCGATCGCGAGCGGCGCGCCGAACACGTCGCCGACGAAGCGCGAGTACTCGGACCAGTTCATCCCGAACTGGAACTCCTGAACGATCCCGGTGACGACGCCCATCGCGAAGTTGATCAGGAACAGCTTGCCCCAGAATTTCGTGAGGCGCTTCCAGGTCTCGTCGCCGGTGAAGTAGTAGGCCGTCTGCAGCCCCGCCACGACCCAGACGAGTCCGAGCGTGAGCGGCACGAAGAAGAAGTGGTACACGGTGGTGATTCCGAACTGCCACCGCGCGAGGTTCAAGGCGTCCATCGGCTCATGTCCTCCGACTCAGTGTCCGGCGTGGGTCCGGGCCATTCTCATCCGGCAAGCGTCGCCGACGTCGTCGAGACCGTATGGATCTCGATCGCCGGCGGGTGCAGCAGGTGCTTCTTCACCGCGCACAGCTCCGCGGCGCGGACGACGCCTTCGCGGTGCTTCTCGGGAAACCCCTCCGGGAGGCGGATCTCGAGCGCGAGCCGGGTCACCATCCGCTGCTCGGAATCGCGCTCGACCTGCATCTCGAGCCCGAGCCCATCGCTCGCGATTCCCCGCGCGTCGCAGTAGCCCTTGACGTAGATCCCCGCGCAGGTCGCGATCGAGGCGAGGAAGAGGTCGAACGGCGCGGGCGCCGTGCCGCCGCCGCCGGCGTGAGGCGGTTGGTCCGTGCGAACGGTGAAGCCCCCGACCTCGGCATCCACCCGCTTGCCGCCGGGGAAGGACACGGCCATGGTCGACATCGTGGTTTTTCCGGTCATGGAATGGGCGCCCTTGTCGCCTGTGCCCCCAGCAACAGCAGGACCGATGCCACCCGAAAAGCGGCCCGTCGTGCCGCGATTTGCGTGATTCCGGGAGGGCTCACGACTGTAGCGGCGCAAGTCTTGCGCCTGCGCCTCGCGTGGGCTCTCGGGACCAGGCCGAGAAACCTCCCGCTCATTGACCGCCGCCTCGAGCGCGGCGTAGCGTGAGAACCGTCGACGGAAGGAGGGACGCGATGAGGTCCGCGCGAGCCGTCCTCGCCTCCGTGGTGCCGCTGTCGTTCGCCACCGGGTTCGTCGTCGCACTCGTCCTCGCGACACCGGCCGCGCCGGGTGGCCCGGATCCGCGGCCCCAGGAGCCGGTCGTCTACTCGGTCGGCCAGGCCCCACCCCGCCTGGCCGCGGGCGTCGGGGAGGCGGAGGCGGCCATCGTCGCCCTGCAGCGACGGCTGTCCGCGCGCCTGCTGCAGGAGCTCCGCACGGGCGGCCTCGCTCAGGCGATCGCCGTGTGCCGCAACGAGGCCCCAGCCCTCACCGCGGAGACCGTGCGCGAAGGGGGCGTTCGCGTCGGCCGCACCAGCCATCGCCTGCGCAACCCGCGCAACACCGCGCCCGCCTGGGCGGAGCGACTCGTGGCAGCTGGCGCGAACCGCAAGGCGGCGGCGGTCGAGCCCGCCGTCGTGGACCTGGGCGACCGCGTGGGCGTCCTGCGTCCGATCGCGACCATGGCCATGTGCCTGCGCTGCCATGGACCGGTCGAGGATCTCTCGACGGATGTCAGGACATTCCTCGCCCGCGCCTATCCATCCGATCGTGCCGTGGCCTTCGAGGAAGGCGACCTGCGCGGCTTCGCCTGGGCGGAGGCGCCTGTCGCAAGCGGCGCTCCCTCACAGGCGCCCCCCCGCTGACCAGAATGTCTCGCGAGCCGATCGCGGCCCCCGCGGAGGCGAGCGTTGCTGAGCTCGAGGCATGGGTGTGCGAGCATCGGGTGACGTGGGAAACGAGGCCGCGCAGGGACGCGGCGCAGGGGCAGGACCTACCAGCGGAGCTCGAGCTCACCCTCCGGGGCCGTTGTCCGGGCGGCCACTTCCCCGTGGGTGGCGATGGCTACTCGCTCCTATACGAGCGTCTGCAGTCGATTGCGCTCCACGTTCTCGAGTCCGTCTCCGAAGCGCGCTATCGCATCGACCCCTTCGATGCGGCGGTCCGCGTGCGGCCCGAGGACGACTGGACCCCGGAAGTCGAGTTCACACTCGTCCTCGAAGCTGCCGCCCACGATCCGTCCGACACCGAACACGGGCGGCGGCTGCTCGCGGTGATCGAGTCCGGCCTCGAACTGCTGGGTGTCCAGCGCAAGCACTGGCGCGAGCCCTGAGTCGCGGATCCCCGGAGGAACGTCAGTCGTAGGCCTGGCGGAGCTGAACTCGAGTCGCAGCGTCAGACAACGCGTGCGTCCCGAGATGGCTCAGGGGGTCCGGAGGGGGACCGACGGGAAGTAGGTGCGGAACCGTCCCTCGTCTGCGGTCGCGATGGGCCAACCCATGACCTCGGCATGAGCACCGATGAAGAAGTCGGGGAGGGGCATCACGGGCGCGTCACGTTGCGACTCGGCGCGCCGTCTCTCGCGGTACACCTGGTAGGCCCTGGCACATGGCCCTGCGGCTGCGGCAGGGACGTCGAGGACGGCGATGCCCCAGCTCCGGACCCGGTCGGCGACGGTTTCCGGCTCGGCGTCGCCCACGCAGATCTCGGCAATGCTCACCGCGTTGACCGCGGCGCCGTCTCCCGCAACCCCCGCCGCGATCACTTCTCGCGCCCACTCCAGGAACGGCGACTTCAGAGTCGAAGCATAGATGAGGACGTTGGTGTCGAGGAAGATCATGACTCCCGAGTGACGGCCTTCAGAGACTCCCAGGTGGTGTTCATCCGCAGCGGAGCCGAGGCGATGGCCTGGAGACAGCGATCCCTGGTCATCTTTGGACCTCGAGCGGGAGGTGCCAGGCGCACCAGCACGATGCGATCTTCCCCTTGAAGCTGAACGTCGAACACATCTCCGGGCCGAGCCGGGTTGAGCACCACTCGCTTCTTGGCATCCGCCCTCGATGTCGCCATGGTGGGATTTTCCCACTGAGCTCGACGAGGGTCAAGTGGCGCGCGACGGCCGACTCACTCGTACCGGAGCGCCCGCATCGGGTCGGTGCGCGCGGCGCGCCAGGCCGGAATCACGTTGGCGGCGAACGCGACAGCCAGGAGCACGGCGCCCGCCAAGGCGTACGCGACGGGGTCGAGCGCGCTCACCCCGTAGAGCAGCGACTGCAGCACTTGCGCGACCGCGGCCGCGGCGACGAGGCCGACGCCGATGCCAAAGGCAGCGAGCCGCAAGCCCTGGCCGAGCACGTGCGCGAGGACGTCGGAGGGACGGGCGCCGAGCGCCATGCGGATGCCGACCTCGCGGGTGTGCCGCTCGACCGAGTACGAGATGACACCGTAGAGACCGATCGCCGCCAGCAGCAGCGCGAGGGCGCCGAACGACCCGAGCAGAGCCGCGCCGACGCGCGTCGGCGCGAGCGTCGTGGCGACGACGGCCTCGGCCGTCGCATCCTCGGTGAAGACGATCTCCGGCTCGACCTCCAGGATCGCCTTTCGCAGCATCGGCAGCGCGGCGAGCGCCGGCGCGCTACTGCGGACCACCAGGTTCACGCTCCGCGAGGTGCCCTGCAGCTCGGCGGTATGCAGATACGGGCGGGGGTCCTCGCCCACCGAGCGGACCTTGTGGTCCCGGCTGATGCCCACGACGACGTGGGGGTCCTTCCCGTAGTCGCCGAGGTAGATCGGCTGGCCGAGCGCGTCGCCGCGCGGCCAATACCGGCGCGCCAGGGCCTCGTTGACGATCACGACCTTCTGCGAGCCCTCGCGATCGGCGTCGGTGAACGCGCGGCCCCGGACGATCGGAATCTGCAGCGTCTCGAAGTACGACGGCCCGACCGAAACGGCGTCGATCGGGGTCGGGTCGTCGCCGGGGCCGTGGTGGCCGGGCACGCGCACGCCCTCCATGTTGATGTCGGGGGCGAGCGGCAGGCGCGTCGCCAGGGCGACGCCCGCGACCCCGGGGAGCGCGCGCAGCCGCTCGAGCACACGGTCGCGCAGCGCGGTGGTGCGCGCGAGGTCGTAGCCGTTCATCGCGGGGTTGAAGGAGATCGACGCGATCGGCTTCGGGTCGAACCCGAGCTTCGTGTCGCGCGCCGAGAGCAGCCCGCGCAGCAGCAGCGCCCCGGCGACCAGCAGCACCAGCGACGTCGCGAGCTGCGCCACCACGAGGCTGCTGCGGACGAGCCGCCCCCGGCGCTCGGAGGAGGCGCCCGTGGCGTCGGCCTTGAGCGCGGGGACGAGCTCGGGGCGGGAGGCTGCGAGGGCCGGCGCGAGCCCCGACACGAATGCCGTCGCCAGGGACACGAGCGCGGCGTAGGCGAGCACCCTGCCGTCGAGGCTGTAGCTGAACTCGAGCGGCAGGGGCAGGTCGGGCCGCAGGCTGCTGAGGAGCCGCCCGGCCCAGAAGGCCAGCGCCACTCCGAGGCCGCCGCCGAGGGCGGCGAGCGCCAGGCTCTCGCCGAGCAGCTGGCGCACCAGGCGGCCGCGGCCGGCGCCGAGCGCCGCGCGCACGGCGAACTCGCGGCGGCGCGCCGCACCGCGCGCCAGCATCATGTTCGCGACGTTGGCGCAGGCGATCGTCAGCACGAGCGCGACGGCGACCAGCAGCGCGGCGCTGGCGGCCCTGATGTAGCGGTCGAGCAGCGGGTGGAAGCGCACGCTCGAGCCGGGCAGCGCCGTGGCCCGGGTCTTCTCGTTGGACCTCGGGTAGTCGCGCGCGAGCCGCGCGAACAGCGTGTCGAGCTGCGCCTGCACCTGCTCGACGCTCTTCCCCTCGGCGAGCCGTCCCTTGACGAAGAGCCAGCGCTGGCCGCGCCGGGCGAGGCGCGAGTCCCCGGTGAGGTCGTCCGTCGTGCTCTGGATGCCCGCGAAGCTCAAACGTTCCACCATCGTCGCCGGCACCCAGAACTCGGGCCGGAAGCCGGGCAGGAGACCCGTGAAGCCGGGCGGTGCGATGCCGACCACGGTGTAGGCGACGTCGCTGAGGCGCAGCGTCTCGCCGATGACCTCGCGGCGCCCGCCGAAGCGTCGCTGCCACAGGCCGTGGCTCAGCACCATCACGGGGTGCGCGCCCTCGCCCGTGTCCTCCTCCGGGAGAAACTCGCGGCCCAGCGCCGGCCGCACTCCGAGCAGGTCGAAGTAGTTGGCCGTCACGACCTCGCCCATCACCAGCTCGGGGCGCCCGCCGCCCGCCATGATGCCGCGCACCATCGCGTGGGCAGCGACGTCTGAGAGCGCGGCGACACCCCCGCGGATGTCGAGGTAGTCGAGGTAAGAGCTCGTGAGGTGGGGGTACTCGGGGCTGGCGCTCGAGTAGATCTCGACGAGACGGCCCGGGTCGGCGACTGTCGTGCCACGCAGCATGACGGCGTTCACCACGCTGAACATCGTTGTGTTGAGACCGATCCCCACCGCCAGTGACAGCGCCGCGACCGCCGTGAACGCCTTGTGGCGGGCGAGCAGCCGGGCGCCGAAGCGCAGGTCGCTCAATAGGTCATGCAAGAGTCGCCTCCTCGAGCCCGCACGGGTCCAGTCGATAGTACGCGCGGATGCGCCCCCCGGTTCGCGAGAGCCCTCTCCGTGTGCGTCACCCGACACCGCCGAGGCGGGTTCCCTTCAGGGTGCCCAGCTTCATGAGCGAGGCAGGCCGCCGACCCCCCGTGACCACTCGCTCCCGTGAGCGCGATCCTCACCGCCTGACCCGCTCGCCCCCGAGGGCCAGCACGGCGCGAGTGGTAAAATCACGTCCTGATCCGAGCATCCGAGGAACCCGAACCGCCTCGCCTCGCGGACGAAGGCCGCTGGTACCACGAGCACGCCGCCCTCTTCGTGACCACCTTGAAGTGGGCGGTGCTCGGAGCCGTTGCGGGGGTCTGCGTCGGCGCGGGGACCCGGGCCTTCCTCTGGTCGCTAGCGGTCTCCTCGAACCTCGTCGATCGCGCCTTCACGGGCGGCGTCCGACCGTATTTCCTCCTGCCGTTGGCGCTACCGGCGTGCGTGTGGCTGGTCCGCAGCTTCGCGCCGTCCGCGAAGGGGCACGGGACGGAGGCGGTCATCGCCGCGATCCACAAGCGGGACGGCAAGGTCGACTGGCGAGTCGCCCCGATCAAGCTCCTGGCCACGGTCACGACGCTGGCCGTCGGCGGCTCGGTCGGCAAGGAAGGGCCCTGCGCGCAGATCGGCGCCGCGATCACCAGCTTGTTCGCCGACCTGCTCCGGCTCGAGGACAAGGACCGTCGCCGCCTCGTAATCTGCGGAGTAGGGGCCGGCTTCGCCGCGGTGTTTGGCACACCGGTCTCGGGCGCCCTGTTCGGGATCGAGGTCCTCTACCTCGGGCGCATCGAGTACCCCGTGCTCTTCCCCTGCCTGGTGGCCGGAATCATCGCCCACCTCGTCTGCGGCGTGAGCGCCCCGGTCGCGGCCCTGCGCGGAGACCTGTCGCTCCTGGGACACGGAGAGGTCGTGCCGCTGGCGATCGGCTTCGGGGCCGTGTTCGGCCTGATCGCGCTCCTTCTCATCGAGAGCATGCGAGGTCTCGACAGGCTGCTTCTGCGCTTCAAGCGCCATCCCTATCGCGTCGCCGCCGCGGGCGGCGCCGTGCTCGCCCTCTTCTACCTCGCCGTCGGGGAGGAGTACGCGGGACTGGGGGTGCCCGTGATCGAGGCGTCGCTCGCGGGCACCGCGCAGCTCGTCGCGCTCGCCTTTTTCTTCAAGATCGTGGCGACCAGCGTGACGCTCGAGGCGGGCGGCAGCGGCGGCATCGTCACGCCCCTGTTCTTCATCGGGGCCACGAGCGGGGTCGCTCTCGCGAACGCCACCGGCCTCGATCCCGGTGTCCTCGCCGCCTTCGGCTTCGTCTCCGTCCTCGCCGCCGCCGCCAACACGCCGATCGCGGCGGCCGTCATGGGCATGGAGCTGTTGCCCCACGACCTCGGCGTCTACGCCGCGCTCTGTGCCGGCACCGCGTTCCTGTTCGTGGGCCATCGCAGCGTGTACGCGAGCCAGAAGCTCGGCCTCTCGAAGTCGGGCGGTCTCGACGTGCCCCTCGACATCCCCATCGGCGAGCTCGGCCCCGCGGAGCTGCACCTCCGGAAGGGCAGCCTCACGGAGGCGCTGCTCGGGCGCCTGCATCGGGGCGGTGGAAAGCGCCGGGACGCCTGAGGTCTGCCGTCGCCCAGAAGAGCCGCCGTGGGGGGAGCTGCCGCCCGGGCTGCCCTCGCCGCTGCAGCGGGTGCTCCGGCGCTGCGCCGAGATCGGACGCACCCTGACGCCGTTCTACCACCTCGCCTACGCGGACGGCGGCGCTGCCCCCGGCTCGCCGGCGACCCGCGGCTCGGGATCCGGCTCGGTCGCGTTGGCGTTCCGCGTCCTGGCCCACTCCCGCTCGGCGAGCTTCACCTCGCGCCACCACTTGAAGTGGTGGCGGTAGACGTGCAGCTCGTTGACGTTGCCGGTGATCATCGAGAAGAAGGCGGGCTTCTCCTCGGGGAACACGGTGCCCATGTAGAAGTGGATGATCAGACCGGCCACGACACCGCCCACCGCCGCGAAGTGCAGCACCACCGCCCAGCCCACCACGGCCGCGCCGAACAGGCGGAACGTCATCACCAGGCCGCTGAGCATGATCAGCGGGATCATCAGGTACACCGACAGCGCGAAGAGCTTCTGCCCGGCGTTGTAGTTGCCCTGCGGCGGCAGCGGCTCGTCGGTGAGGCGCAGGATCGTCTTCACCCGGATCACCAGCCAGCGCAGGTCGTCGCGGTCGAGCACGATCTCCTTCTTCAGGATCTCGCCGGCCAGGTAGGTCCGGTGCCCGAAGACGCCGTAGACGAGAAACACGACGATCCAGGCCAGCCCGACCGCGATGTGCGCGGTCAGCATGCTGGCGCGGCTGCCGAAGATGCCCTCCACGATGCCGAGGTACCACTGCGGGACGACCCGGAACAGCGGCGACGAGATCAGCGCGAGACCGGTGACGAGCTCGAACAGCCACACGTAGGCGTTCCACCAGTGCAGCAGGATGATCGCGACGTGGTGCTTCTTGACCTGGCGCTGGAGCATCGCCCGGGCCTCTTCGGCCGAGAGCGGCACCGGCTCGAGCGGGATGGCGTCAGTCCTCAAAGTCCTTCTCCCCCTTCCCGAGCTGGTAGAAGAACGCGATCGCCTGCCCGAGGAAGGTCGCTCCCACCGCCGCGAGCACGAGCGGCTTCACCACGCGTCGCCACGCCTGGCCGGCCGCCAGCAGCCGCGGCGGGCGGGGCGGGAAGCTCTCGGCCACGAGGTCGAGCTGCTCGGGCTTCCCGAGGTAGTACACGTTCGGGCCGACCGCGATCGTCGCCGATTCGATCCGGCGCGCGCCGTCGACGTAGACCATTTGATGGACCTCGCTACCGGGGTCCTCGAGGTCGCCGAAGTACTTGGCGTTGGCGGTGCAGGTCGCAACGCACGCCGGCTGCTCTCCGCGCGCGATGCGCGAGGAGCAGAAGTCGCACTTGTCCACCTTCTTGTGGGCGGGGCTGATGAAGCGCGCCTCGTAGGGGCATGCCGGCACGCAGTAGCCGCACCCGATGCAGACGCCCTCGTCGACCCGCACGATGCCGTCCTCGCCGCGCGAGGTCGCGCCCGAGGGGCACGGCTCCACGCACGGCGGCCGGTCGCAGTGGTTGCACTGCGCGACGTACGGGCTCGACGCGAGCTTCGGGAAGGTGCCCGCGAGCGGCGTGACGTGGACGTGGGTGCGGGCGTGCGCCGGGGGGACACCCCACTCGGCGTTGCACGCCGCCGTGCAGGCGTGACAGGCCACGCACTTGCGGAGGTCCGTGACCATGGCGTAGCGCGCCACCTCAGGCCTCCTTCACCAGCCGCACGAAGGTCACGCGCATGCCGGTGCCGCCCATCAGCGGATCCACCTTCACCCGCGTCATGAGCTGCGTGTCCGACGCGCCGCGGTCGCGGGCGCGGCGCAGGGACTTCGAGCGCTGGCCGAAGCCGTGGACCATGTAGGCGCAGTCGTCGCGGATCCCCTCGGTGACCCGGACGCGCAGCGGCAGGCTCACGACGCCGTCCTCGTTGTGAAGACGCACGCGGTCGCCGTCGCGCAGTCCCATTTCCCGGGCCGGCGTCGTGTGCAGCCAGACGTCGTTCTCGGGCATGAGCCCGTGGAGCGTGGCGTTGTTCTGGGTGCGCGCGAACGAGTGCATCGGCGCACGGCCGTAGATCAGGCGGAAGTGGCCGGAGGGCGGCTCGTCGGGCGGCGTGTAGCGCGGCAGCGGGTCGGCGCCCAGGTCCTTCAGAGCTTGCGAATACAGCTCGATCTTGCCGCTGTCGGTGCCGAAGAGCGGGTCGTCGTCCTCCGTCCGGTCCTCGAGATACGGCCGCCCGGCGAACGCCACGGCCCCCTTGTTCCGCAGCTCGAGCGCGTTGATCGTCATCGGCTCGACGATCGTCGCCAGGTGCTCGTCGGGCGTCTGCCACGGGAAGAAAGCCTCGAGGCCCAGCCGCCTGGCGAGCTCCTTGGCGATCCACCAGCCGGGCTTCGACTCGTGGAGCGGCTCGATCACCGGCTGTCGCAGGGACACGAACGGCGTCTTCACCGAGTTCACGATCAGCGGCGGGTCGTAGCGCTCGAGGTAGGTGGCCTCGGGCAGCACCAGGTCGGCGTAGGCCACCTGGTCGACCGGCAGCACGTCCACCACGCACAGGAAGTCCAGCTTCTCGATCGCCTCGAGCGTCTGCTGTGGCTGCGGGATGCTCTCGAGCACGTTCTGGGCGTAGACGATCCAGGCCTTGATCGGGTAGGGCTTGCCGGTCCGTGTCGCTTCGACGAGGCCGTTCGTGACCCCCATCTCCTCCGACGCGAGCGGGTAGCGCTCCCCGGCGCCGTCGGCGCGGCCCTTCTCGGACTCCGGGAAGTCGGGCAGCTCGAAGTCGCCTCGCGGAACGGGTGTCGGGAGGAACAGGCCGCCCCTGCGGCCGTAGCTCCCGAGCAGCGCCGTCAGGATCGCCATCGCCCGCGCGCGCTGCGTGTCGTCGCCGTACCAGGTGACGTGGCGGCCCGGGTGCACCACGACGGCGGGCTTCGCCTCCCCCATCGCCCGCGCCGTCTCGCGGATCTGCTCGGCCGGCAGCGTGGTGAGGATCTCGGCCCACTCGGGCGTGAACTCGCGAACGTGGGCGGCGAGCTCCTCGAAGCCGTGTGCGTAGGCGTCGACGTACGTCTTGTCGTAGAGGCCCTCGGCGATCAGCACGTTCATCCAGGCGAGCAGCAGCGCGATGTCCGTGCCCGGCTTGATCGGCAGCCACCAGTCCGCCTTCGAGGCCGCCGTCGAGAAGCGCGGATCGACCGCGATCAGCCTCGCGCCCCGCGAAAGGCCCGCCGCGAACTGCGTGATCTGCGAGGTGAAGACGTTCTCGCCGAGATGGCTGCCGATCAGGACGACCAGCTTCGCCTCCTCGAGGTCGAGCGGCTCGGGCGAGCCGAGCGCGCGCCCGAACGTCAGCATGTAGCCGACGTCGCGCGGGCCGCGGCACTGCGCGAACGACGGCTCGGCGCTGTTCGGCGTGCCGTAGGCCTTCAGCAGCGTCGCCATGAAGCGGGAGCCGATGCCGTGCGGAAAGAAGGCCACGGCCTCGGGGCCGTGCTGCTCGCGGATCGTCTTCAGCTTGTCCGCGAGCAGGCCGAGCGCTTCGTCCCAGGAGATGCGCTCGAACTTCCCCTCGCCACGCTTGCCGGTGCGCCGCATCGGGTACTTGAGGCGATCGGGATCGTAGAGCAGCCCGGTCCCTGCGTTGCCCCGCGCGCACAGCCGCCCCTTCGTCAGCGGGTGGTCGGGGTTCCCTTCCAGGCGCAGGACGCGGCCGTCCTGCGAGACGTCCGCGATCACGCCGCAGCGCCAGAAGCACATCTCGCACAGCGTCGCGACCTTCTCGACGGGCTCCGCGCCGTGCCGGCCCGGAGGACGGGCCGGCTTCGCGTGCGCCGTGGACGCCGCCGCGGCTGCGCCGCCCGTGACGGCGACGCTGCCGAGGAACCGCCGCCGCGAGACGGAACGGGCCATCTAGCAGCCGGCCAGGTCCGCCGGCCCCTTGTCGAGCTCGATCGCGTCGCCGACCTTCAGCTTCGACGCGTTCTTGCTGTTGATCGTGAGCGCCGCGTCCTTGATCTCCACGACGCGGCCGACCCCGCCCTTGAACTTGACCGGCGCGCCCTTCTTCAGCCACGCCGCCTTCTCGCCGGCGAGCTCGATCTGCACCTTCTTGCCGTCGATGGCGGTGACCCTGCCCGTCATCGGGGCGGCGAGAGCCAGCTCGGCCCCGAGCACGACCACGACCAGAGCGACCAGGAAACGCTTCAGCATGACTCCCTCTCGTTCTCCCTAGAACCCAATCGCCGCGGTGGCGGCGGCCTCGGCAAAGATCCGCGGGAGGGGCAAGGGTGGGCGTGCCCCTCCCGGCCGGTGTGAATCAGAAGATGAACTGCATCTGCGCCACGAAGGTGTTGAAGTCGCGCGAGGTCCGGCTCGTCCCCTCGACGCTCGTGAAGACACCCTCCTGGTCGAAGTCGGTCTTGCTCCACTCGACGGTGAGCTTCAGGTTCTGTCCCCAGACGTAGTAGTTCGCTCCCACCCCGTACCAGTCCACGATCTGGTCGAACACGTTCTGCAGGCAGGCGAAGCGCCACTTCTCGTAGCGGCCGAAGACCTGCAGCGGAACCGCGCCAAACAGGTACCCGCCCTTGGCGTACCAGCCGTTCTTCTGACCGTAGAGACCCGTGGCTCCGGCGTCCGGGGTGGCGCCCAGGTATGCATCGCCCAGGTCGACCTTCTCGTAGGCGCCCGAGGCCGTGACCGTGCCGGTGTCCCCGAGCGGGTACTCGAAGAAGGCGTCCACCGTCCAGGCCTGGTAGTCCTCCTCACCGAGCTGCTGCTGCGGATCGATGTAGGTGACGTTCGGCTCGAGCTGGTAGGCCGCGCCGACGGTCAGCACCTTCTTCTTGCCGAGGTAGGTGCCCTTGTAGCCGTAGGCGCTCTCGGGATCGAACAGGGTGACGTGCGCGCGGCCGCTGTAGCGCAGCGCCGAGGACGGCGCCGCGAGGCCCGAGACGGCCTTCCGGCCCTCCATCGCGTCCACGCGGTACTGGACCTTCTCGTCGAACAGGTTGCCCCACAGCGCTATGCCCTGGCTGCGCGTGGTCACGTAGGGAGGACGGATGAAGAGTGAGCGGTCGAGCGTGAGCGGCTCTTCGCACGCCTCGAGGTTCTCGCGCGAGAGGTTGTACTTGAACTTCCCGACGTTCAGCTTGAAGGCCGGGGAGAAGTTGAAGCGCACCACCGCGTCGAGCAGTTGGAAGTCGGTGCCGAGGTTTGCGTCCGCGATGCCGAGCGTGTCGACGTTCAGGTCCTCGGTGAACTCGGTCTGGACGTAGAGGCTGACCTTGTCGCTCCAGGCGCCCATCAGCGCCAGGCGGTTGCGCCGGAAGCCGAAGTTGCTGGTCCAGTCGTCGCCGTCCTGGCCGGAGCCGGTGTCGCGGTTCGTGAAGCGGAACTGTCCCTTGTACTGGATCTGGAGCGTGCCCTGGTCCTCGTCTCCGAAGTGGATGCGGGCGCCCGCGTCGCCCCACGGCGGAGCCGTCATTCCGCCGTTGTCCTGGGCCGTGGCCGTGCCGACGACGAACGCGAGGGCGAGAGCGACGAGGAGCGTGATGCCGAAGCTGTGTCTGGTCATTGTCGTGTCTCCTCAGCAGCCGCCCGTGGATCCGCCGCCGCCACCGCCGCCACCACCACCGCCGCTCGTCTTGGCCATGTAGGCCTTGTCGGCGCTCTCGATCTGGTTCGCCTCGCTCTGCGCGGGCGAGTACACGAAGCTACCTGGCACGAACGGGTTCTCGCCCGGGACCGCTGCGGGCAGCGTCCCCACGGCGCGGGGCGTGGAAGTGCCCGGCGTCGTCGCGTCGAAGGCCCACGTCGCGGCCTGCGTGCCCGAGGCACCCGCGGCCTGGATCTTGGCGACGCTGTACTGGTTCCACTGGCTCGACGAGCCGTCGTACATCGCGATGTCGCCCTCGGGGACGCCGAGCACGGCATCGAACAGCACGAAGGTCGGCGAGGCGCTGGTGGAGCTGCCGCACATCACGAGCATCTTCCTGGAGGGCGACACGAAGGCCTGCGCGGCCCCGTCGAGCACCGGCGAGGCGGCCATGCGCGAGGTGAGCGTCGCTGCGTCGGGGTAGAGGCGGTTGCGCGTCGCCTCGCCGTTGACCCTGTCGGTGATGAACTGGTAGCCGCCGTTGCCGCGATAAGCGTTGGCCACGTAGGGGGTGGTCGCGAAGCCGCGCACGTCGAGCATCTGCCAGGTGTTGAGGAGGCTGCGGTCCCGATTGACCGAATCCACGAACGTCAGCATCTCGCCGACGGAGTAGCGGAGCGTGTCCTTCAGCACCTTGTGGGCAGTGACGCTGTAGGTCGAGGCGGTCGGGACCAGGATCGCGTCGGTGAGCGGGCGGCCGGCCGCGTCCCAGGCGTCGTCGCCGCCGTTCAGGATCTTCACGCGGTCTCGCGAGAAGCCCCAGTAGCGGAACGTGAAGTAGGCGACCGACAGCTGATACGTGTCGCTGTCCGAGGATCCCCTGGGAATCGTGAGCACGACGGTGGTGGCCGCGTCGATGCCCAGCCTCTGGACGAGCGCGTCCATGCGCGGGCCGCTCAGCACCATCACGGTCGCGGGCCCGAGGCCCTCCTCGCGCGTCATCGTGAGCTCGTTCGGGTAGTCGAGGTTGAAGGCGTCGGGAATGTGCTTCTTCGTCGTCGACGTGAAGTTGGCGACGGTCGAGACCGAGACCACCACCACGCGTCCCGCGGTGCCGAGCGGAGCGTTCACCTTGCCCTCGTCGGTCCACTGTCCGAGCGTCGCGGCGTCGATGATCGCGCTCCCGGTCTTCGTCGTCGTGAAGGGGTCGGTGTAGCCGGTGGTGCCGGCGCTGCCCCCGCACGCCCAGGCGCCGAGCGCCACGGCCGCGAGGGCACCGATCAGGGCAAATGGAACGATCCGTCTCGATATCGAGAGAGTGAGCGGCATGCGCGCCTCCGGAGGGCGTGGGGCCTTGGGCTGGTGCCAGGCGGGTGTGGTCGGGAGCCGTCGTGAGCGGGCCATCGTCGGTGTTGCAGAATATTGGTACACGCCAAGCCGGGACAATGGACCGAATGATGCAGACGCACCGTCGCGAGCGCCGGAAGGACGCTTGGGACTAAGCGCGGCGGCGCGAGCGGAGGCGGCGCGGGGCGCGCGTCGAGCGCGCGTGGCGCTCGAGCCAGGCCGGCGCCTGCTCGGTGGCGTAGAGCGCCAGCAGCAGCTGCGCCTGGCCGCGGCCGGAGTTGAACGCACGGTGAGGCTGGCGGGAGTCGAGAACCAGGCTGTCGCCCGGGCCCACCCAGTACTCGCGCCCCGCGACCTCGTAGACGCACTGGCCGGCGAGCCCGAACACCAGCTCGTGGCCGGGGTGGGTCATCGTGCCGGCCCCGGTGTCACCTCCCGGCCCGAGCGTCAGGATCACGCCACGGACGCGCTGGCCCGGCAGGCCCGAGGCGAGCCGCTCCAGCGAGCCGCGCGGGATGGTCGCCCTCGGCCGCTCGGCCGCCGGGAGCAGGATCGCCGGCGCACCCTCGGTCGCCTCGCTCTCGAACAGCGCTCCAAGCGGCACGCCCAGGGTCGAGGCCAGCGCTTGAAGCGTCGCCAGGCTCGGCGAGCCGCGCCCGGACTCGATCTGGTGGACTGTCGTCGTCGAGAGGCCGCTCGCCGCGCCGAGCTCGCGCAGCGACAGGCCGACGCGCTTGCGCTCCTCGCGCAGCCGGGCCCCGAGCGTCCGCGCGAGGGTGTCAGCCGCCGACATGGGCGCCCATCTTAAGGGGGGTTGCGACCGGCAGGGATGAGCCCAACGGTCCTCAGGCCCGGACGCGCAGCTCCGGCACCAGGCGGTCGCGGATCTCGTCCCGGACGCGGCGGAACACGGCCATCTTCTCGTCGTCGATGCCCTCGGCCGCCGCAGGGTCGAAGAACGAGATGTGGAGCTTCGGCACCGGTCGGGGGAACGTGGGGCAGGTCTCCTGGGCGGAGTCGCACACGGTCAGCACCAGGTCCCACGGCGCGTCGAGGTAGGCGTTGACGTGCTGGGGCTTGGCGCCGGCGATGTCGATCCCAATTTCGGCCTTCGCGCGCACCGCCAGCGGATGAACGCGCGCCGCCGGCGCGGTTCCGGCAGACCGTGCCTCCCACTGCCCACCCAACAAGCTGTTGATCCAGCCTTCGGCCATCTGCGACCGGCACGAGTTTCCGGTGCAAAGCACGAGGACGCGCTTGTTGTTGCTGGACATCGGCCGCTCCTCCGAGACGCGCGGTCTGGATCATCGGGTCCGGTTGACCGCCGCCGCGAAGGCTACTACATTTCGCTTGATACCGAAATGGCGAAATCACTCTCTTCCACCGTCCACGCCCTGAAGGCGCTCGCCCACCCCGGCCGGCTGCGCATCCTGGCCATGCTCCGCGGCGGCGAGCTGTGCGTGTGTCAGATGACCGCCGTGCTGGACCTCGCCGCCTCCAGCGTGTCGGCGCATCTCGCCGACCTGAAGCGCGCCGGCCTCGTGAGCGAGCGCAAGCACGGTCGTTGGGTCTTCCACCGGCTGGAATCGAGCGAGGCGGCGACGGGCCTGCTCGAGCCGGTCTGGAAGGCAATCGCGCGCGACCCGCAGGTCGAAGCCGACACGCGGCTGCTGCGCGAGCTGCGGCGCGTGGACGTCGAGGAGCTCTGCCGGGTGGATCTCGACCTGAAACGCCTCGGCATCAAGCGACCTTCCGCGGCCGAGGCGGGCGCGCGATGAACGTCTTCGAGCGCTACCTGAGCCTGTGGGTGGCCGCCTGCATGCTGCTCGGGGTCGCGATCGGGAAGGTCGCGCCCGGGCTCGTGGGCGCGATGCGAGACATGGAGTTCGGCACCGGCAGCCACA
>CAZMRX010000006.1:25656-41708 GCA_964568755.1 uncultured Acidobacteriota bacterium | reverse complement strand
GCGCGCTCGAGGGATCGAGCTCGCGGGCGCGCGCGAGCGAGCCGAGCGCCTCCTCGCCGCGGCCGAGGCGCGCCGCGGCGAGCGCGCGCGTGACGAGCACGTCCAGGTCCGGCTCGGCCCGAGCGGCCCACGGCTCGAGCAGGGCGAGCGCCTCGCCCGCGCGGCCGGCCTGGGTCAGGTAGGCCCCCAGCAGCGTCGCGGTGACGGTGTCCTGCGGGTTGCGCGCGAGCGCCTGGCGCAGCGCGGCGATTCCTCCTTCGAGGTTGCCGTTCTCGCGCTCGAGCTGGCCGAGGTAGACGAGCGACAGCGGCATGTCGGGCCGCTCGCGCACGAGGGCTCTGCACCTCTCGATCGCTTCGGCGCGGCGGCCCGAGGAGAAGAGCGCGACCACGTCCTGCAGCGCCGCGTCGAGCGGCACTAGCGCCTTCGGGTCGTCGGCCTCGGTGTACCGCTGCTTCACGGGCGCGCCGCCCGAGCCCAGGTAGCCGAGGCTGCGCAGCCTCTCGAGCGTCGCTTCGCTCTCCTGGCTCGGGCGCAACCCGCGATCGCCGGTGCGCAGGGGCTCGAGCCGGGCGCGCAGTGCCTCGAGCGCCTGAGGCCGCGACGCCGCGAGATTGCTCGCCTCACCCGGGTCGCCCAACAGGTCGTACAGCTCGGGGATCGGCAGGTCCACGTACTTGGCGCGCTCGTAGATCACGCCGGTAAGCGGCGCCCAGCCGCGGTTGAGCTGCCCCGAGAGCGCCTCGAAGTAGGTCGCGACCGGGGCGACCGGCTCGCCCGCGGCGGCCGCGAGCAGGCTGCGGCCGGGCAGCCCCTCTGGCAACGGCAGCGCCAGCGCGTCGAGGACGGTCGGAAGCACGTCCACGTGCCGTGCCGGCGCGCTCACCCGGCGCGGACGCAGGATCCGGGGCTGATGGAGAACGAGCGGCACGCGCAAGGTCGCCTCGTAGGCGAAGATCCCGTGGGTGGCCTCGCCGTGCTCTCCGAGCGCTTCGCCGTGGTCCGAGGTCAGGACCACGAGCGTCCGCCCCGCGCGTCCCGCCTGGAGCAAGGGCTCGAGGAGCGGCGCGAGCGCCTCGTCCGCGGCCGCCACCTCACCGTCGTAGGGACGATCGCGGAACCGCTCGGTGAGGGACGCGGGCGGGGCATAGGGAGCGTGGGGCTCGTACAGGTGGACGAAGCACATCCACGGCTCGTCCCCGGCCGCGTCGATCCACCGCCGGGCGAGCGCAACGGTCGCGACTCCCGATCGCTCCTGCTCGAGGAAGACGGGCCGCGACTGGGCGTCCACGAACCGGTCGTCGTAGACGTCGAAGCCGCGCGCGAGCCCAAACCGCGAGTCGAGCGGGAACGCGCTCACGAACGCGCCCGTCCGGTAGCCACGCGCCTTGAGCAGGGTGGCAAGCGTCTCGGTGTCGGCCGGGAAGCGGAAGCCGGCGTTGTCGCGCACCCCGTGCTCGGTCGGGTGGCGGCCGGAGAGGATGTTGGCGTGCGAGGCGAGCGTCGTGACGTTGTGGGCGTGGGCGTCCTCGAAGACGACCCCCTCGCGAGCCAGGCGATCGGTGATCGGCGTGAGCGCGCCCTTCCGCCCGTACGCCCCGAGCGCGTCGGCTCGCAGCGTGTCGATCGTGACGACGAGGACGTTCAGGCCGGGCTCGCGCCGCGGGCGCTCGCCCCGGGCTGCCCAATACGCGCCGGCCAGGACGGCGGCCACGCCGGCACACAGCCAGACGACTCTCGGGACCGGGGAGGATGGGCGGGCCAAGGTGAGACTCGCATTGTAAACGGCGCAGCGACTGAGACGGTGACCCGTACATCTTCAAGATCCCGGAATGGCCTCCAGCCATTTGGAGGACGGGATCTCCCTTAAATTCCGCGGGTCACGCCCCCGAACCGCCGACCGATCGCACCAATCGATCCGAACGATTGGACAACACGCGAGGGACTAGCGAAAAAGTACGCTTGGGCGCGTGATTTTTTGTTGACAGGGGGTGCCAGCGGTCGGCAGAATGCCGGCCATCACACCGGGCTTTTGCGACCCCGGGTGCACCTTGCCGACGAGACGCTCACCCTACGGAGGCTGTACGAACATGTCTAGAATGCGCGCCCTGCCGGGGATCCTGCTCCTCTCGCTCCTGATCGCCGTGCCGGCTCTCGCACAGAGAGTCGCGTCCACGATCCGAGGCACCGTCACCGACACCACTTCGGCGGTGATCGTCGGCGCCAAGGTCACGGTCAAGAACGAAGCGACGGGCCTGACGCGGACGGCCGAGACGAACGCCTCGGGCGTCTTCGCCTTCGCCGACCTGCCGATCGGCACGTACTCGATCGACGTCGAGTACCCGGGCTTCAAGGCCTCGGCGATCCGCGGGATCCTGCTGAACGTCGCGGACGTCCGAGAGGTCACCGTGAAGCTGGAGACGGGCGCGATCACGGAGTCGGTGAGCGTCGAGGTGCCCGCCGTCTCGGTCAAGACGGTCGGCGGCGACGTCTCCTCGATCATCACGGGCGCGCAGGTGCGCGAGCTGCCGCTCAACGGCCGGAACTTCCTGCAGCTCGCGCTGCTGATGCCGGGCGTGAACGCGGTCGACAACGTCAACGTCAAGGACAAGGGGCTGCTGGGCGGCTCCGACGTCTCGGTGAGCGGCGGCGCGGTCACCTCGAACCTCTGGACGATCGACGGCGCCAACAACAACGACGTGGGCTCGAACCGGACGATCCTGATCTACCCCTCGCTCGAGGCGATCGAGGAGTTCAAGATCCAGCGCTCCAGCTACTCGGCCGAGTTCGGCCAGGCGAGCGGCGGCCAGATCAACATCATCACCCGCGGCGGCAGCAACGAGCTCCACGGCAGCGCGTTCTACTTCGGCCGCAACGACGCGCTGAACGCGACCAACTACTTCCTCGAGCAGGCCAACCGCCCGAAGGACGAGCTGAGCCGCCACGACTTCGGCTGGACCCTCGGCGGGCCGATCATCAAGGACAAGCTGCACTTCTTCGCGTCGCAGGAGTTCAACAAGGAGAAGCGCGGCACGGTGCGCTCGGCGTTCGTCCCGACGGCGGCCGAGCGGGCGGGCGACTTCAGCGGTCCCGGGATCCCCGGCTGCACCCAGTCGGTGCCCAACGACCCCGAGACCGGCGCGCCCTTCGCGGGCAACCGGATCCCGGCGAATCGCCTGAGCGCCGGCGGCCAGGCGTACCTCTCGCTCTACCCGCTGCCCAACACCACGCCGGTGGCCGGCAGCTGCAACAACTGGGTCGACTCGCTCACGACGCCGCTCGACTGGCGCCAGGAGAACGTCCGGCTCGACTGGACGATCAGCAACACCACCCGCCTGATGGCCCGTTACACGCAGGACTCCTGGACGAACAACGCGCCGAACCTCAACACCAACCTCTGGGGCGACGACCCGTTCCCGGCGGTGGACTCCAACTGGGACCAGCCGGCCAAGTCGCTGATGATCCAGCTCAACCACAACGTCGGCTCGAAGGGCGACAACACGACCCCGTTCTCCTACACGGCCAACGAGATCAACATCGACCGCTCGGAGGGCACGCCGGGCCTGAACGCGCAGATCCTGTCGGCGATCCCCTCGATCTACGCGCTCGACCAGAAGCAGTACGGGAGCGAGACGGGCCACCCGCTGTTCTGGGGCGGCGGCGGCTACGCGGCGCTGTGGAACGAGGCGCCCTTCCGCAACAACCAGGACCTGTTCGTGCTGAAGGACGACTACTCGGCGGTCTTCGGCAAGCACCTGTTCAAGGCCGGCGTGCTGTACAGCACCAACGCCAAGAACGAGGACTCGAACGGCAACGGCTCGGCCCAGAACTCGGCGTTCTGGGGCTCGGCCGGCCTCAACGGCTGGGGCGCGAACACCGGCAACACCCTGGGCGACTTCCTGCTCAAGGACATGACCTGGGGCTTCTCGGAGCCGTTCGGTTTCCGCCAGACGCAGACACGCTGGCAGGACCTCGAGTTCTACGTCCACGACTCGTGGAAGGTCAGCCCGCGCCTGACGGTCGACATCGGCGCCCGCTGGTCGATGCTCAACAACTACTACTCCGACGACGACACCCAGACGAGCTTCAACCCGGCGCTGTTCAACCCGGCGCTGGGCAACGACCCCTGCAACGGCCTGGTCATGGTCCCGGGCACGAACCCGTGCGCGGACGCCGGGTTCCGCGGCGGCACCGAGGGCCCGAACCGCTCGCTGCAGGACGAGAAGCGTGACGCCATCGCGCCGCGCCTCGGCTTCGCCTACGACCTGTCGGGCAACGGCAAGACCGCAATCCGCGGCGGAGTCGGGCTGTTCTACCTCCGCGAGCGGCTCACGGGCGGCCTGAACTTCCCCAACAACCCCCCGTTCGGCCGGCTGACGACCGGTATCCGCAAGCTGGACACGAACGTCGAGCCCTGCGGCGGCTGCTTCGGCGTCAGCTCGGGCCGGCCGACGAGCGGGCGCGACCCGAACGCGGTCATCCCCAACACCTGGCAGTGGAACATCGGCGTCGAGCACGAGCTCGTGCCGAACACCAAGGTCGAGCTGATGTACGTCGGCAGCCGGGGCAGCGACCAGCTCCACTTCTACGACGCCAACCAGGTGGCGCCCGCCAACCGCGCCGCCTACGCGCGCGTCGGCGCCGGCGGCAACGGCGGCGACTTCCGGCCCTACACGGTCTGGGGCGACGCCGACATCACGATCTGGGGCCACGGCGGCGAGTCGCGCTACCACTCGCTGCAGGCGCAGCTCGTGAGCCGCTTCGGCCGCGGCTCGCAGTTCCAGGCCTCCTACACCTGGTCCAAGTCGACCGGCAACCTCGGCCTCGACGACAGCGGCGGCATCGACGACGACAACAGCGTGAGCGACCTCACCAACGACGGCCTCGACTGGGGCCGCACCAAGATCGATCGTCCGCACCTGCTCAACGCCAGCCTGATCCTGATGCTGCCGACGATGGAGAACAAGTCGGGCTTCGTGAAGACCGTCTTCGGCGACTGGGAGGTGGCGGCGATCGGCGCCTACTCGTCCGGCCAGGCACTCACGGTGTACACCACCGGCATTCCCGGCCTGAACGGCGGTCCCTCCGGCGCCGGCTACGACAACAACCAGCGGCCCAACGTGACCGGGGAGTCCTGCCAGGCGGACGGCGGGCTGAAGGAGCAGATCCTGAACCCCGGCGCCTTCACGCTCAACGGCTACCAGATCGGCTCGATCGGGAATGCCGGACGCGGCATCTGCCGCGGCCCCGACTACATGCAGATCGACTTGTCGCTCTACAAGAACATCCGCATCAGCGACCGCGTGAAGGCTCAGCTGCGATTCGAGGTGTTCAACATCTTCAACCGCGCCAACTTCCTGTCGAACCAGATGAACGTGACGTTCAACCCGTCGGCGGTGACCTTCGACACCGGCAACGCCGCCACGGCCAACACCATCACGAGCTTCAGCGGGATCCCTGGCAACTTCGGGCAGTCGTCCGCCACCCGCGACGCTCGCCAGGCGCAGTTCGGCGTCAAGCTGCTGTTCTAGGGCTCGTCCAAGCGCCCCGGGCCCCCTGGGCCCGGGGCGTTTTTTCTTTTTCGGCCGAGTTCGTTTCGGCGGCCCTGTTTCAGTCGGGCTGCCTGGTTCCAAGGGCCTTCCCTCCCGCACGAACCTCTCTTGCTGCGCCTCCGGCGCGCTGTGTTAGCCTGATCTCGTGATCCTCCGCACCTCCCTCAGGACGTGCTCGCCGGTTCTCGCGGTCGCCATCGCCTCGCTGGCGGCAGGGTCCCCCGCCCCGCAAGCCCCGGGCCAGGTCCCCGTCTTCACGTCCGAGGTGCAGCTCATCACCGTGGACGCGGTCGTCCTCAACAAGCTGGGCCGCCCGGTGGCGGGCCTGACCAGGGACGAGTTCGTCGTCACCGAGGACGGGCGGCCGGTGGAGATCGTCAGCTTCGAGATGTTCGTCCAGGACCTGAGCCCGGAGCCGTACGAGGAGGAGGAGGCCCCGCCGGCCGTCGCCAGCAACGAGCCCGGCGAGCGCGCCGTCGGGCGGGCGTTCGCTGTGCTGATCGACGATCTCGGCATCGCGCCGGAGAGGTCCGAGGACGCGCGACGGGCCGTCACGGCCTTCCTCGAGACCGGCGTCCGCCCGGGCGACGAGGTGGTGGTCGGGACGACCAGCGGAGATGCCTGGTGGAGCGGCCGGATCCCCGCGGGCCGCGACGACCTGCTCGCCGTGGTCGCGCGCGCCCGGGGCAAGTACGAGGACCGTTTCTCGTTCAGCCAGATGACCGAGTACGAGGCCTACCGCATCGCCAACTACGAGGACACTCCCTCCTTCGAGGCCGGCGGGGCCCCGCGCTCCGCCTCCGGGCGCGCGACGGCCGGGCCGGAGTCGCTTCCCTCCGGCGCCGGCGGCGTTCGCGAGCGGGTGCGCAAGCGCTGGGAGAACGCGCTGCTCTGCCAGTCGACCGCCTGCGACCCGATGCTGCGCGGCCGGGCCGTGGAGCTGGACGCCGCGCGCCGCACTCGCACCCGAGGCACGCTCGACGCCGTGCGCCGCGGCCTCGAGGCGCTGCGCCCGATCCACGGGCGCAAGTCGATCCTGCTCGTGTCCCAGGGCTTCATCAGCGACTCGCAGGACAGCCGGCAGCGCTCCGTCGTGGCGCTCTCGCGCGAGGCCAACACCGCGGTCTACTTCCTGGACGTGCGCGGCCTGGCGGCCATGCCCGGCTCCGGGACGGGTTCGGCCGCGGAGGCCCCGCCAGGGCCCGGCACGGTGATGGAGAGCGTCGCGGCCGACCGCGGAGCCGTCTCCTTCGAGCAGTCGGTGCTGGAGGCAACGGGCTCGGAGGCCCTGGCCGCCGACACCGGGGGCTCCTCGATCCGGAACACCAACGACCTGGGGGCCGGGGCGGGCCGGATCGCCTCCGAATCGCGCATCTTCTACTTGCTGGGATTCAATGCCCCCGAGGGCAAGCCGCCCCAGGCCTGGCGCAAGCTGCAAGTGACCACGACGCGGCCCGGGCTCGAGGTGCGCGCGCGCAAGGGCTACACCCTGGCCGCCGCCGCTGCGACCGTGAAGCCGCCGAAGAAGGGCGCGCCGCGTGGGCCGGACGTGGCGGTGCTGCGGGCCGTCGACTCGCCGCAGGACGCCTGGGGCATCCCGATGCGGGCGCGCGGCTACGTCCTCGAGCCGGGCGTCAAGGGCCAGACACGCGTCCTGGTGATGGCCGAGTTCGATGCCGCTTCCCTGCTGGGCCCCGGGGCCCCCCCGAAGCGGCTCGAGATGAGCGCCGTCGTGCGGATGCGCGACGCGCCGCTCGAGTACCGCTACGACCAGGCGGTCGAGCTCAAGCCGGCGCCAGGCGCCAGCGCCTGGCGCTCCGTGGCCCGCGAGTTCGGCTTGCCGCCCGGCGTCGCCATGGCTCGCGTCGTGCTCCGCGACCCGACCACCGGCTCGCTCGGGTCGGTGTCGTCCCGCTTCGAAGTCCCAGCTCCCGGCGTCCTGCGGCTGTCGACGCCGATCCTCAGCGACCGCGTCGAGCCGGCCCGGTCCGCCACGGACACGCCTCGGCCGGCGATCGCCGTGGCGCGCACCTTCACCAAGGACGCCGGCCTGTACTGCCAGTTCGAGGTGATCGGGGCGCAAAAGGGCCCGGACGGGAAGCCGCGGGTGAGCACCGGCCTCACGGTCTGGTCGGGGGACGGCCGCCTCGTGCGCGAGTCGCCTCCCTCGCCCATCTCCGCTGGCAACGACGGCCGGGCGATACGGCTCGTCGGGATCGACCTCGCCGGCCTTCCGGAGGGGAGCTACGACCTGGTCCTGGACGTGCAGGACGACGTCGGCGGCGGCCGCCTCCGGCAGCGGGAGCCGTTCACGATCGCGGCCTCCCCGGCCGCGCAGTAGCGCCCGACTGCTACACTTCCACGGTGACCGATGGGCGCCACGCCGTCGCCGAGGATGTGAGCCTCGCGCTCCACGCCGCAGTGGCGGATCGGGTCCGTGCCGACCCGTCACTGCTCGAGCGCGTCAAGCAGCGAGTCGACGACTGGCTCCGCGCCGGAACGGTGGCGCGCGCGTATGCCGAAGCGTGGCGTGAGATCCTGGCCCGTCCCGCAGACGAGGTCGCCCGGTTCCTGGAGGATCCCGGAGAACGCGCGCGCCAGCTCCGTCAGACCTCCCCGTTCGCGGGAGTCCTCGACCCCCGGACACGTTGGGCCGTCCGGCGGCGAGCCCGAAGCGGGTTGGGCTCCCCTTGAACCGCGCACAGCTCGAGCACGTCATCCGGGCGGCGGCGACAATCGCAGGAGACGCCGAGATCGTCGTCGTCGGCAGCCAGGCGATCCTTGGCCGATACCCTGAAGCCCCGCCGGAGCTGCTGGTTTCAGCCGACGTGGACGTCTATCCCCGCAACCATCCGGAGCGAGCCGATCTCATCGAGGGCTCGATCGGCGAGCTGTCGCCCTTTCACGAGACCTACGGCTACTATGCCCAGGGGGTCGGCGAGGGCACGGCAGTCCTGCCCGATGGCTGGCAGTCGCGCCTGGTGGCCGTGCCGACGCCGGCAGGCACCGGCCTCTGTCTGGAGCCCCACGACTTGATCATCTCGACGTACGTCGCGGGCCGGGAGAAGGACAGGGATTACGTGCGTGCGGCTCTCAGGTATCGACTCGTGGATCCGGAGACTCTGCGCAAACGACTGGCGACAGCGCCGATCGACGAGGCTCAGCGCGAGCGGATCGCCGCCCAGCTCGCGGCGGACGCGTCGGCCTAGCGCTCCACCCGCGGGCTCGCTCGCCGCTGAGCAGCGGGGGTGGCCGGACTCTCACCGGCCCAGGAGCGCCTCCTGCACGCCGAAGAACGCCGGCTTGGCCCGGTACTGCTCGTCGAATGGCAGCGGGTCGTCCGCGCCGAAGAAGCCGTCGATCCAGCTGTGGGCGTCGGTGAAGCCCCAGAAGGTGACGGCCTCGCAGCGCGGCTCGGCGACGCAGGCGGCCACCACGTCGCGGTAGACCTGCCGCTGCCGCTCGAGCTTCGCGGCGGAGTCGCCGGGAACGTCGCGCACGCGCACGTCCATCTCGCTGATGTTGACCTGGAGCCCCAGGGCGGCCAGGCGCCGGATGTTAGCTGCGATGTCGGCGATCGCCGGCATGCCCGTGGCCGAGACGTGCATCTGCAGCCCGACGCCGTCGACCAGGCCCCGCTGCTTGAGGTCGCGCACCAGGTTGTAGACGTCGTTCGACTTGCGGCTCAGCCCCTCGCCGCCGTAGTCGTTGTAGACGAGCTGCGCCTCGGGGTCGGCCCGGCGCGCCAGCCGAAAGGCCTCGGCCACGTAGTCGGGTCCGAGCCCGCGCGAGAAGACCGTGCTCCGGAGCCCCGGCTGGGCGTCGTCGATCGCCTCGTTCACGACGTCCCACGCCCACAGCCGGCCCCGGTAGCGGCCGGCCACGGTGCGGATGTGGTCCTCGACCGCGATCCGCAGCTCCGGCGGCGACAGCGTCCCGACCCACGCCGGCGTCGCCCCGTGCCAGACCAGCGCGTGGCCCTTCAGCTTCATGCCCCGCGACTCGGCGAACTCCACGATCCGGTCGGCGCCCGAGAAATCGTACACGCCCGGCGTTCGCTGGACCGGGTCCCACTTCATCTCCCACTCGGCCGTGACGTAGTTGAAGTGGCGACCGGCGGCGCCCGTGTAGCTCGCGTCCGATCCCAGGCGGCTCGAGAAGAGCGCCGCACCGACGAGCCTGCCCGAGGCCGCCGCGGCGTCGCGCAGGGGCGCCGCCTCGCTCCAGAGCGGCCGCGCCGTCGCGACCGGCACAGGCGTCGTTGGGGAGCCGGGCGCGTCTCCCGTCCCTCCGCACGAAGAGAGCAAGACGCCAAGCGCCACAGCGCAACCCCTCGTGCTCACACTGCGTCCCCTTCCGGCGCTCTCGCAGGCTCTCTCGTCTCTCAGTCCCACACCCGCTCGACGCCGCGCTCGTCGAAGACGCCGTCCGAGCTGACGAGCTTGGCACCGCCGACCCGAGCCGCCGCCAGGACCATCCGATCCATCGGATCCTTCATCCCGACGAGAGCCGCGAACTCGAGCGACTGCTCGGCATCCAGGGCCAGCACGGCGTACCCGACTCGACCCTGGAGTGCCTGAAGCACCTCCGCGGGCCCGACACCGATGCGGCCGCGCTCCCTCAGCAGCGCCACCTCCACGAGCACGATGGCCGGAACGCAGCAGAGCCAGCGACCGCTGTCCGCGGCCTCGAAGGCTCGCTGCGCGGCGCGTCCGAGCTTCAGCGGAGCCGTCAGGCGCCAGACGATGGCGTGGGTGTCAGCGACGAGCCGAACCACGCCGGCGTGCTCTCCGAAGCAGCGACGAGGACAGAAGCGTCCTCACGGCACGGAAGTCGGCGTACTCCGGAACAGGCTCGCTCGCGAGCAGCCCAGAAGTGCCTCCGGTGGCAGACGCCAGGGGGACGGCATCGACTTCCCCCAGGCCGCTCTCGATCAGCCGCTCGATCTGTTGTGAGAGGGATCGCCCCTCTCTGCGCGCCAGCATCTCGAGCCGCCGTCGTGTAGGGCGGGGTACCCGCACCGTGATCACCGCGTCCTTGCGCATGTCTGCGAATGTAATCGAACCGATGCGCCAGGGCAAGTGGCGACAGTCCCTACTGGCCCAGCTCGAGCACCACGATCGTGTCGAGCGGGTCGATCGCCTTCGGGTCCAGCCGCAGCAGCAGCGCGTCCTTCTCGAGCGTGAACTTGACGGGCGCGCCGGTGGAAAACAGCGACGCCGCCTTGACCGGCTTCGGCGGGCGGGCGAGCGACAGAACCGGGTCCTGCCAGTCGAGCACGTGGACGAAGACGCGGTTACCCTTGTGGGTGGTGACGCCCCAGGGGCGGGGCGGCAGCGGGCCGCCGCGCGTGCCGTAGATGGTCTCGCCGTTCTTCTTCAGCCACTGCCCCACCTCGGCCAGCCGGCTCGCGTGCTCCGCCTGGATGGTGCCGTCGGGCCTCGGCCCGACGTTCAGGAGGAAGTTGGCGTCGTAGCCGGCGGCCTTCACCAGCAGCAGCACCAGCAGCTTGGTGGTCTTGTGGCGGCCGTCGGTCTTGTTGTAGCCCCAGGAGTTGTTGATCGTCTCGCACATCTCGAAAGGCAGGCTGCCCAGCTCGGAGTGCTCGTTGAAGCCCGCGGTGTTGTGGCCCGGCAGGTCCTTCTCGAACATCTGGAAGTCCTCGCCCGGGAAGGGCTTGCGGTGGTGGTTGGCGCCCACGAGCGCGGCGGGCTGCAGCTTGTGGATGAGCCCGTAGGTCCGGTCGAGGCGCCAGTCCGCCTCCGGCTTGTCCCACCAGCCGTCGAACCAGATGCCTCCGATCTCGCCGTACCCCGTGAGCAGCTCCTCGAGCTGCTGGTCCATGTAGTCGAGGTAGCGGAACCACTCCCCCTTGTCGTCCCGGCCGGTGAAGCGCCCGGTGCGGCCGCGCGGGAAGTAGTCGGGGTGGTGCCAGTCGAGCTGCGAGTGGTAGAAGAAGAGCTTGACGCCCTGCTTGCGGCACTCCTCGGCGAGCGGCTTCAGCACGTCCTTGGCGTACGGCGTGCGCTCGACGATGTCGTAGGCGCTCACCTTCGAGTCCCACATCGCGAAGCCGTCGTGGTGCTTCGAGGTGATCGTGATGTACCTCATGCCCGCGGCCTTCACCATGGCGACCCAGGCTGCGGCGTCGAACTTCGTCGGGTTGAAGGCGGGCGGGAAGTCGCGCTCGTACTCGGCGACCGTGATGCGCTTGTTGTGCATCACCCACTCGCCGTCGCCGGCCACGGAGTAGACGCCCCAGTGAATGAACAGCCCGAAGCGCGCCTCCTGGAACCAGGCGCGGGCGGCCAGGTTCCCCGCCGAGGGCGTGTAGCCGTCCTGGGCCGTCACGGCCGATGCAGCGAGGACAGCGGCCAATGCGACCACTCCGCGAGTCCGGGCTCGAGCCATGATCCCTCCCTCTCCTTGCGCGTGCGGGCGCATTATCTCCCGGTGCGCCCACGAGGGAGCCTGCTGGATGGATGCCTTGACCGCCAGACCTGCTCATATTAGCATGAGCCTATGAGCCATAGGCTTCAGGTTCTAATCTCACCGGAGTTGGACGCACGCCTCAGGAAGGCGGCGCAGCGCCAAGGCGTCTCCAAGGGAGAGTGGGTGCGTGTGGCCGTCGAGCGAGCCCTCGCGACGGGCGCTGGCGATCCTCTGGAGCGCCTTGCCGCACTCGACGCTCCCACCGGGGATATCGGCGACATGCTGGCGGAGATCGAAGCGGGCCGGTCGTGAAGGTGTTCATCGACTCGAACCTGCCGATGTACGTCGCGGGCCGCGATCACCCGCTGCGCGAGCCGGCCCGGCGGTTCCTCGAGCGCGTTCGTGCTGGGGAGGTCGAAGGCTGCACCAGCACCGAGGTCCTTCAGGAGATCCTCTACCGCTACGTCGGCCTGCGCCGCCCTGAGCTGGCGACACAGGTGTACGAGCTCTTCGTTCAACTCTGCCCGGTCGTGTTGCCCGTGACCCTTGCAGACACGGACCGGGCCCGCGACTTCGTGGCCCGGGGTACGCCCGCCAGCGTCCGCGACCTGCTGCACGCTGCCGTCATGCTCAACAACGCCGTCACGCGGATCGCGAGCTTCGACGGCGGGTTCGATTCGGTCCCCGGAGTCCGCCGCGTCTCGCTCGACTGACCGCTTGCGGCGAGGCTAGCCTTCGACTCCCGCCTTCGCCAGCACCTCGGGCGGGCAGCCGTTCCACTCGGCGACGAAGGTGTTGCCCATGAAGCGCAGGTCGTCCGTGCCCGTCTTGCTCGACCAGAAGCCGGAGGCGACCAGGTCGCGGAACAGCGTGAAGAACGCCGCCCCCGCCTCCATCTCCGGGCGCGCTTTCGCGGGCCAGGCGATGTCGTCGAGCAGCGGCCGCCGCTCGTCGGGCGAGGCTTCCACGAAGCCCTTTCCACAGCGCCGCGAGCACTCGCGCTCGAGCCAGGCAAGCCCGCCGCGGACGCGGGTCTGCAGCCGCTCGCGGTCGCGCACCTCGGCGAGCGGGTCGTCCAGGATGAAGTCGATGAACTCCGGCACCAGCGCGTCGGTCGCGCTGCCCGAGCGCGCGTCGGCTGGGATGATCACGTCGGACAGGAGGCGCACCGTGGCCCACTCGCCGCTCGTGAAGAACTTCGGCGTGTAGGGCTTCGCCTTGCCGCCCTTGGCGACCTGGTTGTGGACGTGCTCCTGCGCCGCCTGCAGCCGGCCGGCCGACAGCACGAAGCCGGCCGCGAGCGGTATCGAGCCGACTCGCTTCAGCAGCTCGCGCCGCTCGATTCCGCCGCTGGCCGCCGCGTCGCTCTCGTGCTTCGGGGTGTCGCTCACAGGTTCCCCCTCCTGCGCTCCTCGGCGATGTGCTCGGCCGTCCGCATCGAGAGCGCGAGGATGGTCCAGGTGCAGTTCTTGTGCGCGTTGCTCACGAACGGCCCCGCGTCGGCCACGAAGACGTTCTTCGCGTCGTGCGCCTGGCACCACTCGTTGAGCACGGACGTCCGCGGGCTCGACCCCATCCGGGTGGTGCCCACCTCGTGGATGATCTCGCCGCCGATCGAGATGCCCTCTTCGGTGGGAGCCACGGTGCGCGAGCGCAGCGAGCGGTTGCGCTCCACGACCTTGCCGCCCATCGCCTCCACGATCCCCGCGAACGTCTTGCGCATGTGGCGCACCTGCGCCAGCTCCGCGTCCGACCACTTCCAGTGGAAGCGCAGCACGGGGATGCCCCAGCGGTCCACCACCTCCGGGTCGATCTCGCAGTAGCTCTTCTCGTTCGGGATCATCTCGCCGCGGCCGCTGAAGCCGACGAAGGCGCCGTAGTAACGGCGGTAGTCGTCCTTCAGCGCCTGGCCGTAGCCGCCGCCCTGCACCTGGTCGATGCCGGCTCCGAATCCGTAGGAAGGCATGCCGCGCCCGCCACCGAGCTCGATGTGGTAGCCGCGCGGGAAGTCGAGCGCCTTGTTGTCGAGCCACCACGGCACGTAGACGTGCATGCCGCCGACGCCGTCCTCGTTGTGCGGGGGCAGGTCCACGAGCGAAGGGATGAACCCGCCGATGCTCGTGCCGACGGTGTCGGTCAGGTAGCGGCCCACGGCTCCGCTCGAGTTGGCGAGCCCGGCCGGGTGGCGGCTCGAGCGCGAGTTGAGCAGCAGCCGCGCCGACTCGCAAGCGCTCGCGGCCAGGACCACGACGCGGGCGCGCACGTGGCGGTCCTTGCCGCTGGCCGTGTCCACGTACGCGACGCCGGTCGCGAGCCCCTCGGCGTCGGTCGTCACCTCGCGCGCCATGGCGCCCGTCACGAGCGTGAGCCGGCCCGTGGCGAGCGCCGGCGGCAGCAACACGGAGGGCGTCGAGAAGTTGGAGCCGGTCGAGCAGCCACGGCCGCACTGGCCGCAGTAGTGGCAGGCAGCCCGGCCGCCGTGCGCCCGCGTCAGGATCGACAGGCGCGACGGGATCACGGGGATCCCGAGCCCCTTGCAGGCTTTCTGGATCGCGAGCTCGTAGCAGCGCGGTTTCGGCGGGGGCAGGAAGATCCCGTCGGGCTCGTTCTCGATCCCCTCGTTCGATCCGAAGATCCCGACCAGCTGATCGAGACGGTCGTAGTAGGGCTTGACGTCCTCGTAGCCGATCGGCCAGTCGTCGCCCAGGCCGTCGCGGCTCCTGGCCTTGAAGTCCCACGGCCCGAAGCGCAGCGAGATGCGGCCCCAGTGGTTCGTGCGCCCGCCCAGCATCCGGCCGCGGAACCACATGAACTGGTTACCCGGCGCGACCGTGTACGGCTCGCCCTCGATGTCCCAGCCCCCGATGCAGCCGTCGTGTTCGCCGAACGGGCGGCCGCGGTGGCCCTTGCCGCGCCGCGGCGAGTCGTAGTTCCAGGCGAACATCGCGCCGTCCTTGGCGGCGTCCCAGCTCTGGCCGGCCTCGAGCAGCACCACCTCGGCTCCGGCCTCGGTGAGCACCTTGGCCGCCATGCCTCCACCCGCGCCGGAGCCGACGATGCAGACGTCCCAGGTCTTGGACGGCGTCAACACCTGCATCAGCGTGCTTGCTTGAAGGTGTCGCACGAGGCAGGGTCGCCGGACTGGAGGCCTTGTCGGAACCAGCGCTGGCGCATCTCCGAGGAGCCGTGCGTCCACGACTCGGGCGCCACGTGTCCTTGCGACTGCCGCTGGATCGTGTCGTCGCCGATCGCAGCCGCCGCGCGCAGGCCCTCCTCGACGTCGCCGGGATCGAGCACCTGCTGGTTGAGGTGGCCGTAGACGCCCGCGAAGCAATCGGCCTGCAGCTCGAGCAGCACCGAGAGCGCGTTCGCCTCCTCCTTGGAGCGGGCGCGCTGCTGCGCCGCCTGCACCTGGTCGGAGACGCCCAGCAGGTTCTGAACGTGGTGGCCTACCTCGTGGGCTACGACGTAGGCCTGCGCGAAGTCGCCGGGCGCGCCGAAGCGGCGGTCCAGCTCGCGGAAGAAGCCGAGGTCGAGGTAGACCTTGCTGTCGAGCGGGCAGTAGAAAGGCCCCACCGCGGCCGAGGCCATGCCGCAGGCCGAGGCCACCTGTCCGTCGAACAGCACGAGCGTCGGCTCGCTGTAGCTCTTGCCGCTCCTCTGGAAGACCGTGTTCCAGGTGTTCTCGGTGTCCTTCAGGACCACGCCGATGAACTTGGCCTGCGGGTCGTCCGCGGGCGCCTGGCCCACGGGCGCTTGCTGCGTCGCAGGCGCCTGCTGCGGGACCATCTGCTCGACGATTCCCAGCAGGCTCAGCAGCTGCCGCGGATCGGCCCCGGTCAGGAGCGAGATGCCGAGCACGACGAGCAGCCCGATGCAGCCGAAGCCGGTCCCGCGGCCGCCGGGCATGCGCATGCCGCGGCGGTCCTCGACGTTGCTGCTGCCTTCGCGACCTTCCCAGCGCATGGGGCCCTCCGAAATGGGTTTCTGGTGGAACTTGGCTCCGGCAGCACCGGCTGCCGGGATCATATAACAGGGGCTCGAGCGTGGACGCTCGGGGGTGCGGGG
>CAZMRX010000006.1:0-25556 GCA_964568755.1 uncultured Acidobacteriota bacterium | reverse complement strand
CAGCGCAGCTTCGCTCGCGCCGCCCCGCTTCACCTCGCTAGCGCTCGGGGTTGACGCACAGGCCAGCTTCGCTCGCCCTGGGCGCCTTCACCTCGCTAGCGCTCGGGGTTGCGGGGCAGCGCAGCTTCGCTCGCGCCGCCCCGCTTCACCTCGCTAGCGCTCGGGGTTGACACGCTCGGGGGCGGCGGATAGCTTGCCCTCACTCATTGGCAGGGGGCCTGGTCCGATGCTCATGCGCTGCACGTCAACCCGCTCCCGCTCGCTGCTGCTGGCGCTCGCCGCCGCCGTGCTGTCGCTCTCGGCCTGCGGCAAGAGCCAGGCTCCCCGCGGCAGCCAGGAGCGTCCCTACCGGATCGCCGTGATCCCGAAGGGCATGACCCACGAGTTCTGGCGCACGATCCACGCCGGCGCGATCCGCGCCCAGCGCGACTACGCTGCGAAGGGCATCCACGTCGAGATCGTCTGGAAGGGGCCACTGCGCGAAGACGACCGCGAGCAGCAGGTCCAGGTGGTCGAGTCCTTCGCGAGCCAGGGGATCGACGGGATCGTGCTCGCTCCGCTCGACGACAAGGCGCTCGTGCGCCCGGTCGAGGAGGCGGCGCGACTCGGCGTCCCCACCGTGATCATGGACTCGGCGCTCGCGTCGGACCAGATCGTGAGCTTCGTCGCCACCGACAACTACAAGGGCGGCGAGATGGGCGCCGACGCGCTCGGCCAGGCGATGAACGGCAAGGGCCGGATCCTGCTGCTGCGCTACGCGGAGGGCTCGGCCAGCACCGTCGACCGCGAGGCGGGCTTCCTGGCGCGGCGCGAGGCGGCCTGGCCGGGCCTCGAGCTGATCTCCTCCGACCAGTACGCTGGCGCCACGCGCGACACGGCCAAGCGCGCCGCCGAGAACCTGCTGAACCGCTACGGCAAAGACCTCGACGGCATGTTCGTGGTCAACGAGTCGGCCACGTCGGGCATGCTGCTGGCGCTGCAGGACGCGGGGCTCGCCGGCAAGGTCAAGTTCATCGGCTTCGACTCCAACCAGGCCTTCGTGGACGCCATGCGCAAGGGGGAGATGCACGGCTTCGTGCTGCAGAACCCGTTCCGCATGTCGGGGCTCGCGGTCGAGGCGCTCGTGGACCACCTGCAGGGCAAGACGGTGCCCAAGCTGGTCGACACGGGCGTCTTCATCGTGACCCCCGCGAACCTCGACTCCCCGGAGGTCCAGGCGCTGCTCAAGCCGCCGCTCGACCAGTACCTGAAGCCCGGCGAATGACGGCCGTGCTGCGCCTGTCCGGCATCGCGAAGCGCTTCGGCGCGACGCACGCCCTCGACGGTGCCACGCTGGAGGTGCAGCCGGGAGAGGTGCACGCGCTGCTGGGCGAGAACGGGGCCGGCAAGACCACGCTGCTCTCGATCCTGGGCGGGCTGCTGCGCTCGGATGCCGGCACGATCCAGGTGAACGGCGAGGCCTACACGCCGCGCACTCCGCGTGACGCGCGGGCCCGCGGGATTGCGCTGATCCACCAGGAGCTGTCGCTCTTCCCCCATCTCTCGGTCGCCGAGAACGTCCTGATGGGCACCGAGCCCTCGCGTCGCGGCCTCTGGGACCGGGAGCGCGCCCGCAGCGTCACGCGCCAGGTGCTCGCCGAGTTCGGCCACCCCGACATCGACCCCGATGCGATCGTGGGCCGGCTGCCGATCGGCGCGCGCCAGGTGGTCGAGATCTGCCGCGCGATCGCGACCCGCGCACGCGTGGTGCTGATGGACGAGCCCACCTCCAGCCTGCCGCGCGGGGACGTCGAGCGGCTGTTTGCGCTGATCGGCCGGCTGGCGGGGGCGGGCGTCGCGGTCGTCTACATCAGCCACTTCCTCGAGGAGACGCGCGCCGTGGCCTCCGCCTTCACGGTGCTGCGCGACGGCCGCACGGTCGGCTCGGGAGCGCTCGCGAGCGTCACCAACGACCAGATCATCGCGCTGATGGTGGGTCGCACGGTGAGCGAGCTGTTCCCGCGCCGCGAACGGGCCTCGGGTGGCGACGTGGCGCTCGAGGTCCGAGGCCTCGCCGCCCCGGGCCTCCAGGAGGCGTCGTTCAGCCTGCATCGGGGCGAGGTGCTCGGGATCTTCGGCCTGATGGGCTCCGGCCGCACCGAGATGGTGCGGGCCCTCTTCGGCCTGGCGCGGTCCGAGGCCGGCAGCGTCAGCATCCGCGGGCGCACGCGACCGCTCGCCGAGGTCCCCGCCGGGCGGCTCGCGGACGGGCTCGGCTACTTGAGCGAGGACAGGAAGGGCGAGGGCCTGGCCCTGCCGCTCTCCGTGGCCGACAACGTGACCCTCACGCGCCTCTCCTCCTGCTCCCGGCGCGGGGTACTCGACCCGGCCCGGCAGCGCGAGCAGGCGGCCGAGCGAGCGCGCGAGCTCGACGTCCGCATGCGCGGGCCCGGCCAGCCGGTGCGGACGCTCTCGGGCGGCAACCAGCAGAAGGTCGCCTTCGCGCGCATCGTCCACCAGCAGGCCGAGGTGCTGCTGCTCGACGAGCCCACGCGCGGCATCGACGTCGCGAGCAAGGCCCAGCTCTACGAGGCGGTGTCGCGCGCGGCGGCCGCGGGCAAGGCGGTGCTGATGGTGAGCTCGTACCTGCCGGAGCTGCTCGGGGTGTGCGACCGGGTGGCGGTGATGAGCCGGGGACGCCTCGGCCCCGCGCGGGCCGTTTCGGAGTGGACGCCCGAGGGCGTGCTCGAGGCGGCGATCGCGGGATGAAGAACGAGCTGCGCCAGCGCCTGGTCCGCTTCGGGCCCTTCCTGGGCCTGCTGCTGGTCGTCGCCTTCTTCGCGATCGCGAGCGGCGCGCCCGAGCGCTACCTCTCGACCAACAACCTGCGGGTGGTGCTGGCGCAGACCGTGATCGTGGCGCTCGGCGCGATCGGGATGACGCTGATCATCGTCGGGGGCGGCATCGACCTGGCCGTGGGCTCGACGATCGCGCTCACCGGTGTGCTGTGCGCGCTCGCGATCCGCGAGGGCTGGGCCCCGCTGGCCGCCGTGCTGGCCTCGGTCCTGGCGGGCGGCGCCGTCGGCCTGCTGAACGGCCTCGCGATCACGCGCCTGCGCGTGGTGCCGTTCATCGCCACGCTCGGCATGCTGGGGGTTGCCCGCGGCACCGCCAAGTGGCTCGCCAACCAGACGACCGTGAATCCCCCGCCGACCTGGGTCAACGAGCTGGCCGTCACCTTCCCGCCGCTGCCGTGGATGGTGTTCGCCCCGGGCGTCTGGATCTCGCTCGTGCTGGCCGTGGCGATGGCGTTCGTGCTGCGCCGCACCGTGTTCGGCCGCCGCGTGTTCGCGCTCGGCTCGAGCGAGCCGGCCGCGCGCGCCTGCGGCATCGCGATCGACCGGCTCAAGCTCGCGATCTACGGCGTCGCGGGCCTGCTGTTCGGCCTCGCGGGCGTGATGCAGATGTCGCGGCTGCGGCAGGGCGACCCGACGGTCGCGGCCGGCACCGAGCTCGACGTGATCGCCGCCGTCGTGATCGGCGGCGGGAGCTTGAACGGGGGCGAAGGGTCGATCGTGGGCTCGATGGTGGGCGCCCTGGTGATGGCGTTCCTCCGCAACGGCAGCCAGCAGATGGGCTGGCCGAGCTATGTACAGGAGATCCTGATCGGCGTGATCATCGTGGTCGCGGTCGCGATCGACCGCTGGCGCCACGCGCAACAGGGAGACGCGAAATGAAGCTGATCCGCTTTGGACCGCCGGGCCACGAGAGAAGCGGCGTGCTGCTCGCGGACGGAACCCGCATCGACGCCACCGGCTTCGGCGAGTCGTGGGGCGAGCGCTTCCTCGAGAACGACGGGCTGCGCCGGCTCTCGGCCTGGCTGGAGAAGCACGCCGCGACCGCGCCGCGCGTGGCCGCCTCCGAGAGGCTCGGGTCCCCGATCACGCGGCCGAGCAAGATCGTGTGCATCGGCCTCAACTACGCCGACCACGCCCGCGAGACGAACGCCAAGATCCCCGAGGAGCCGGTGATCTTCTTCAAGGCCACCACGGCGCTCGCGGGCCCGGATGACGACCTGCCGCTGCCGCGGGGCTCGGTCAAGACCGACTGGGAGGTGGAGCTCGCCGTCGTGATCGGCCGGCGCGCCCGCCACGCCTCGAAGCCGGACGCGCTCGCGCACGTGGCCGGCTACGCGCTCCACAACGACTACTCGGAGCGACAGGATCAGATCGAGCGGGGGGGCCAGTGGTCCAAGGGCAAGAGCCAGGACGGCTTCGCGCCGCTCGGGCCGTTCCTCGCCACCCCGGACGAGCTGGGGGACGTGGCGAAGCTGCCGATGTGGCTCACGGTCAACGGCGAGAGCCGCCAGAAGAGCAGCACCCAGCAGATGATCTTCGACGTGCCGACGCTCGTGAGCTACCTGAGCCGCTTCATGACGCTGCTGCCCGGCGACGTGATCAGCACCGGCACGCCCGCCGGCGTCGGCCTCGGCATGACCCCGCCCACCTTCCTGAAGGCGGGCGACGTGGTCGAGCTCGGGATCGAAGGCCTCGGCACCCAGCGCCAGCGCATCCTCGCCTCGACGGGGTCCCTGCCGTGAGACGCTTCGGGCAGCTGATCGGCCTGCGACCGGAGAAGCTGGAAGAGTACAAGCGCTACCACGCCGCGGTGTGGCCGGAGATCCTGGGCGCCCTGCGCAAGGCCGAGATCCGCAACTACTCGATCTTCCACTTCGACGGCAAGCTCTTTGCCTACTTCGAGTACCACGGCCCCCCCGCGGAGTTCGAGGAGCGCATGCGGCAGATCGCGCGAGCCCCGCGCATGCGCGAGTGGTGGGACATCATGGACCCGATGCAGGTCCCGGTCGAAGGCCGCGAGCCCGGCGGCTGGTGGGCCAACATGGAAGAAGTTTTCCACACCGACTGACGCCGTACCCGCATCAGCCCCAGCCCCTGCAATAGGCAACCCGGGGGGGCCTGGGGGGGTGCAACGCACCCCCCCAGAACAAAGGAAGCAGGCTCATCGTCCCGCTTCGAGAATCCTCCTTGGAGAGTCGGAGAGTCGGTGGCAGCCGCCGCTGGACTGCCCCACGAGAGTCGAAGGATCAGAGGCAGCAGGCCTCGTGGCCTCGCAGGGGCCGACCCATCGAGCCGGGCCCTCAGAACGGCTTCTTGCCCGTGAGTGCTTCGTACGCCTTGAACTGCTCGTCAGCCTTCGCGGCCCGCCCGAGTCCCCTGTAGGCCATCCCCAGAGCCAGCCGGAGCTGGGGATCCGTCGTGAGCTCCGGGTCCTGCTCGAGCAGCTCCACCGCCTTGGCGTGGGCGCCGGTGTTGAGCCAGGCCATCGCCAGCATCCGGCGCAGTACCGCGTTTGCGCCGTCGACGGCGAGAGCGCGCGACAGCGGCTCCGTGGCCTTGTCGAACTCGCCCGTGTTGAAGCGAGCGACGCCCAGCGCGTACTGCACGCCCGGGAAGTCGGGATCGAGCTCGCTCGCGGCGCCGAACAGCTCGGCGGCGCGCGCGAGCTGCTCCTGCCGCGCCTGCATCACGCCGAGGTTCAGGTAGCCCCGCGCGAGCGCAGAGCGCACTCGGCCCGCGAGCTCGCGGCGCCGGGCTTCCGGCAGCTGGGCGAGCGGCGACGACTCGGCCACGGCCGTGCTCGCGAAGCCCGGTCGCGATCCCGCCGCGCCGGCGGGCCCGACCGTGGTCACGCGCCGCGAGGCATCCGTCCAGCGCTCGGCCAGTCGTCGGGCCTCGGCGAGCTGCTGCTTCGCCTCCTGCGACTCCCCCTGCCGGTGGAGGGCGATCCCGAGCTGGTAGTGGATCTTCTCGCGCTCCGCCTCTCCCCCGCCCTGCTCGTTCGCGAGCTGCAGCGCGCGCCGCTGCGAGGCAACCGCGTCCGCCGCGCGGCCCAGCGCGAGCTGGGCGCGCCCCAGGTCGTAGGCGTAGAGGGCGCGCGCCTCCGCGCCGACGGCCCGCTCCAGCACCGGGAGCGCCTCCTCGGGCTTGCCGGCCTCGAGCAGCGTCGTGCCGAGCTGGTCCAGCACGAGGGGATCGTCGCCCGAGATCCGAAGCTCCTCCCGGAACTCGAAGGTCGCGGCCTCGAGCCGGTCGGGGCCCGGCGCCGGGTCGGACACGGCGATCGTACCCAGGTAGTAGTGGGCGCGCCGAACGCCCGGGTCGAGGTCGAGCGCCCGCTTCAGCTCGCGTCGGGCGCGTTCGTACTCGCCGGCGTCGCGATACGCGCGCCCGATCAGAACGTGGGTGAGGGCGAGCGGCCGGCGCTCGACGACTCTCGCGAACAAGCGCTCGGCGGCGTCCACCTTCTTGAGCCAGAGGTACTCGCCGGCGATCACGAAGGCCGCCTCCGGGTCGTCCGGGGCGGCCGCAGCGCCCTCCTCCAACGTTCGCACCGCGTCCTCGGTGCGGCCCGCAGAAGCCTGCGCCCGCGCCAGCACGCGAGTCGTCTCGAGGTCGCGCGCGCCGGGAGCGGAGCGGGCCTGCAACACCGCGACGGCCTGCGCGGCGTCGCCGGCCTGGAGCTGGGCCGACGCGAGCGACAGCGCCGCGCGTGGATCGTCCGGCAGGAACGCCGAGGCCCGCGCCAGGTCGCGCCGGGCGGCCTCCATCCGCCCTTCCAGGCGGCCGAGCGTCCCCAGCAGGACGAGTCCCTCGAAGAGCGCGTCGCGGTACAGCCGCTCGGCCTCTTTCAGGTCCCCTGCCGCGAGGCGGCTCTCCGCCGCGCCGAGCGCCCGACCCAGCGCAGCCGTCGGGTCGCCCTCTTGCGCGGAGGAGCACGTGGCGACGGCCCACGCCAGCACGGCCAGGACGCACGAGCGCGGGCGGATGTCGATCAATGGCCTGAATCCGAGGAGCCGCCATTCTAGTCCTGACAGCCTGTGCGAGCGGACGCTACCGCCTCGATGTGGGAGGATGAGGAAACCCATGGAGATCCTGCAGGCCATCGGCCACACGTCCATCGCTCGACTCCGGCCGACGCTGATCGACGAGATCCTGCCGGTCGCGACCGAGGACGCCAAGGCGATGGCGCGGCGCCTGGCGCGCGAAGAGGCCCTGTTCGCGGGGACCTCGTCCGGGGCGAACGTCGTGGCGGCGATCCAGCTGGCCCGGCGGCTCGGGCCCGGCGCGACGGTGGTCACGCTCATGTGCGACTCGGGCCTCAAGTACGTGAGCACCGACGTCTACGGGAGCCGGTAGTTGCACGCCGCCCGCCGAGCCGTCACGGCCGCCCTGCTGGGCGCCGCGTCCGTCGCCCTCGCGCTCGGCGCGGCGCCCGCCGACTCGCCTCCGGTGGACCCTGTGGTGTTCGACGAGGTGGCCGGCGAGCGCGGCATCGACTTCGTCACCCACTCGAGCCGCTCCGCCCGCCGCTACCAGCCGGAGACGATGGTGGCCGGCGTGGCGCTCTTCGACTACGACGACGACGGCTGGCTCGACCTCTACGCCGTCAACGGCGCCCCGATCCTGACGCTCGAGAAGAACGAGCCGAAGTACTGGAACCGCCTCTACCGCAACAAGGGGAAGGGCCAGTTCGTCGACGTGACCGAGCAGGCGGGCGTCGCCGGGAAGGGCTACGACCTGGGTGTCGTCGCGGCCGACTACGACAACGACGGCGACCGCGACCTCTTCGTCGCGGGTCTGCGCCGCAACACGCTCTACCGCAACAACGGCGACGGCACGTTCAGCGACGCGACCGACGCGGCCGGGCTCGCCAGGCCCGACCCGAAGTACGGCACGCTCTGGGCGATCGCCGGGGCCTTCTTCGACTACGACAAGGACGGCTGGCTCGACCTGATCGTGTCCAACTACGTGGTGTGGGACCACGCGAGCGACCCCGTGTGCGGCGATCCCGCTGCCCCAGACTACTGCCGCCCCGATCACTACCAGGGCCTGCCCAACTCCCTCTTCCGCAACAACGGCGACGGCACGTTCAGCGACGTGTCGGAGAAGTCGGGCATCCGTGCCCACGTCGGCAAGGGCATGGGGCTGGGTGTCGCCGACTTCGACGAGGACGGCTGGAGCGACGTCTTCGTCGCGAACGACACCGTCCCGTCGTTCCTGTTCGTGAACAACAAGAACGGCAGCTTCACCGAGTCGGCCTTCGAGCGCGCCGTGGCTCTCCCGGACCGCGGCGAGCCCGTCGCCGGGATGGGCGTCGACGCCGGCGACGTCGACAACGACGGCCGTCCCGACGTATTCCTGACCGCTCTCACCGCCGACATGTTCCCGCTCTTCCGCAACACCGGCACCACCGCCTTCGAAGACGTGACGGTGCGGACGGGCGTGGGCGCCCTGACCCGCCCCTGGACCGGCTGGGGCAACGCCATCGTCGACCTCAACAACGACGGCTACAAGGACCTGTTCGCCGCCTGCGCCGGCGTGCTCGACCCCAGCGGCACAGCCGGCGACCGCGTGCCCATGCCGAACCTGCTCCTGCTGAACTCCAGGAACGGCCGCTTCGTCGACGGCAACGCCACCGCCGGCGAGGAGTTCAAGCGCAGGGCCGTCCACCGCGGCGCCGCCTTCGGGGACATCGACAACGACGGCCGGCTGGACGTGGCCGTGACGGCCGTCGACGGCGCGCTGGAGCTGTGGCGCAACGTCTCGCCCGTCCGAAACCACTGGCTCCAGCTCGACGTCTCCGGCGCAAAGGGCAACCGCGACGCCATGGGTGCGCGGGTCGTCCTGACCACTCCTTCCGGCACCCAGCACAACCTGGTCAACACCGCCGTCGGCTACGGCTCGTCCTCCGATGCCCGCGTCCACTTCGGCCTCGGCCCGGACACGCGAGTCCGCGAGCTGAAGGTCACCTGGCCCACCGGCCAGACGCAGACGCTTCGCAACCTGCCCGCCGACCAGCTGGTCAGGGTCCCGGCGCCTCGTTAGGGGGCCAGGCCACCTCTTCGGCCTTCGGCGCTCCCTCACGGATGCGGTAGCGCCGGCCGGGGCGCAGGCCCGTCACGCGCTGCTTCGCCCCCGTGGCGGGCCAGAGGATCTCGAGCCAGGAGACACGCCGGGCCGCGCCCACGCCGATTTCCAGGCGCATCGGGTTGCCGCCGAAGCTCGCGCCGGGGCCGACGCTTCGGTGGATGGCGCGGGGGCCGGACGAGGAGTCGACGGACAGCGTGAGGCGAGCGCCCACGCCTCGGCGGTTCGAGCGGACGCCTTCGAGCTCGAGGCCGATCCAGCCGTGGCTCGAGCCGGGGTTGCGGTAGAGGGCGCTTCTGGCCTTGTCGCCCAGGTAGGCGCCGCCCATCTGCTCGAAGATGTCCTGGTCGCCGTCGTTGTCCAGGTCGCCGAAGGTGATCGCGTGGCCCTTTTGGAGGTGGCCGAAGTTGCCGGCCGTGGTCACTTCCTGGAAGCGCTTGCCGGCGTCGTTGCGGAACATGCGGTTCGGGACGAGCATGCCGAGGTCCGGGGTGCCGGTGCCGGCGTAGAAGTCGAGCCAGCCGTCGTTGTCGAGGTCGCCGTAGTTGAGGGCCATCGCACCCGTGACCTTGTCGAGGCCTGCCGCCTTCGTGACGTCCTCGAAGCGGCCGTCTCCCTTGTTGCGGTAGAGGCGATCGCGGTCGGCGTCCGTCTTCAGGCCCAGGTAGTCGGCGGCCACGTCCTCGACCACCGGAATGCCCGTCTTGCGGCCGTAGCCGGCCACGAACAGGTCCTGCCAACCGTCGTTGTCGTAGTCGAAGAAGAAGGCTGCGAAGCTCGCCAGCGGCTCGGTCACGCCCGCGGTGGCGGCGACCTCGCCGAAGCGCCACGCACCCGGCTCGCCCGGGCCGTCGTTGTGGAACAGCCGGTTCGGTCCGCCCCAGACCGAGACGAAGAGGTCGGGGCGCCCGTCGTTGTCGTAGTCGGCGCTGACCGTGCCCTTCACGAAGGCCACCAGGTCGAGCCCGGCCTGCCTGGCCATCTCGGTGAAGGTCCCGTCGCCGTTGTTGCGGTAGAGCTCGCACGGGTAGGTCTCGCCCGTCGCTCGCTGCTGGGTCACGAAGTCGGGAATGAAGGCCGACTCGTTGCCGACGAAGAGGTCGAGCCGGCCGTCGCCGTCGAAGTCGAACCAGGTCGCCGTCTGCGTCGGCGCGAGGCGCAGCAGGCCGGCGGCCTTCGTCACGTCGCTGAAGCGGCCGCGGCCGTCGTTCTTGAGCAGCGAGAGCGGGAAGCGGCCCTGCGACCCGAGCCAGCCGCCGCGCAGCACCAGCACGTCGACGTGCCCGTCGTTGTCGTAGTCGGCGGGGACCATGTTGAGCCCGCCGGTCAGGCCCGTCAGGCCGGCTTCGCGCGTGCGGTCCTCGAACGTGCCGTCCCCGCGATTGCGCATGAAGCGCACCTCTTCGTCGAAGCCCATCGCCGACCAGACGAGATCGAGGCGACGGTCGCCGTCGAAGTCCTCGAGCACCGCGCCACCCGCGAGGCCGGACAGATCGAGCCCCGCCTCGTCCGCCACGTTGTCGAAACGCGGCAGCGCGTACTCCGAGGCGAACACGGACGGCGCGATCCGGTGCCGCGGCGGGACTCCCTCGGGATAGCTGCCGAGCGTCATGTGCGCGATGTTGAGCAGCCAGCGCGCCCGCAGGCTGCCCGGGTCCTGGCTCAGCACCTCGCCGAGCGCGCGGATCGCGCCCTCGGCCCCCTCGCGCCGCCGGTGAACGCCCCCGCCCCGGATCGGCAGCAGGCAGGCGTCGCGATTCGAGGTCAGGTGGCAGTTCTCGTCTTCGGCCAGGCGCATGTAGGCCATCGCCTCGATCAAGCGCGCCCCCGCCCGATACCGCTGCCAGTTCGAGGCGTCGTTTTCGCGCGCGTCCAGCTCGAGCGCCTCCAGCGCCTTCAGGGCGTCGCGCGGCCGGCCCGCATTCGCGAGCTCGACCACCGCGCGCCCGCGCAGCTGCAGCCGTTCCCCGAGCGGCAACGGCCGCGCGAGCAGGCTGTTCAGCAGGTCGGCCCGCCGGTCGTTCACGATCAGCGAGAGCGCCTGGGGATCCACGAGCGCGGCCCGCTCGCGCAGCAGCGCCGCCAGCTCGCGCGTGCTCGCCGTCGCCGCGTCCTCCTGGGCGTCCGGCGCCCTGGCCACGAGCAGCGCGGCGAGCGCCCCGCCGATCGCGAGCGCCAGGGGCCTTCGGCCCGGCGGGACAGGGGGACGCGAGGCGGCCGGCATCACTGCTCGTGACTATACAATCAGCGCCACGGCTCTTGGCAGCGGGAGGGACACCATGAGCGAGCGCTTTCGCGGGAAGGTCGCGATCGTCACCGGGGCCGGATCGGGGATCGGTCGAGCCACGGCCCTCGCCTTCGCCCGCGAGGGCGCCGCCGTGGGCGTGGCCGACCTCAGCCAGCCGAAGGCGGACGCCGTGGCCGCCGAAGCCACGGCGCTCGGGGCCCGCACGCTGGCTCTCGCCTGCGACGTCTCGCAACCGGGCGACTGCGAGGCGGCCGTCCGCGCGACGGAGACCGCCTTCGGTCCGCTCGACATCCTGGTGAACAACGCCGGAGTCGGGACCACGGGCACCGTCCTGACGACCGACGAGGCCGAGTTCGACCGCCTGATGTCTGTCAACGTGAGGGGCACCTTCCTGATGTCGCGGGCGGCGCTGCGCGTGATGGTGCCGCGGCGGCGCGGTGCCATCGTCAACGCGGGCTCGATCGCCGGCGTGCGCGCAGTGGCGGAACGGGCTGCCTACGTGACGACGAAGTTCGCGGTGGTGGGACTCACCAAGGCGATGGCGCTCGACCACGTCAAGGACGGCATTCGCGTGAACGCCGTCTGCCCGGGCACGACGCTCACCCCCTGGATCGACGAGCGCCTCGCGGAGGCCCCGGACCGCGACGCGGCGATGGCCGTGCTCGTGGCCCGCCAGCCGATGGGGCGTCTCGGCACGGCCGAGGAGATGGCCGCCGCCTACCTGTTCCTGGCCTCGGACGAGTCGTCGTTCACCACCGGCAGCACGCTGGTCGTGGACGGCGGCTTCATCTGCTGAGGCCGCCCGACCACTGAGGCCGCTGCGCCCGGAGGACCCGCCCCTGGAAGCCTTCCTCGTCTCCACCGCGATCGTCGCTCTCGCCGAGATGGGCGACAAGACCCAGCTGCTCTCGTTCGTGCTGGCGGCGAAGCTGAAGGCGCGCGTGCCGATCGTCCTGGGGATCCTGGTCGCGACGCTCGCCAACCACTTCCTGGCGGGAGCCCTCGGCGCCTGGCTGGCGAGCCTCGTGTCCCCGGGCACGCTGCGCCTGGTGATCGCGGCGTCGTTCGTGGCGTTCGGGCTCTGGGCGCTCAAGCCCGACACGCTCGAGGAGCGGGAGGGCCCGCGCGCGGCCGGGGTCTTCCTGACGACGCTCGTCGCCTTCTTCCTGGTCGAGATGGGCGACAAGACCCAGCTCGCGACGGTGGCGCTCGCCGCGCGCTACCAGGCGCTGGTGCCGGTCGTGCTCGGGACGACGCTCGGGATGATGATCGCGAACGTCCCGGCGGTCTGGGTGGGCGCCGCGCTCGCCCGCCGCATCGACATGCGTTACATGCGCTGGGCCGCGGCCGCGCTCTTCGTGCTGCTCGGCGTGCTGACCTACCTCGCGGGCGACCTCAACGTCGCGCCCGGCGCTCGCTGAGACTCGACGCCCCGGCCATCGGCGCCGGCCCCGGCGGCCCGCTCTCGACCAGCCTCTCGGCGATCTGACGGCGCTCCCGCGCCGTCGCTCCGACGGGGAGCGGGTGACGCGCCAGGAGCTCCACGAACGCCAACAGGTGCGCCGGCGGCTGCCGGCTGCGGTAGGCGGCGCTCCAGTGCCGATAGCGCCCGCTCCGGGTCAAAGGCCGCGCCACCAGCTCGCCGCGCTCGATCTGCGGCGCCACCGACCAGCGCGCCAGGACGCTCAGCCCCAGGCCGGCCTTGACCATCTCCACGATCGCCTCGGTGAGCTGGATGTGAGTGACCCGCCTGGGCGCGACCCCCGCGGGGATCAGCACCTCGCGGAACACCAGGTTCGACTCGCGCGGGATCGAGTACAGGATCAGGTGCTCGGGAGCCAGGTCCTCCGCGGCCACGAAGGGCGCGCGGCTCAGCCGGTGGCCGGCGTGCATCACGACCACCATCTCGTCGCGAAACAGCGGCCGCAGCCGCACGCGGGGGTCCCGCGTCGGGCGGTGCACGATCGCCAGGTCGATGGCGCCTTCGAGCAGGGCCGGCACCGGGTCGTCGGTCGCGCCGGCGATCACCTCCAGGTCCACCTCCGGGTGCGTCCGCTGGAAGCGCCGCAAGCGCGACGGCAGCCAGTGGTAGACGGTGTTGCACTGCGTGGTCAGGCGGATCACGGCATGCGCGCCGCCCGCCCCGCGCCGGATCTCCTCTTCCGCCCGGCCCAGGTCCGAGAGCACGCTGCGCGCCGAGCGGAGCAGCCGCTCGCCCGGAGCGGCTAGCACGAGCCGCCGGCCGACCCGCTCGAACAGCTTCACCCCGAGCCGCCCCTCGGCGTCGCGCAGCTGGTGGCTGAGCGCCGACTGCGTGAGGTGCAGCCGCAGCCCCGCGCGGGTGAGGCTGCCCTCCTCGGCGATCGCCTGCACCAGCTGCAGGTGGCGGATCTCCAGCGCCGGCATGCATATGAGCGTAGCTCACGCATTGAATGAAAACAATGAGCTTCCTGCAACCGTCGCGGCCGGCTAGGCTCGTCACCAGGCTCACGGAGGCTCGATGCCCGACCTGGTCCAGGACCTGAGACACGCGGCCCGCCGCCTCGGTCGCACGCCCGGCTTCACGCTGCTCGCGCTGGCGACGCTCGCCCTCGGGATCGGGGCGAACGCGGCCCTCTTCAGCGTGGTCCACGCGGTGCTGCTGAAGCCGCTGCCGTTCGCGCAGCCCGACGAGCTGTACTCGATCTGGTCGCGCCACACCTCGACCGACCGCTACCCGTTCTCGCTCCCCGAGTTCTGCGACTATCGCGACCGCGCCACGAGCCTCGCGGCCGTCGCGGGCGTCGCGGCCTGGAGCGGCAACCTGGCCGGCGAGGGCGCCACCGAGCGCATCCCGGGCCAGCGCGTCTCGGGCAACTTCTTCGAGATGCTGGGCGCCGTCCCGGCGCTCGGACGCACCCTGCGCCCTGCCGACGACCTGCCCGGCAACGAGAAGGTCGTGGTGCTGTCCCACGCGCTGTGGCAGCGGCGGTTCGGGGGCGACGCGGGCCTCGTCGGGAAGGCGGTCACCCTCAACGGCGAGCCCTACACCGTGGTCGGCGTGCTCTCCCCCAGCTTCCTGTTCACCGCCCGGGACATCGACCTCGCCATCCCGCTCGCCCCCGACCAGGACCCGTGGCGCCACAACCGCGAATCGACGAGCTTCCTGCGCCTCGTGGCTCGCGCCCGGCCGGGCGCGAGCGGGCCCGCGATCGCGGCCGACCTCGAAGCGATCGGCCGGCGGCTGCAACAGGACTTCCCCGGCACCTACGCCCGCAAGAAGGGCGTGCTGGTGACGCCGTACCGCGAGGAGCTCACTCGCAGCGTCGGCGGGACGCTCCAGCTGCTGATGGCCGCCGTGGCGCTGCTGCTGCTGGTGGCGTGCGCGAACCTCGCGAACCTGATGCTGGTGCGCGCCACGGCGCGCCGCCAGGAGCTCGCGATCCGCCAGGCGCTTGGGGCCCGGCCGTGGCGCCTCGCGCGCGAGCTGCTGGTCGAGGCGGCGCTTCTGTCCTGCGCCGGCGCCTGCCTCGGCGTGCTGCTCGCCTACTGGGCCGTGCCGGCGCTCGTCGCGCTGTCTCCGACCGCCATGCCGCGCTCGCAGGACATCGGCCTGAGCGTGCCAGTGCTGCTCTTCACGGCCGCGGTCGCCCTGCTCGCCGGCCTGGGCTTCGGCCTGGTGCCGGCCTGGCGCGCGCTCGGCGCCACGCCGAACCGCGACCTCCAGTCGAGCCGCGGCGGGGCCGGCAGCGCCGAGGGCGGCCGCGCGCGCGGCCTGATCGTCCCGGCCCAGGTCGCCGTCATGGTGGTGCTCCTCTCGGGGGCCTCGCTGCTGTTCCGCAGCTTCGACGCGCTGATGCGGGTCGACCCGGGCTTCGACGCCGACGTCCTCGCCGTCCGGCTGTCGCTGCCGAGGAAGGACTACGCGGACATCCAGAAGATCAGCCGCTTCTACGACGAGCTCGAAGCCCGCGTGCGGACCCTGCCGGGCGTCCAGTCCGTCGCCGGCACGAATCACGTTCCGCTGAACGGCGCCCTGGCGAGCGCGGACTACAAGGTCGCGGACCGACCGCCGGCTTCCGACGACCAGCTCCCAACGGCGCAGTACCGCATGGTCACGCCGCGCTACTTCCGCGCGATGGGGATCCCGCTCGTGGCGGGTCGGGAGTTCGCCGAAACCGACCGCGCCTCCCAGCCGGCGGTCGCGATCGTCAGCCAGTCTCTCGCGCGCCAGAGCTTCCCGGACCGCGACCCGGTCGGCCGGCAGCTCCTGGTCAAGGACAACCCCGAGAGCTTCCGGCCGATCGAGATCATAGGTGTCGTGGGAGACGTTCACCACGTGAGCCTCGAGGGCGCGGCCGAGCCGCACCTGTACGTTCCCTACCACCAGGTCAACGCGAACCTGCTGGTCTGGCTCGCCCAGAACCAGTTCGTGGTGGTGCGCGCCGCGGGCGACCCGCTGGCGCTCGGCGAGTCGGTGCGGCGCGCCGTGCACGCGGTCGACCCGAGCGTCGCCTCGGTCGGGGCGCGCCTCACCGGTTCGTACCTCGACGGCGCGGCCGCGGCGCGCCGCTTCAGCCTGGTGCTGATCGCGCTCTTCGCGGGGATCGCACTCGGGATGGCCTCGCTCGGGATCTACGGCGTGGTCGCGTACAGCGTCGCGCAACGGACGCGCGAGACGGGCCTGCGCCTGGCGCTCGGCGCGGAGGCTTCCGACATCCTGTCGCTCGTCCTCGGCGAAGGCCTGAGGCGGACCGCCTGGGGCCTCGGCGTGGGCCTCCTTGCCGCTTTCGCCGCGGCGCGCGCCTTCCAAAGCCTGCTCTTCGGCGTCGAAGCGGCCGACCCGCTCACGTACGCCGGTGTCGTGGGCCTGCTGCTGGTCGTGACGCTCGCGGCGTGCCTGCTACCGGCTTGGCGTGCCGCGCGCCTCGACCCGGTGCAGGCGCTGCGCCAGGACTGAGGCGGGTCCGCTTCTGGGGCACGCTGCGGCGGCTCAGCCCCGGACCTGGACCCGCTCCCGGCCGATGTCGCGCAGCCGCGGCGTGCCGCAGGTCTGCATCGCCATCACCAGCTCCGCCTTCAGCATGCGGATCACGGCCGTGACGCCCTCTTCCCCGAACGCGGCCAGGCCCCACACGTAGGGCCGGCCGATCCCCACCGCGGTCGCGCCAAGGGCCAGGGCCTTGAAGATGTCCGTGCCACGGCGGAAGCCGCTGTCCACCAGCACCGGGATCCGGCCCGCCACGGCCTCGGCCACCTCGGGCAGCGAGTCGAGGGCGCCCCGCCCGCTCTCCTCCGAGCGGCCGCCGTGGTTCGAGACGTAGACCGCGTCGACCCCGTGCTCCACCGCCAGCGCCGCGTCCTCGCGGGTGACGACGCCCTTCAGCACGACCTTCATCGACGTGAGGTCGCGCAGGCGCTTCACGTAGTCCCAGTCCATCCCGAGCTCGATGTTGTCCTCGACCTTTGCGAGGTCGAGGCCGTCGAACATCCGCTTCCTGCGCAGGTAGCCCGTAAGCGACCCGTCGTGACAGGCCGCGCAGGGCCGGGCGTCCTGCTTCGCGAGCCGGAACTGGGTCTCGCGGTTGGGGCCCAGCGGCACGTCTACGGTCAGCAACAGCACCCGGCAGCCCGCGGCTTCGGCGCGCTTCACGATCGCCCGCATCACCGCCGCGTCGTTGCTGGGATAGAGCTGGAACCAGACCGGCTCGCCGCGGGCAGCGATCACCTCCTCGATCCTGGAAGTCGTCAGGGTGGACAGGCCAGCGACGGTCCCCTCCGCCTTCGCGGCACGTGCGACCGCCAGCTCGCCCTCGGGATGGAAGGCGCGCAGGCTCGACACGGGGCACAGGAAGAGCGGCGATCCGAGCGGCTGCCCGAGGAACTCGGAGGCCGTGTCCACGCGGCGCACGTCGACGAGGTGGCGGGCCCGGATCTGCACGCGGTCGAAGGCTTCCCGGTTGGCGCGCAACGTGCGGTCGCCGTCGACACCGGTGGCGAGGTAGCCCCAGTGCGCCGGAGGCAGCGCGCGACGGGCCGCCTCCTCGAAGTCGAACACGCTCAGGGCGTCCTTCACCGACGCGATGGCGTCCTCGGCCCGCGTGCTCGCAGCGGCGCTGTCCAGGCCCCGCAGCCATCCACCGAGCGGCAGGGCCAGCGGGCTCGCCGCGAGATAGCGCAGCAGGCGGCGGCGGGTCTCGAGCGTGTCTCTACTCAACGCGGCCTCCGATCTGCTTCATCTGCCACACGACGCTGACGCCGTCCCTTTGGTCGAGGCGCACCGCACCCGGCCGGGCTTCCAGATTGCCGACCAGCAGCTCGGCCCACTCGTTGCCGCGCGGCGTGAAGCGGCCCTCGATCCGGCACGAGCCGAACGGCTCGACCGAGAACGGCACCCGGGCCTTGTCGAGCGCCAGGATCAGGCCGACGGCGGTGGCCTGGTCCTCGTGCGGCGCGACCCTCAGGAGGAAGCGGCGCCGGCCGACGTCCAGCGCCGCACGTTCCTTGATCGCCTGCGTCAGCCGCTCGACGGCGATCGCTCTCGGGTTTCGCGCTGGCGGGCCGGCCGAGCGCTGCGCCCGGACGGCGCTCGCGAGCAGCAGGACGGACAGCGTCGCCAGCAGCACGCGTCCGGCGCGACCGCGTGCCAGGCGGCCGAGCGGAGCCACGCGCTCGAGCAGCTCGGTGCCGATCGCGAGCAGCGCCACCAGCGTGACCATCGCACCCCACTGGAGCAGGTACCACGGCAGCTCGCGGCCCGGCGACTGGCGCGCCACCACCGGCAGGGCCGCGCCCGCGAGCAGGGCGCCAAGCGCCAGCGCCGCGGTCGTCGCGCCGCGCCGCCTTCCGAGCACCACGCACGCCAAGAGCGCCGTGGCGAGCGCCGCGGCCCAGAGCGCCTCGCGCGGGGTGAAGGTCTCCGTGATATCGCCCGGCGTGCCCCCCATCCCGAGCCGCGGGTCGACGCCCACGTTGCGGGCGCCCCACTCGAAGGACGCGCCGGGGGCCTGGCCGTCGCGCCGGAGCTCGAGCGCGCGCAGGCAGGGGCCGAGCGACTCCGCCCAGGACCGCGGCTCGTACTCCTCGGTCCCCATGGTCAGGATGCGGCGGAAGTTCTTGTACTCGCCGGTCAGCTCGTCGTAGACGGGCAGCGCCCAGAGCACGCACGCCACGGCTACCGTCGCCAGGATCGACCCGCGGCCGAGGCCGGCTTCGCGCGTGGGGATACCCAGGGCGCGTCGTGCCGCGGGCCAGAGGCACAGCAGCAGGCCGAGGGCACCGGCGAAGACGAGCGGCGGCGCCCACACCATGTGGCCCTGCAGCACCACGCTGCCTGCCAGCGCCAGCACCCACAGCGCCCTGCCCTCGCCGGTGGCGAGACGGGCGCAGGCCACGAGCGCCACGCCGAACGGCAGCATCGCCAGGTGCGGGTTCCAGGACGAGAGCAGCCAGCCCACCCCGCGCGCATGGAGGAACACGAACAGCAGCACGGCGGCCACGAACGGGCCCACTCCGGGGGCGAGGCGGCTCGCGCCGCGCAGGAGTGCCACCAGGAAGAGCAGGTTCCAGACCAGCGCCGCCACCGCCATGCCCTTGGTCGTCCCGCCCACCAGCATGTAGATGGGCGCGGCGAAGTAGAAGAACGCCGGCCCGAGGTGGTGGATGTGGAAGCGCGACTCGGTGCCGAGCCGCTGGCTGCCCTCGGCGGCGAGCCGGGTGTAGAGCTCGATCTTCGCGTAGTCGCCCGTCATGTAGGGCTCGAACGACGGGTAGGCACGCCCCTCGAGCCCAAGCCAGATGAGGGCGGGAAGCACGAGAGCCGCGGCGGGCAGCCAGGTGTCGCCCGGCCCGAGCAGGGCGCGGCGGAGCCTCCTGCCGAAGCCGATGGGCGAAGGGCCGCTCGTGATACTGGTCGACGTGTCCATACGCAGCCGACGAACTTAGCACAGCCCTCCGCTCGTGGGCCTTCGGACTCTGTCCAGACAGAGTTCCCCTACTCTCTCGACGCGTGGACACCACGTCTGGCGGACTCGGCGAGGCCGCTAGGCGAGCAGGTGTACGAGTCGCTCGAGCGCGCCGTGGAGCGTTGCGAGGGCCGCGCTCGAACCGGCGAGCGCCACCGCCAGCGCCATCACCAGGGCCACGCGGATCGCGAGACCGCGCGCGCCGAGGCGGGGGCGTGAAGGCACTTCCTGGGGCGGGCCCTGCGGCCCATTCAGCAGCGTGCGCACCCGGGAGGCGAGACTGCCCTCGTGATGGAAGCTGGCCGCCGCCACGTCGAAGCGGCCGCCCGCGGGGACGAGCCCCGCCACCTTGACGATGGCACGAGCAAGCACCGTGGGCGGGACGCGTGCGCAGGCGCGGGCGTCGGCAGCAGCCTCGGCGGCCTCCCGGAAAGCCTCCCGCAGGCGCGGGCCCCGGCCCGTGAAGGCGAGCGGGTCGGGAAACGCGGCCAGCACCAGGCGCTTCAGGTTGTCCCGCGCATCCAGGTGCGCGAGCTCGTGGGCGACGACGGCGTCGAGCTCGTCCGGGCCGAGAGCTGCGAGCACCTGCTCGGCGAGCAGCAGGCGCGGCCGCCACACGCCGGCGAGGGCCGCCACCGGGAAGGCGTGGGCCGCACGCGTGGCGGGCAGCGGCAGGCCGCCCAGCTCGCGGCCCTCGCACAGGAACGACTCGACGACGCGCCGGGTGCGGATCACCTCCCGGGCCACCGAGACGACACTGAGGGCGGCGAGCCCGAGGCCCAGAAGCGCGAGGGTCACGAGCACCGGCCCCGGCGTCTCGGCGGTCGACCGCGGCTCGAAGGCCAGCCACGCCAGCGCCGCGAGGCCCGCCGTCGCGACGCCGGCGGCCGACGGCGCGAGGGCGAGGGCGAGCAGGCGCCGCGCGCGCACGGCGGGTGCGAGCGCCGCGAGTCGCGACTGGACCAACCGGTGCCACCCGACCGCGAGCACCGAGGCGACCGTCGCCGCGCCGACGTGCGCGGCGAGCACGACCGCGAGGCCCAGCAGCCAGAACCTCACGACCGCTCCCGCTTGCGGCGCAGATCGCGTTCCTTCTCGCGCACCAGCCGCTGCAGCTCGGGCAGCAGGGCCCGGTCGTGCTCGCTCACCGCCTCCACCAGCGACGACAGCAGCGGCACAGACGCCGATCCGCGGCGGAAGAAGCGCGCAAGCAGGGCCCGCACCTGGGACGCGCCGAACGCCTCGCGCGTGGCGCGCGGGACGTAGCGGAAGGCCCGGCCCGCGGGCTGACGGTCGAGAAGGCCCTTCTTGAACAGGCGATCGAGCGTGGTCATCACCGTGGTGTAGGCCAGCTCGCGGCCCAGCGCGGCGCGCACCTCGCGAACCGTGACGGCGGAGCGCCGCCGCCACAGGTAGTCGAGGACGCGCTGCTCGAGCGGGCCGAGGTGCATGCGCGGCCAGTATCCACCGGCCGGCGCGCCGCGGGCAACACGGCCGCCCTCAGAATCGCACCGCCAGGGACAGGATCCCGGTGATGCCGGGCGCGAGCACCGCGCGGCTGTCGGGGCTGACCAGGTAGGCCTCGTCGAGCAGGTTGCGCCCGAGCGCGCTCAGCTCGACGCGCGACCCCAGGCGGGCTCCCACGCAGGCGTCGATCAGCGCGTACCCCGGACCAGCCTGCTCGGTAGGGCCGGGATCGTCGAGCCTGCCGTAGCCCGCGAGCCTGAACCAGGCCCACGCGCGCCCGAAGTCGCGCCGGAGCCGGAGCGTGAAGGTCGCCGGCGGGATGCCGTCGAGGCTCGTGCCGTCGTCAATGACCTCGCCCGTCAGGACGTGGGCAGTCGCCTGAAGCGAAAGCAGCAACGGCAGCCGCGCATGCAGCTCGGCTTCGACGCCGCGGACGCGTGCCTCGCCGCGGTTGCGGAAGTAGAAATAGTCGGGCTCGGCCTGGTAGCGCTCGATCAGGTCCTCGATGTCGTACTGGTAGGCGTAGAGCGCGGCCCGGAAGCCGCCCTTCGAGTAGCGCAGCGCGAGGTCGAGCTGCAGGCTGGTCTCGGGCACGAGGTCCGGGTTGCCCGTGATGAACCCGCGACCCGTGGGGCCGCGGTAATAGCGGTCGGAGAGCGTCGGGTCGCGAAAGCCGCGGGCGACCTGTGCGGTGGCCGACAGGCCTCCGGATGCGCCGAGAGTGAGCGCGGCGTAGCCGGAGAACGCGCCGTTGTCGGCGTCGCGATCGCCGAAGTACCCGCCCTGGTTGCGCGCTTCGACGAGATCGCCGCGCACTCCGACGGAGAGCGAGACGACGCGGCTCACGGGGGCCTCGACGCTCGCATAGAGCGCGGCGTCCACTCGCCGCGCGTCCTCGACCGCGACGAGCTCCGTGCGGATTGCCGGCGCTCCGCTGGAGTCGTACTGCTCGCGGATCTCCAACGCCTGGAGGTTCACGCGGCCATTCAGGTCCACGCCGGCCTCCAGCCGCGCGCTGCCGAGCGGCTTCTGCGCGTAGCTGCGCAGGTGGAAGTCGTCCGCCGAGACGTCCGCGCGCTCGATGCTGCGCGGCGTCGTGGCGGTCGCGAAGCGGTCCTGGTCGGTGACCACCGCGTAGCTGCCGAGGAAGGCGTTCATCCCCACGCGGCTGAAGCTGCCCACGCCGCCCTTCTCCCACGACAGGTTGAGGCGGCTCGAGTCCTCGGTCGGGTAGTAGAAGCGCACGCTCCGGGAGTTGTTGCGCGGACGCTCGACGTCGCGTCCGAAGTCGCTCTGCCAGCCGACCGACAGCAGCCCGCCGGCCAGCAGGTGCTCGAAGCGCACCAGGAACCCCTGGTCGTTCGCACCGGAGTTGAACACCTCGCCCTCGGGGCTCTGCCAGTCCTCGAAGTTGCGGTAGTGGCCCTCCACCAGGATGCCGCCGCGCTCGAAGCCCCGCGTGAGGGTGAGGGACGCCCGCTGCTGCGGGGTTCCGGCCCCGAGCGCGCCCTCGAGCCTTCCGCCGAAAGGGCTCCCCGGGACCGCGCGCTTCGTGCGCATCTGGATCACGCCCCCGAACGCGTCCGAGCCGTAGGCGATGGCGCCGGGGCCGCGCGACACCTCGACCGCCTCCAGCACGCTCGGGTCCACGAAGGTCGCGCTCGGTCCCGCCCGCCGCTCGGAGCTGACCCGGGCCCCGTCGAGCAGGATCAGCGTCCGACCGGCCGAGAGCCCGCGCAGCGCCGGCACCGCCGCCTGCCCCTCCGACACGCTGGACGCCCCGGCCACGTTCTCGAGGGCCTGGGCCAGGTTCGTGGGCTCGCGCTCGGCGACGTCCGACTCGCCCAGCAAGGCCAGGCCGCTCGCCGGCGTGCCCTCGATTCCCGGCGCCACCGGCTCGGCGACCGTGATCGACTCCGCCACGTGCCACGCTACCTCCAGCACCCAGGGCGCTTCGGGCGAGCTTTCCACCCGGATCGGGGCCAGCGTCCGCCCCCCGGGCAGGGTCACGAGGAGCTCGAAAGGCGCGCGCGGCGTGGGCGAGAGCACGAAGCGCCCTTCGCCGTCTGTCGGGACGTGGCCGGTCCGTCCGAGCACCGACACCTGGGCGTCGGCCACGGGCTGCCCGCCGTCCTTCAGCACCACGCGGCCTTCGATGGCGGACGCGACCCCTGCCACGGCCCACAGCCCGAACGCCAGCAGCATCCGCCTCGAGACCACGTGCCCCCTTCGCGCGACCCGCCCACCGGTCGCACGATCGTAGGGAGCCCGCGGGGCTACTACCAGGCGTAGTAGGCGCCGCGCTGTCGCGCGATCAGGGGCGGCAGGCCTCGATGTGGTGCTGCGTGTCCACGCGGTGGCGGAAGCGCGTGATCTGGTTGGCCGCGTTCAGGTGCCAGATGTGGACCTCGTCCTCCTCGTGGATCGGCTTGCCGGTGCCCTTCACCCGCGCCTCGAGGTCGAGCAGCACCACCACGACGCCCTGGCCCTCGAAGAAGGCCTTGGGCGCGAACATCTGGATCTCGAGCGTCGCGGCGAGGTCCACGAAGAACTGCTGCGCGCCGGCGTGGCCGTGGCGCTTCTGCAGCCAGGGCACCGGCGTCGGGCCGCCGCCGTACTCCCACTCGACGTCCGGCGCCAGGTGGGCCAGGATCGCCGGCACGTCGCCGCGACCAAAGGCTGCGTAGATCTCCCGCACGACACCCAGGTGGCTCAAGACGACCTCCTTTCGGGTCCGAGCGGCTTCGGCAACTCGAGCGGCAGGCGCTCCCCCACCATGGCGTCAGACTCCACCGCGCAGCAGCTTGAACAGGAAGCCCTTCGACGTGTCGGGCAGCAGGCCGCCCATCAGCCACATCCACACGAAAGCGCCGTAGAACGTGGCCATCAGGACGAGGGCGACGCGCCGCCACATCGGGGGCCGCAGCGGCTCCGGCAGGAGCGTGGTGTTGACCCGCAGCACGTGCAGGGCCGAGAGCGCGAAGACCAGCCCGGCGACGTTGGCCGCGACTTGAAGCAGGATGATCGGCGCGGTCAGCGTCAGCGCGAAGGCCCCCCAGAAGACGGACACCGCGAGCACGGAGTAGTAGACGCGCCTGACGTCGGAGTAGGCCCGCACCCGCTTGCTGGCGCCCCACAGGATGTCGGTCACGGAGCGCACGGTGGACTCGAGGATGTCGATCTGCACCTTGAACAGGATCCAGGCGCTCATGACCGCCACCACGATCGTGAGCGACGGGCCGGCGCGCTCCGACAGGGCGCGCGCCAGCTCGGTCGCGATGTTGAGGCCGCGCAGGTCGGTGCCTCTCGGAATCAGCGAGCTGTAGAGCATCCCGGGCAGCGCCATTCCGAGCAACGCCCCCAGGAAGAAGATGCCCCACTGGTCGGCGCGCACGATCCGCCACCAGCCCTTCCAGCTCTCGAGCGCCGCGGGCGTGGGCTCGAAGGTGGTTCCCGTGTGCGCGAGGTGCACCTTCTGCCCGCCCACGACCGTGGGGATGTAGCCGACCACCGAGCCCATGCCGTAGCCCTTGTCGCGCGCCCAGCTCGAGAGCGTGAGGTTGGTGACGCCGCCGCAGCCGGAGAAGGCCGCGAACGCCCCGACCAGGAACCAGTCGGCGCCGTCGGGTATGAATTTGAAGCTGCCCGTCGCGGTGTCGAATCCGAAGAAGCCGACGAGCGCCGCCCAGGCGTTGGCGGGCGACGCGAACAGGAGACACAGCGCCGCCAGCGCCAGCAGCACTCCCGCCACCATCACCCAGTTGAGCATCTCGAGCGTGTGCTCGATGCGCTTGCCGCCGAATAGCAGGATCAGCACGCACACCCCGAACACGGCGAGCGCCACCAGGTAGACGGAGCCGGACTCGTCGGCCCGGGCGCCACGCCCCGCGGCCAGGAAGAAGAACGCGCCCGCCGACGCCCCGGCCCAGGCCGGCCAGCCGTTCTGGAGGAAGTAGAGCCCCGCGTAGAGCCAGCCCCAGAAGGTGGCGTGCGGCTTCGTGCGCATGAAGCCGGTGATGATCGGCTCGCCCGTGTAGAGCGTGTAGCGCACCAGCTCGGTGTTGAACAGCGCCTGGAAGAACGCCGCGGCGAGCGTCACCCACAGCAGCGAGAGGCCGTAGCGCACGAACACGGCCGGGCCGATCAGCCACTCTCCGCTGCCGATCGCCGCGCCGAGCACGATCGCCCCGGGCCCGACCACCTTCAGGATCCGCAGGCCCTGCGTGTCGGGCGGAGCCGGCAGCTCGCCGCGACCCCACGGGTCGAGCCCGCTGCGGGCCTCGATCGGCGCCGCTCCCGAGCTCTGCTGCCGGCTCGTCATCCGCTAGCTCCGGTCAGCTCCGGTACGCCTGGCGGCCGTGGCCCTGGACCGGGATGCCCTGCGCCTTGAGCACCACGTTCTGCAGCGCGTGCATGCAGGCCGCCGCCTCGTCGATCTTGCGCGTGAAGGCGATCGACCCCGAGAGGATCGGCGCGAGCCGCGCCTTGTCCTGGATGCGGGCCTTCGGGTACTCGTGCTCGACCACCAGGTGCGTGCTCGCGACGTCGAGCTTCAGCAGCTCGCGCGCGGCGAGCTGATGGTCGAGCCAATCGACCGTCCGGTTCTGCAGGTACGCGAGCGGGTCGTGCTTCGCGGTTCCCGGCAGCTCGTGCTCGCACAGCACGACCTGCTTCTTCCACGCGTTCAGCTGGTCCGCGGGCTTCGGCGAGGGCTTGCCCTTCAGCCAGTCGCCGCGCTCCACGGTCTGTCCGCCGTAGCCCCAGGCCGAGACGCCCTTCGCGTCCGTGACCTGCCCCTTCACGTGGAAGCCGCCGATCAGGAAGTTGTAGCCCTCGTCCTTGAGGTACTGGAACAGCGAGCGCGTGTCCTGGCCCATCAGGATCGCGTGCGAGGGGTCGTAGTGGATGCGGAACTGGTCGCCGACGCCGTGCTTCTCGCAGATGCGGTGGAGGCGAATCCACGCGCCGGGT
>CAZMRX010000005.1:0-42373 GCA_964568755.1 uncultured Acidobacteriota bacterium | reverse complement strand
CACCGGCAGCGGCAAGACCACGACGCTCTACTCGGTGCTGAAGCACCTCTCCAAGCCCGAGGTGAACATCGTCACGATCGAGGACCCGATCGAGATGGTGTTCGAGGACTTCAACCAGGTCCAGGTGCGCCCGCAGATCGACGTGACCTTCTCGTCGAGCCTGCGCACGGTGCTGCGCCAGGACCCCGACATCATCATGGTCGGCGAGATCCGCGACAAGGAGACCGCCGACCACGCGGTGCAGGCCGCGCTCACCGGCCACCTGGTGCTCTCGACGCTGCACACCAACGACGCGCCGTCCTCGATCACGCGGCTGCTCGACCTCGAGGTCCCCCACTTCCTGATCACCTCGACGCTGATCGGCGTCGTGGCGCAGCGGCTGGTGCGCGAGAACTGCCACCACTGCTCCGAGGAGTACGAGCCGAGCGAGGGCGAGGCGGCGGCGATGAAGATCCCGTTCGAGAAGCTCAAGCCCTACCGCTTCCGGCGCGGCAAGGGCTGCCTGCACTGCCGCGAGACCGGCTACCTCGGGCGCACCGGGATCTACGAGATCCTGCCGATGAGCGAGAAGATCCGCCGCCTGGTCTCGCAGCAGGCGAGCTCGCTCGAGATCTTCAAGGCCGCGCGCGAGGAGGGCCTGCGCACGCTCAAGGAAGCCGCGATCGAGAAGGTGTTCCGCGGCGCGACCACCACCACCGAGATGATGCGGGTGACGGGCAAGTGAACGACGACGGCCTGCGCGGCCGCGTGTTCCTGGTGACGGGCAGCGGTCGCGGCCTGGGCCGCGCGCTCGCCTGCGCCGCCGGCGCCGAGAAGGCGCGCGTGGTGGTCAACACGCGCCGCGACGAGCAGGCGGCCGAGGCGGTGGCCGCCGAGGTGCAGAGAGCCGGCGGCGAGGGCCTCGCGGTGCGCGCGGACGTCACCGACTACGAGGAGGCGCGCGCCCTCGTCGAGCGCACGCTCGCGAAGTGGGGCCGGATCGACGTGCTGGTCAACACCGTGGGGCGCTTCCACTGGAACCCGCTCGTGGAGATGGAGCCCGCCGAGTGGCGCCGGATCGTGGCCACCAACCTCGACTCGGTCTTCAACATGTGCCGGCTGGTGGTGCCGCACATGCGCGAGCGGCGCTTCGGCCGGATCGTGAACCTGGCGGCCGTCGGCGCCGCCGGCAGCCAGGGCGAGCCGCAGATGACGGCCTACGGCGCAGCCAAGGCCGGTGTCGTGGCGCTCTCGCGCGCGCTCGCGCTCGAGGAGGCGCGCTGCGGGATCACGGTCAACGTGGTCTCGCCCGGCCTGCTGAAGGACGAGAGCGGCGACAAGGTCGCTGCCGCCGCCGACGCGATGCTGGGCGACCGCGTGCCGGTCGGCCACGCCGGCGACGCCGCCGACGTGGTGCGGGCCGTCCTCTTCTTTGCCTCGCCCGCCGCCGACTTCGTGACCGGCCAGGTCGTCGAGGTCGCCGGCGGCGCCAGGCTGTAGGCAGCGGGGACAGCAGGGGCGCCCCCTCGGGCAGGCCCGAGCCTCAGTCGTCCTCGCCGAAGACGGTGGCCGTGAAGCCCTGAATTTCGACCCCGGGCCGCCTCCAGGTGTCGGGCGGCAGCCCGGCCTTCTCGCAGGTGTGCGCGAGAAAGGCCTCGCGGTCCCACCCGTGCTCCGCCGGCACCTGGGGCAGCAGCACGCCGCGCCTGTCGCCGTAGCGCAGCAGCAGGCCGTGACGCCCCAGCTCCACGTCCCCGGGCTCGATCGGCTCGAGCGGCGACAGCACCGAAATCTCGATCCGCAGCGAGTCGAGCTCGCTCGCGGCAACGGGCGCGAAGCGGCCGTCGCGGGTGGCTGCCGCCACGGCCATCTCCGCCACGGTGAGCACGAGCGGCTGGCTCGCCTCCATCTGGCCCACGCAGCCGCGCAGCTCGCCGTCCGCCGCGCGCCGCAGCGTCACGAAGGCTCCGCACGGCAGGGCAAGACCCGCCGTCGCCGGCGGCAGCTCCGCGCGCCGGCCCGCGAGCTCGGCCGCGATCGCCTCGCGCGCCGTACGCAGCAGGCTGCGGCGCTCGTGCGTCCCCAGCGCCAGCTCCTGGCTCGCAGCCGGGTCCGACGCCGCAGCGCTCACGCGGACGCCGTGAAAGCGGCGGACAGGTAGCCCACCACCTGGGCCTTGTCGCCTGCCACGTCCCCGCTGTCGGCGTAGCGCAGCACCACGGCGCGGTCGGCGCCGAGCGCGCGCGACGCCCGCATCACCGCGACCAGCGGGCCTCCCCCGCAGGCGACGTTGTCGCGCGTCTCGAGCCGGTTCATGAGCGCGTCGGCGTCCAGGCGCCGAACGTCGCCCACCACCTCGGCGTCGAGGCGGCTCGCGACCGGGGCCGGCTGGTAGTGCGACAGGTCGCTCGAGGCCAGCAGCAGGGCCTCGCGGCCGGCCAGGACGCGGGCGAGGGCGGAGGCGAGCGCGTCCACCTCGCCGCGCGCCTGCGTTCCCATCAGCATCGGCACGATCCGCAGCCCCGGCATCGCCCGCTGCAGGAACGGCAGCTGCATCTCGAGCGAGTGCTCGTCGCGGTGGCGTCCAGGGTCCTCGAGCAGGGAGGGCTCCGCGGCCAGCAGCGCCCGGGCCACGTCCTCGTCGATCTCCACCTGGCCGAGCGGCGTCTCCCACGCCCCGCTCGCGTAGACCGCGACACCCTCGAACGCGGCCCGGTGCGAGGGGCCCACCAGCACCACGGTCGAGGCCGCGCGGCCGCGCAGCAGCGAGTAGCCGCAGGCCGCGACGGGACCGGAATAGCACAGGCCCGCGTGTGGGCTCACGAGCCCGACGAGACGGCCCGTCACGGCGCCCGGGCTCGCCGCCGCGAGGTAGCCCTCGACCTCGTCCGCGATCGCGGCCGCACCGCGCGGATACCAGGACCCGGCGAACGCGGCCCGCCGCAGCGCGGCGCTCATGGACTACCTATACACCCGGTAGTCCACCTCGGGGAAGACATTGTCGCGCTCCTCGAACTCGCGCAGGATCGCCGGCTCGAAATGGGTCTGGCCGGTGAGGGAGCGGTAGAGGTAGTCGAAGCGGGCAATGTGGTCGCGCGTGCGCTTCTTGGCGTACTCGACCGTCGTGTTCGTCTTCATGATGAAGGCCCAGTCGGACGACTGCGCCAGCAGCAGCTCGCGCGCGGCCTGGTTGAGCGCCCGCCACTCCTCGGCCGAGGGGTGCTCGTAGCGGCGAGCCAGCTCCACCATGCGCTCGGCGGCCATGTCGAGGTGCGGGTAGATCCAGTCGTTCGAGCCGTTGAGCCACACCTCGGCGTACCCCTCCGCCCCCCAGGTGCACATCGGGGGCTGGCACACGTCGAGGTCCGGGAACATCCGCAGGTACTCGGAGGGCGTGACGGGCTTCACGACGTCCTGGTCGTGGTGCATCTTGCGGAACAGGTAGTCGAGGAACTGCGGTCCCTCGAACCACCAGTGGCCGTAGAGCTCGGCGTCGTACGGGCTCACCACGATCGGCGGACGGCCGTAGCGGCCCGCCAGGTGCTCGACCTGGCGCTGCCGGTTCGCGAGGAAGTCCCCGGCGTGTGAGGCGGCCTTCTCCATCGCCCAGGCGCGCACGTAGGGCTGCTTGGACCCCAGGTCGGTGCCGCGGCCGGTGACCCGGTAGTACTTGATGCCGATGTTCTTGCGCTCGCCGTCGGGCAGGAACTCCTCGAGATCCGACATCGGCAGCTCGAAGCCGATGTCCTTGTAGAACTCCCGGTAGTCGAAGTCGCCCGGGTAGCCGGACTCCGCGCTCCAGACCTGGCGCGACGACTCCATGTCGCGCCCGAAGAAGACGATTCCGCCCGGCGAGACGAGCGGCGCGTGGACGCCGAAGCTCGGGCGCGGGTGCGCGTCGGTGAGGCCGTGCGACTCCAGGAACGAGTAGCGGAGCCCGACCTCCTTCAGGTAGACCTCGTGCCCCGGCATGTAGCCGCACTCCGGCAGCCAGATGCCTTCCGCGTCGCGCCCGAAGTGCCGCTTGTAGTGCTGCGCCGCCACGTGGATCTGCGCCCGCACCGCCTGCGGCACGGGGTCCATCAGCGGCAGGAAGCCGTGCGTGGCGCCGCAGGTGATGATCTCGAGCTTGCCCGCGTCGCGGTGCTTGCGGAAGGCCGCCACCAGGTTGGAGCCGTACTGCTCGCGGAAGATCCGGCGCACGTCCCGGAACTCGTCGTGGTAGAAGCGCGCGAGCTCCTGGAACTGCGGCTGCCAGTTGCGCGTGCGCTCGGTCTCGCGGCGCGCGAGCTCGATGAGCGCGTCGAGGTGGCGGTGGTAGCGCCCGACCAGCAGCTCGTCCGTCATCATCGACACGAGCGGCGGCGACAGCGTCATCGTCAGCCGGTAGTCGACCCCGTCGCGCAGCAGACCGTCGAGCACCCGCACGATCGGGACGTAGGTCTCGGTCAGCGCCTCGAAGAACCAGTCCTCCTCCATGAAGGAGGGGTACTCCGGGTGGCGCACGTACGGCAGGTGCGCGTGGAGGACGGGGCACCAGTACCCGGCGGGCATGCCCCCTCCTAGCGTCTGAAGGCGTCGCTCGCGCCCCCGGGACGGAAGGCGTCGCTCGCTCCGCCGCGCGGAGTGCGGCCTTTCTCGCCCGGCGCCGGAGCGGCCCCGTCCACGGACTCGGCCGCCCAGGGCTCGGAAGCGAGGTCCGCCTCGCGCTCCGTCTCGATCGCCGCCACCGCGTCGGCCGGCGCCAGCTCGCCCGCGGCCCGGTAGCTCATGCGCCGCCGCGCCCGCTCGGCGGAAGGCCCGACGCGCGGAGTGACCACGGTGTTGCTCTCGGCCAGGCGGCGGAACTGGCCCGAGGGCAGCGTGACCCCGAGCTCGGCGCGATAGGTGCGGCGCGCCGCGTCCGTTCGCACGTACCACCAGCGCGCGCCCGGCGGCAGCAGGATGTCGCTCGAGCCCCCGCTCACCGGGTCGACCACGCGCAAGGTGAGGCGCGACAGCGCCAGCGCCCGCTCACCCAGGGTCTTCGCGAGCTCCTGGAGGCTCTCGGGCTTCACGTCCCAGTAGGCGAAGATCCACTCCGGGTCCCGCACCAGCAGACGGATCCGGTTCTGGCCATAGGACTCCGGGAACAGGAAGCGCTCCTCCTCGAACAGGCGCTTCGGCAGCTCGCGCGGCAGGAACTTCGCCGCGCGGATCTGGTCTTCTTCGCTGAGGCCCGGCACGGCGCGCGGGGGTTGCTGCGCGACGGCCGCGGCGGCGCTGCGGCCACGCGGGGCGCGGCCGCGCGACGCGGCGACGGTCTTGCGGGGCCGCGCCGCAGCCCCCGCCTTCTTCTTGGCTGCCGCGCGCGGCGCCGCGGCCGGCTTCTTCCTGGCCGGCTTCGCGACCTTCGCGACCTTCGCGGACTTCACGCTCTTCGCGGGCTTCGCTCGGGCGCGGCTCGCGGCCGCCGTCGTGCGGCCTTTCGCTGCCGCGGCCGCCTTCGTCTTCGGCGCGCGCGACTGGCTCGGCTTCGCCGCCTTCCGCTTCGCGGCTTCGCCCGCTTCGGGAGCGACGCTCCCGACCGGCTTTTTCCTGGTGGCCATAGGCGCTGAGTATACGCCGAGGACCCCGGCCCGATCCCGGGCTTCGCCGCCTACGGCTCCGGCTCCGGGTCGTTTCGCTGGCGGGTCCCCGGCCGCGCCGCCCGGGCCCGGTTCGTGAGCTCCCGGACGCGCTGCTCCACCTCGCCCTCGAGCACCCGGTACTTGGCCTGCTGTACCGGCGTGAGCAGGCCGTCGAGCGCCTCCAGGTTGCGCCGCGTCCGCTCCGGCCCCTCGACTTCGAGCTTCTTCGCTTCCTGGAGCAGCTCCAGCACGGACGCCTCGGGGCTCCCGCCCTGGCGCAGCAGCCGCCGCATCTCGCGCATCAGCCGGCCGCGCTCCATCAGGTACTCGCGGCGCTCGCGCTGCAGCTTCTTCACGAGCGGGATCGCCTTGGCGAACTGATCGTCGCTCAGGCCGAGGCTCTCCTGCAGGTTGCTCACCAGGTAGGCGTCCACCATCCGGAACGCCTCCTCGCGCCCCGGACGCCCCGCGGGCGCATCCTGCTGGGCCGTAGCCCCCGCGGCGGCGAGCACGAGCCCCGCCAGCAGTCGACTGGTCAACCTCACGACTCACCTCTCTGTCCCTGCTCCCGCAGCGTCTCGGCGAGCGCCTGCGACTCGTCGTCCGTCAGGTTCGCGAGGTAGGCCCCGAGCCCCTCGGCGCGCTCCCACTCCGCGAGCTCGTTGCTCGACAGCGCCAGGCCCTCGAGAACGCGCAGGCCGTCGTCCTCGTCCTCGAGCGGCAGCGCCGACCACGCGGCCAGGCCGGGCTCGAGGCGGCCCTTCTGGAGAAGAGCCGGCCCCGCCGCCAGCGCCGCCACCAGCGCGGCCGCCGCGGCCAGCGGGACGAGGCCCAGGAAGCGCCGCCTGTTCCGCCCTTCTTCCGCGATCCGCTCGCTCACGCCGTTGCGCAGCGCCCGCCAGTAGAAAGGCGACGGCTCAGGCACCTCCGCGCGCGTCGCCAGCTCGACGACCGAGCGCGTCTCCTCCACCCGCCGCGCGCAGGCTTCACACGCCGCCGCGTGCGCGCGCTCCGGCGCCGTGCCTTCGCCCACGGCCAGGTCGAACAGCGTGTCGTCGGGAAGGTGCGTCATGACCGTGCCTCCCTCGATCCCGTCATCTCGCGCCGCAGGTTGGCGAGCGCGTGGAACAGGTTCGCCTTCACCGTCCCCACGCTCGAGCCCAGGATGCCCGCGACCTCCTGGTGCGTGAGCTCGTGGAACAGCTTCAGGATCAGCGTGGCGCGCTGCCTCTCGGGCAGACGGCTCACCGCGGCGCGCACGCGAACCGCGTCGTCTTCGCGCGACACCTGCCACTCGGCTCCCGGCCGCGGATCGACGAGCGCCGCGTCGAGGTCGCTCGCCTGCGGCCGGCGCTGCGCCCGGAAGTTCAAGCAGGCGTTGACCGCGATCCGGTAGAGCCAGGTCGAGAAGGCGCTTTCGCCGCGGAAGCGCCCGATCGCACGCCACGCCTTCAGGAACACCTCCTGCGCCAGATCGTTCGCGTCCTCGTGGTCGTTCACGTAGCGGTAGCACAGCCGGTAGATCGGCCGCTGGTAGCGCTGCACCAGCACGTCGAACGCCTCGCGTTCGCCGCGCTTCGACGCCGCGATCGCGTCGCGCTCGGCCTCGCGCTCGAGCTCGGCCCCGCTGCGGGGGGCGGCGCTCGAGGCGAGGCCGCAGGGCAACGCGATCGCGACGCTCGTCACGAAGGATCGACCTCTTCCAGGTCTTCGCCCCCGCCGGGGCCGCCGGGGCCGCGCCCCTCGCCCATCGAGCGGCGCGCCGGGCGCGCCCGGTTCGGGCGCATCGAGCGCTTCGCCTGCTGCATCTTCTGGTACTGCTCGGCGGTGACGAGGCGCCGCACGGCCAGCCGGCTGTCCGTCCGCTCCTTGAACGCGGCCGCCTGCAGCTCGCTGACCGCCTTGACGCGCGCGGCGATCTTGGCCTCGTCCACCGTCGCGGCGCCCATGAGCTCCTCGAGCTCCATGCGGGCGATGCGCAGGTCCGCGTTGCGGCGGATCGAGGCCTTGCGGCCCTCGGTGTGGATCCGGCGGATCTCGGCCACCTGCTCGTCGGTCAGGCCGATGTCGCTCTTCAGCGCTTCGAGGCCCGCCCGGCGTGCGTGCCGCGGCTCCTGCGCCCCGAGATCGGCCGCCGTCACCGCCGTCAGCGCCGCCAGCGCGGCGCCTGTCGCGATCGCTCCGAACATCTTGACTCGCATCGTCACCCTCCTGCCCCTCATACGGATTAGACAGGCGCCTCCGCCGGGGGTTGAACCTCCAGGACCAGCTGCCGGAGCAGCAGCGGGCCGCCCCCCTTAAGTAGCAGATTCACCGCCCGTTCGCCCGGCAGGACCACGAGCGAGGTCTCCCAGCCGTCCGAGGCGGCGCGCAGGGCGGCGACCCGCGGCCGGCCGCCCGGCAGATCCGGGGCGACGACGAGCGAGGGCGCTTCGGCAGCCATCGCCTCCGCGACGACCTTGAGCTTGTAGCGTCCCGGGGGTAGCACCAGCCGCCGGCCAATCTCGGCACCCGCCGGGTGGCGGTGCGGCTCGTACAGTGGGCCCCATCCGAGGGGCTCGGTTCCCCAGCGCGCGCTCGCCGCGCCCACGCGCCAGCCGGGCACCCGCAAGGCCGGCCGACCGGCGAGCCGCACCGCGTCGCGATCGTCGGTGCGCTGGTGCGACACGCTGGCCGCGGCCTGGGCCGCAACGACCAGCCCGAGGCTGGCGACCGCGAGGCGAGAGGCGCTCGCCGCGCGCGTCCGCCACGGCACCGCCGCCAGCAGCGCGACGGCCCAGACCGCCGCGAGGCGATGCCGATCGGGATCCGACAGCACGTAGGCCGGCAGCAGGCCCGTCCACTCGAGCGCGCCCGACTGCTCGCGAAAGAATGGGGCGGTGCCGTCGCGGTCGCGATGGACGAGTCGCGGCTCCCACGCCCCGCCGAGGCCGGTCCAGAGGCTCCAGCCGATGAGGAGCGCTCCCCCCGCCGTCAGCCCGCGCTTCTCCCAGACGAGAGCCACCGCCACCAGCAGCAGCGGCGCGATCGGCACCAGGAAGCGCGCCGGCGGGTTGAAGCCGCCGCGCCACATGTGCCAGGTGCCGGCGGTCAGCACCACGGCGGCCACCGCCGCAGCCGCCGCGAGGCCCAGGCCCCGGTCGCGCCGATACAAGAGGAGGAAACCGGGAATCGCCAGGACCAGCACCGGCGCGTACGCCAGCAGGCCGAACTCCTGGTCCAGCAGCAGGCCCGGCAGCCCTTCGACGAGCGTCCCGAGCGAGAACTCCGGACGCCGCCCGTAGACGCGGCGCGGGTCCCAGAACCCGTAGAGGGCCTGGTGATAGATCAGCAACCCCAGGGCGGACAGGGCGCAGGGCCCCAGCACGCCGAGGACCGAGCGCACGCGGGGATGCCGCCAGAGCGCGTGGGCGACGACCACGGCGCCGAGCGGCGCGTAGCGCACGTTGAGCCAGGTCATCGCCGCTGCCGCGCAGCCGACGAGGACGGCTTCGCGGAGGCCGAAGCCGTCGCGCCGCGCCAGGCGGAGCCCGACCGAAAGCGCGAGCGCGGCCGGAATCTCGGTGAAGACCAGGCCCGCGTAGTGGACGAGCGGCGGCGTGAGCACCGCCAGCCAGCCGGCCGCCTCGGCCAGGCTCGCCTTGCCGGTGAGATCGCTCACCCACTCGCGCACCTCGCGAGCGAGGAGCGCGGCCAGGAACGCCATGAAGGCGGTGACGGCGGGGTACCCCCCGATGGCCCAGGCCGGCAGGATCAGGATCGAGAGGCCGACCGCGTGCAGCGAGTAGATCGTCCCGTTCCTGCCGCGGACGCGGTAGTGCGGCGCGAGCGGCGCATCGTGAAAGGCGGCGTAGCGGCCCTCGGCGTAGTCGCGCTCGATGGCGAGATCGCCGTCGCGGAGCAGGCTGGAGGCGACCATCAGGTAGTGCGGCTCGTCGCCCTCGGGTCCCACCTGCACGTGGCTGCGGCCGCCGGCGGCGACCAGCACGCCGAAGGCGAGCGGCAGGAACAGCGGGCCGCCCACGCGCAGGCCCGTCCCGGCCGCGACGCACGCGATCCCGGCGAGGGCGAGCGCCGCGAGCGGCGGTCCGGACAGGGCCCGGACGCCCGCGAAGGGAAGCCCGGCCAGAAGCAGCACCAGGGGCGCCAGCAGACCGGCGGCAACGACGAACGCCGAGCGCCACCGGAGCGCGAGCCCCGCCGCGACGGCCAGGGTCGCAGCGGTTGCCGCGGCGCCGGGAAGCCCGAGCCACACCGCGTTGCCCTCGGCCGCGGCCCCGCCCGCGGCGAGGAGCCCCGAAACCGCGACCGCCGCGGCGCCGAGCAGCGTGACGACGAGGAGGGACCTGGGCACCTGGGAAACCGAGGGATTCTGATCTGCCAACCGCGGCAAGTCCATCCCGGCCCCACTGCCCTCGCCAGGTGGCACTGCATGAGGCCTCGAATGGACGACGCGCGTCGACGCCTCCCGGGGCTGAACGACTTACGGCTGCCCGGGCCGGTACGGTCCTTGCTGCTCGAGCTTCCAGTTGCACGATTCGGAGCACACGGTGCACGATTCAGGTCACAACGAGAGGGGAACGAAGATGCGCCAACCGAGCCGATACGTGTGGGGGCCGGTGTTCGCCGCGGCGATCGCCGTCGGCGGACCGGCGCTGGCGGACGAGATCCACTTGAAGGGCGGCGGCCGCGTGAGCGGACGCATCGTCGAGAGAACCGCCACCCGTGTCGCGATCGAGACGGGCCCGGGCCGCGTCACGCTGCCGATCTCCCGAGTCGAGCGGATCGTCGAGGGCCGCTCCACGCTCGAGGTCTTCGCCGAGCGAGCCGCCGAGCTCGTGGCCGGCGACGTCGCGGGCTGGGCGGAGCTCGCCCGCTGGGCCGAGGAGCGGGACCTGTCGACCCAGGCTCACGTCGCCTGGCAGCGCGTCCTGGCCACGGATCCCTCGCACCCGGAGGCCAACGCCGGCGTCGGCCGGGTCGCCCTCGACGGCAGGTGGATGAGCAGCGACGACGCCTACCGCGCGCGCGGCTACGTGTCCTACGAGGGACGCTGGATCACGCCGGCCGAGCACGAGGCCGCCCTTCGCGAGCGCGAGGCCGACGCGGTCGCATCGCTCCAGATGCTGGAGGCCAGCCGGCGCGTCCAGGACGCGGAGGCCCGTGCGAGCGAGGCGGAGCAGCGGGCTCGCGAAGCCCAGGCGGCTGCCGACCAGACCGGGGGCATCCCGCTCGACTATGCCTACGGGGGCTACTCGTACGGCGGCTACGCGTACGGCGGCGGCTATACCAACTACTACGGCGGCTACGGGATCCCGGGCGGCTACGGCACCGGAATCGGGCGGCCCGCGGGGCCCAGTGGCGTATGGCGGACGCGCCCCGGATCAGGGTCGTCGGACGCACGGCCGGGGCACGGCACGCGACCCTCGCATGCCCGGCCCGCTCACAACCCGCACCCTCAGACCCGGCCGGCGCACACCCGGCCGGCCCAACCCGCGCCGCGCCACCAGGCGGGGATTCTCCCGCCTCCCCGTCCGGCGAAGAATTGACTTTCGCCTGATCTTCGCCTACCCTCGTTCTCGAGGGAAGGCCATGTACCTGACGCGCCGGCAGAAGGAGATCCTGGACTTTCTCGACCACCACATCACGCGCAAGGGCTACGCGCCCACGATCGAGGAGATCGGCGAGCACTTCGGCCTGAGCTCACTCGCGACCGTCCACAAGCACCTGAGCAACCTCCAGGACAAGGGCCTCGTCAAGCGCGACTGGAACCGGAGCCGGGCGCTCGAGCTCGTGGCGACGCCGGTGGCCGTGAAGGCCGTCGAGCTGCCGCTGCTCGGCCGGGTCGCCGCGGGGTCCCCGATCGAGGCGATCACGGCCAGCGAGACGATCTTCGTGCCCGAGGACATGGTGGGCCGGCGCGACACCTACGTGCTGCAGGTGAAGGGCGACTCGATGATCGACGAGCAGATCCGCGACGGCGACTTCGTGATCGTGGAGAACCGCAAGCACGCCCGGGACGGCGAGATGGTGATCGCGCTCCTCGACGGCGAGAACGCGACGCTCAAGAAGCTCTACCGCGAGGGCGGGGGCATGGTGCGGCTGCAGCCGGCGAACGCGCGCGTCAAGCCGATCGTCGTCGACCAGGACCGCTTGCGCATCCAGGGCGTCGTGATCGGTGTGCTCCGCAAGTACTGACCGACCGGCTGCTATACACTCGGCCCGGAGACCGATCGATGGCCGAGGACAAGGTTCAGCTCAACTTCACCGTGGTTCCCGACGAGGACGCCTCGGTGCCGCGGATCTACAGCAATTTCTGCGCGATCCAGAACTCCCCCTTCGACTTCACGCTGACGTTCTGCGAGATGCTGCCGCTCGGCGAGAAGCAGGTGCGGGAGGCCCAGGCCACCCAGACCGTCAAGGCCCCCGTCCGGGCCCGGCTGGTGGTCCCGGTCCAGATGGTCCCCGGCCTGATCGCGGCGCTCCAGGACAACTTCCGCCTGTACCAGGAGTCGTTCGGCCCCCCCAAAGGCCAGGTGAACTAGCGCCCGCGGCGGCCACCGAGCGGACCTCCCCCGGCAGGCCCGGGACCTAGACTGGGGTCGTGAAGGAGCGCCGCCGCCTCGTCCTGCACGTCGACCTCGAGTCGTTCTTCGTCTCGGTCGAGCGCAGCCTCGACCCCACGTTGCGGGGTCGGCCCGTCGTCATTGGCGGCGACGGCGGGAGCCTCGGCTTCGTGGCCGCGGCCAGCGAAGAGGCCCGCGCGGCGGGCGTGCGCGTCGGGCTGCCGCTGGCTCAGGCGCAAAGGCTCGTCCCCCAGGCCGCCTTCCGCCGGGGCGACCTCGACACCTACGGCCGCATCAGCGAGGAAGTCACCGCCGTGCTGCTCGCGGCCAGCCGCCGCGTGGAGCGGCCGTCGGCGGACGAGGCGTTCCTCGAGCTCAGCTCCGAGCCGCACAACGCACTGCCCCACTCCGCCGTCCGCGCCGTGCCGCCGGTCCGGGCCGCGGAGACGATCCGCGACGAGCTCCAGCGGCGGCTCGGCCTCGACGCCTCGCTCGGCCTCGCCTCCTCGCGACTCGCCGCCCGCATCGCCTCTGGATGGGCGAAGCCGCGCGGGCTGCTGGTCGTGCTCCCGGGCTACGAGCGCTCGTTCGTCGGGCCGAAGCCGGTCGCCCTGCTCGGCCTGCCGCCGCACGTCGAGGCCGCGCTCGCGCGAGCGGGCCTCACCACGCTCGGGCAAGTGGCCGAGGCGGAGCCCGCGGCGCTCGCCGCGGCGATCGGTCCGCTGGCCCAGCAGGTGCGCGCCGCCGCACGCGGCGAGGGCGAGCCGGAGATCGCGCTCGCCGCGCCCCCGGCGTTCCTGCAGGAGGAGGCCGTGGTTCGCGACCGCAGGAGCGACACGCTGGCGCTCGCGCAGATGGCCGACTCGCTCGCCCGCAGGGCCGCCCGCCGGCTGAAGGCATTTCGCTTCGGGGCCGGCACGATCACGGTCGAGGTGCGCCGCGCGACCGACACGGAGCGCCGCGCCGTCACGCTCGGCGAGCCGACCGACGACGAGGACCGGGTCGCCGAAGCCGCGCGCACGCTCGCGCTCCCGCTCGTCGAGCCGGCCGACGCGGTGCGCGCGCTGCTCGTGCGCGTGGCGCGGCTCGGGCCGGTCGGCTCGCAGGCGCCGCTGTTTCCCGCGACGCCGGCCCTGCGCCGGGCGCTGTAGAATCGCGCCGTGCCGCCGCGCAGGAAGCCTCGCGCCACTCCCGCCTTCGCGAAGCTCGTGCTCGACCGGCTGGAGAAGGCCCACCCGGAGGCGCGCTGCGCGCTCGACTATCGCGACGCCTTCCAGCTCGCGGTCGCGACCATCCTGTCGGCCCAGTGCACCGACGAGCGCGTCAACAAGGTCACCCCGCAGCTGTTCGCGCGCTACCCGGATGCCGCCGCGCTCGCCGCCGCGGCGCCGGAGGAGGTCGAAGCGATCATCCGCTCGACCGGGTTCTTCAGGTCCAAGGCGCGCAGCCTGATCGGCTTCGCTCGAGGCCTCGGGGAGCGCCACGGCGGCCGCGTGCCGCGCACGATCGCCGAGCTCGTGCCGCTGCCGGGCATCGGCCGCAAGACCGCGAACGTGGTCATCGGCCACGCCTACGGCGTCAACGAGGGCATCGCCGTGGACACGCACGTGCTGCGGGTCACGAACCGCCTCGGCCTCGCCGAGGGCGACGACCCGCTGAAGATCGAGGCGCAGCTCATGGCGCTCGTGCCGCGAGAGCGCTTCACGCGCACGACCGACCTCCTGATCTTCCACGGCCGCAAGGTCTGTGACGCGCGGCGGCCGGCCTGCGGCGTCTGCCCGCTGTTCGCGGAGTGCCGCTGGCCGAGCCGCCAGGCCTGGGCCTCCGGGGAAGCGCCGAAGGCGCGGGCCGCGTCGCGCGCGCGGATCGCGGCGACGAAGACCGCCCCCCCCCGCCCCCCCCCCAGGCGCGGCGCGGCCCGGTGAGCCTACCCGAGCGGGCTCTCGCCGCCGTCGTGCAGATGACCTCGACGGCCGACGTCGAGCGGAACCTGAAGGCGGCCGAGTCGCTCGTGGAGCAGGCGGCGGCGCGAGGCGCCCGCTTCGTCGGCCTGCCCGAGAACTTCGCCTTCCTGCGCTCCGAGGGCCAGGCGGTCCCGGAGCCGCAGGAGCTGGACGGCCCCTGGGTGAAGCGCATGGCCCGCCTCGCGCAGCGGCTGCGGCTCACGCTGCTGCTCGGCAGCCTGCCCGAGCGCGTGGCCGGCGACACCCGCGTGCGCAACACCGCCGTGCTGCTCGGCCCCGACGGCGCGACGCTCGCCGTGTATCGCAAGATCCACCTCTTCGACATCGACCTGCCGGGCATGGAGCACCTCAAGGAGTCGAAGGCGGTGCTCCCCGGCGAGGAGATCGTGGTCGCAGCGACCGCGCTCGGGCCCGTCGGGCTCTCGATCTGCTACGACATCCGCTTCCCGGAGCTCTACCGCGAGCTCGGCCGCCGCGGTGCCCGCGTGCTGTGCGTGCCGTCGGCCTTCACCGAGCGCACGGGCAAGGCGCACTGGGAGGTCCTGCTGCGGGCCCGCGCGATCGAGAACCTGGCGTACGTGCTCGCCCCGGCCCAGGTGGGCCATCACGGCGGCGGGCGGGCGTCCCACGGCCAGGCCATGATCGTCGACCCGTGGGGTGCCGTGGTCGCGCAGGTAGCCGACGGCGAGGGGATCGCGCTCGCCGAGCTGGACTTCGAGAGGCTGGAGCGGATCCGGCGGGAGCTGCCCGCGCTCTCGCACGTGCGGCTGCCGCTCGGGACGAAACCCCCGCTCCCGTCTTGACATACGGGGCGAAATGGCCTAAAAATCTAGGGTTTGCGTTCCCCGCGCCGGATGCGCCCTGGGGAGACGTTGCAACAACGGAACTACACAAGCGGAAGTCAGAGGTAAGAAAGCCCGTGCCGACCTACATTCCCAAAGTGGACGCCGTCGGGCGTCGCTGGTTCGTCATCGACGCCAGCGGCAAGGTGCTCGGAAAGGTGGCGACGACCGCCGCGAGCGTCCTCACCGGCAAGCGCAAGCCGATCTACACGCCGTTTCTGGACACCGGCGACCACGTGGTCGTGATCAACGCCGGCGCGATCGTCCTCACCGGCCGCAAGGAAACCGACAAGTTCTACCACCGCTTCTCCGGCTACCCGGGTGGGATGAAGAGCCGCGCGGCGAAGGACGTCCGCAAGGAACGCCCGGAGCGCATCGTCGAGGAAGCGATCCGCGGGATGCTGCCGAAGACCAAGCTCGGGCGCGCGATGTTCCTGAAGCTGAAGGTCTACGCCGGCGACAAGCACCCCCACCAGGCCCAGAAGCCGCAGCCGCTCAACCCGTAGCAGGAGCAGAGAAAAAGCCGTGAGCACGACCCCACTCGATTTCTACAGCACCGGGAAGCGCAAGACGTCCGTCGCCCGCGTGCACCTTCGTCCCGGCACGGGCGAGTTTCAGCTCAACGATCGCCCGCTCGACGACTACTTCGGCGGCATCGAGGCCCTGAAGCAGATCGTCAAGCAGCCGTTCACCGTCACCGAGACGAACGACAAGTTCGACGTGGTGGCGAGAATCCACGGCGGGGGCGTCGTGGCCCAGGCGAGCGCCATCCGCCACGGGATCTCGAAGGCCCTGTGCGAGTGGAACGCCGAGATGCGCGGCAAGCTCAAGAAGGCCGGCTTCCTGACGCGCGACGCGCGCATCAAGGAGCGCAAGAAGTACGGCCAGAAGGGCGCCCGCGCCCGGTTCCAGTTCAGCAAGCGCTAGTCGTCCCAAATACGAGCCCCGTTTCGGGGCCGGAAAGCCCGAAGGCCATCCGAGGGCGCCGGGCTGATACGAAGGAGGCCGTGAGTTGTCCGAGACCACCGTTACCACCGCCGCACCCGAGGCGAACGCCGTGGCCGCGAGCGTGTCGATCAAGGACCTGCTCGAGGCGGGCGTCCACTTCGGCCACCAGACCCGCCGCTGGAATCCCAAGATGAAGCAGTTCATCTTCGGCGAGCGCAACGGCATCTACATCATCGACCTGCAGAAGACCCACCGCATGCTGCAGGACGCGCTGCAGTTCGTGCAGGACCTCGCCGCGCAGGGCAAGAACGTGCTGTTCATCGGCACCAAGCGCCAGGCGCAGGAGGCGATCGCCGAGGAGGCGAAGCGCTGCGGCATGCCCTACGTGACCGAGCGCTGGCTGGGCGGGCTGCTCACCAACTTCGTGACCGTGCGCCGCAGCCTCGAGCGCCTGCGCGAGCTGGAGATGACGCTCACCGGGCCGCAGGAGACGCAGCGCGAGCGGCTGACCAAGAAGGAGCTCGCCCACCTCGACAAGGAGCGCGAGAAGCTCGAGAAGAACCTGACCGGCATCAAGGGCATGAAGAGCGTGCCCGACGCCGTTTTCGTGATCGACACGCGCCGCGAGGCGATCGCCGTGGCCGAGGCGCGCAAGCTCAAGGTCCCCGTGATCGGCATCCTCGACACCAACTCGGACCCCGACGAGGTCGACGTGGCGATCCCCGGCAACGACGACGCCCTGCGCGCGATCCGTCTGTTCGCGGGCAAGGTGGCCGACGCCGTGCTCGCCGGCCGGGGCCTGCGCGAGGCGCAGCTCGCCGAGACGGTGGCGGGCGGGGCCGAGGCCAAGCAGCGCACGGCGCGTCCGGCTCCGGCCGCGACGGCCTGACGAACCCCCAGGGCGCGCTCCCGACGGCCGCGACAGCAGCCGCCGGGGGCGGCCTCGCCTGAAGACTCTAGAAAGCAGGAAGAAGGACCATGAGCATCACTGCTGAAGTCGTGCGCCAGCTCCGTGAGGAGACGGGCGCCGGCATGATGGACTGCAAGGCCGCGCTGGTGGAGGCCACCGGCGACATGGCGAAAGCGCGCGAAGTGCTGCGCAAGAAGGGCCTCGCCGCGGCCGCGAAGAAGGCGAGCCGAGCCGCTTCCGAGGGCGCGATCGGCTCGCACATCCTGGACGGAGGCAAGGCCGGCGTCATCGTCGAGGTCAACTGCGAGACCGACTTCGTCGCCAAGACCCCGGACTTCCAGTCGCTGGTCAAGAGCATCGCCGAGCACGTGGCGCTGAAGGCGCCGGCGGACGTCGCGGCGTTGCTGGAGCAGCCCTTCGCGAACGGGCAGAGCGTGGGCCAGGCCGTGCAGGAGAAGATCGCGTTCATCAAGGAGAACATGGTGATCCGGCGCTTCGTCCGCTACGAGCTCGCGGCGGGTGCGGCCGGGCTGGTCGCGGCCTACATCCACCCGCCCGCCGCCAAGGTCGGAGTGCTGGTCGAGCTCGCCGCCGAGTCCGCCGACAAAGAGACGCTCGCCGCGCTCGCCAAGGACGTGGCGATGCACGTGGCCGCCGCCTCCCCCGCCGCGGCGCTGTTCGTCTCGAAGGACGAGGTCCCGGCCGACGTGGTCGAGAAGGAGAAGGAGATCTACCGCGCGCAGGCGCTCGCCTCGGGCAAGCCCGCGAACGTGGTGGACAAGATCGCCGAGGGCAAGGTGCGCGAGTACTACGCGACCTTCTGCCTGCTCGAGCAGCCCTACATACGTGAGCCCAAGACGACGGTCGGCCAGCTGCTGAAGGGCAAGGCCTTCGTGCAGCGCTTCGCGCGCCTGCGCCTGGGTGAGGACGCGGGCGTCAAGCCGGCCACCGAACAGTAGTAACATCTGGCGGCCGCCGGCCAACAGCGCCGGCGGCCCCGCCCACCGCGGAAGGACCCGAAATGCCCGGCAGCAAGAAGGCCCTCGCCTACAAGCGTGTTCTGCTCAAGCTCTCGGGCGAGTCTCTCCTCGGGACCAAGCACTTCGGCGTCGATCGCGACTTCGCCGACTTCCTTGCCGGCGAGATCAAGGAGGTCCACGACATGGGCCTCCAGATCGCCGCGGTCGTGGGCGGCGGCAACATCTTCCGCGGCGTCTCCGACAACGCCCAGGGCATGGACCGCGTCTCGGCCGACCACATGGGCATGCTGGCCACGGTGATCAACGCGCTCGCGCTGCAGGACGCGCTCGAGCGCGCCGGGGTGTTCACGCGCGTGCTCTCGGCGATCGAGATGCAGGAGGTGTGCGAGCCGTTCATCCGCCGCCGCGCGATGCGCCACATGGAGAAGGGCCGCGTGGTGGTGCTCGGGGCCGGCACCGGCAACCCCTACTTCTCGACCGACACCGCGGCGGCGCTGCGGGCGATGGAGCTCAAGGCCGACGTGATCCTCAAGGCCACCAAGGTGGACGGCATCTACGACGCCGACCCGCTGAAGCACCCGAAGGCGAAGAAGTTCACCGAGCTCAGCTACCTCGAGGTGCTGCAGAAGGGCCTGCGCGTGATGGACACGACCGCCATCTCTCTGTGCATGGACAACCACCTGCCGATCGTCGTCTACGACCTGAAGCGCAAGGGCAACCTGCGGCGCGTCGCGATGGGCGAGCCGATCGGAACGCTGGTGAAGGAGTAGCGATGCCGACGAACCCCAAGCAACTCGTCACGGACGCCAAGGCGCGGATGCGGCAGTCGGTCGACACGGTGCTGCGCGAGCTCGCGACCATGCGCACCGGCCGGGCGTCCGTCTCGATGCTCGACACGATCCGGGTCGACTACTACGGCACCCCGACCCCGCTCAACCAGGTCGGCAACCTGGCGGTTACCGACCCGACGCTGATCACGCTCCAGCCCTGGGACGCCTCGCTGATCCCGGCGATCGAGAAGGCGATCCGCTCGTCCGATCTCGACCTCAACCCGCAGAACGACGGCAAGCTGATCCGCATCCCGGTGCCCCAGCTCAACGAGGAGCGCCGCAAGAACCTGGTGAAGATGGCCCACAAGCACGCCGAGGAGGGCCGCGTCGCGGTCCGCAACGTGCGCCGCGACGTCAACGAGCACTTCAAGAAGCTGATGAAGGACCACGAGCTCAGCGAGGACGACGAGAAGCACGCCCTCGCCGAGGTCCAGAAGCTCACCGACCAGCACATCGAGGAGATCGGCGCCGCCCTCAAGAAGAAGGAAGCCGAGGTGATGGAAGTCTGACTGCACCATCGCTCGAGGGTCGCCATCGCTCGAGGGGCAGGTTGCCAATCCCTCGAGCGATTTCTGGTTCGCCATCCCGTTGTGCGTTTCCGTGTTCCGTTGCTGTCTTCCGTCTCGGCCCAGTCATCCGTTCCCTCCAGCCTCTCGTTAGCCGATGACGCTCCCCCGCCTGCTACTGCCGCTCCTCGCCCTCCCCCTCGCCGCCTGCATCGAGACCCGCCTCACGGTCGAGCTCTTCACCCAGGTTCATCCCGACGGCACCTGCACCCGCCGCGTCGAGTACCGGCTCGAGCGCTTCGACCCGGAGAAGGGCAACACACGCGTGGCGCTCCGGCCCGAGGACGACGTCCTGCGCCTCCACCGCTTCCCCTCTGGCGACCCTTGGCTGTTGAGCGAGGACGCCGACGCCGGCCTCCGCGTCGTGGCGCTGGAGGCCGTGCTGCCGTCTCCCGCGCTCGTCGACGGCGACTTCTTCCGGGTGCGTGCGCCACGCGCACAGCCCGCCCGCAACTACGTCTCGGCCTTCGTCGATGCCAAGAACGGTGTCTACGAGTACCAGGAGGTGCTGCGCGACCCGGCCTCACCGCTCGCGGCCGCGCGCGCCCTGTCTCGCGCCGCCCTCAAGCGCGACCAGGGGTTCGCCGAGAGCTTCGCGCTGGCGGTCGCCGGGAAGGGCACCGCGCCGCGCGAGTCCGACGTGAGGCGCGCCTACCGCGAGCGGCTCGCGGAGCCGTTCGCCCGCGAGGTGGCCGAGCTCGCGGAGCGGCCTCTCTACGGCCCCCGTGAGCGGCGCGAGCTCGACCAGGTCTACGATCGCCTAGACGCCAAGCAGAAGGCGCTTGCCGCCCGCCTTTCGACCCTCGCCCCGGACCTGCCGGCCGAGGCGGTCGAGGCCGCGGTCGAAGCCGCGGTCAACCAGACTGGCGAGAGCCTGCTCGCCCAGCTCGACGCCGCCGGCCTTCCGCTCGCGACCGAGCTTCGAGAGCTGCGCGTGCACTTCCGCGCGACGCTGGTGATGCCGGTGCCGATCCTGCGCGCCAACACCTGCGTCAGCGGCGACACCGCCGTCTGGGAGTTCGACGATGACGACCTGTTCGGCCGGGGCTTCGAGATGACGGCGCTCGCCGCCTCCCGCTGAACGCTATAATCCGACTCTCCACGCGGAGCCTCCATGCTCACCCACCTCGACTGCACGAAGTGCGACGAGCGGTACGAGCCGGGCCGCGTTCACACCGTCTGCAGCTGCGGCGCGCCGCTCTACCCGCGCTACGACCTGGCGCGGGCCGCGCACGAGATGCGGCCGGGGCACCTGGCGCTGCGTGAGCCGACCATGTGGCGCTACCGCGAGGTGCTCCCGCTCGGCGACGCAGACGCCAGGGTGAGCCTCGGCGAGGGCTTCACCCCGCTGCTTCCGGCCGCGCGCCTTGGCGCGCGCCTGGGGCTGCCGCGGCTGCTGGTGAAGGAGGAGGGCGGCAACCCGACGGGCTCCTTCAAGGCCCGCGGTCTGGCGGTCGCCGTCTCGATGGCCAAGGCTCTAGGCGCCACCGACGTGTGCCTACCTTCGGCCGGCAACGCCGGCAGCGCGCTCGCGGCCTACGCCGCGGCCGCCGGCCTCCGAGCCCACGTATTCCTGCCGCGCGACATCGCGAAGCTGTTCTTGATGGAGACCGAGGCCTACGGCGCCCACGTCGAGATGGTGGACGGTCTCATCACCGACGCCGGGCGCGTGTGCGCCGCCCAGGCCAAACAGCACGGCTGGTACGAGTGCGCCACGCTCAAGGAACCCTACCGCGTCGAGGGCAAGAAGACGATGGGCTACGAGATCGCCGAGCAGCTGGGCTGGACGCTGCCCGACGCCATCCTCTACCCGACCGGGGGCGGCACCGGCCTCGTCGGCATGTGGAAGGCCTTCGCCGAGATGGAGACGATGGGCTTCGTGGGCGCGAAGCGCCCGCGCATGTACGCCGTCCAGGCCGAGGGCTGTGCTCCGATCGTCAAGGCCTTCCTCGAAGGCAAGCCCGACGCGCCGCTCTGGGAGGGCGCCACCACCCACGCCCACGGCCTGCGCGTGCCCAAGGCCCTCGGCGACTTCCTGATCCTGCGCGGCATCCGCGAGAGCGGCGGATCGGCTGTCGCCGTCTCCGAGGCCGAGATCGTCGCCGGCGTGAAGGAGGCCGCGGCCGCCGAGGGCCTGTTCATGGCCCCCGAGGGCGGCGCCTGCGTCGCGGCCGCGCGCAAGCTCGCAGCCTCGGGGCAGCTGCTGCCCGACGACAGCGTCGTGCTCTTCGACACCGGCACCGGCTACAAGTACGTCGAGAACATGACGCCGCTCTGGGGCCCTTAGCCCTCTTCCCTCACCTCCCCTTCGAGATGCCGACGGCGAGCGCTTGCGCTTCGCTCGCCGCCTCTTTGCCCGCCTTGAGCATCTTGATCTTCGCCGATACGTTGGGCGGGACGTTCCCGTCCGGGAACATCGCGTCGAGCAGCTCCTCGCCCTCCGCCTGGACCTGAGCCTTTCGCTCCCTCAGGCTGAGAGCGGGCAGGCCTCGCTTCCTGCGAAAGGCGTTGTCCAGGTAGTGGTAGGTGAGCAGGGCCGGTTGGTCGAACCGCAGGCTCAGCACTCCGTCCACATAGGTCCCCTCGGCGATGACCGATACGGTTTCCGCGGACGTGCTCTGCGCCGCGGTCAAAGACAGCCCCAGCACCAGGGCCAGCATTGCGACGAGACGTGGTCTCATTTCTCCGTCCTTTCTGATCAAGGCAAATTGCGGCCGCGACGCGGTCGGCCGCCACGGCCGCGTGCATGCCCGGCCGGCGACCAACGCACCGCCACGAACGCCAACGAACGCCGGAGGGTGAGGCCGGGAACTTACTACAACTCAGCCCGCATCGGCAGCAGAGCTGCGACATTGCTGAGCCGGCCACTGCCTGTCACACTTCCCGGGTATTGCCTGAACACTCGCCGAAGGAGACACGATGAACACGATGGCCGTGGCACTGATGGCGCTCGCGCTGCCGGTGCAGGTACCGATGGAGCCGGCGAAGGACCTGTTCATGCACAGCGCGAAGGCGCCGGGAATGGAGATCCGCTTCGTCGACTACCACTGGCAGCCGGCCCTGTGGGAGGCCATGGAGAAGGGGTCCCGCACCATCCCCGAGGCGACTCGCAACTGGGTCGTGGTCCGCGTGGTCCTCGACGACCGCCCGCTCACCCTCGAAGGCACCCGGCTGGCCGTGGGCAACTACGGGCTGCTGCTGTGGCCCAACCTGGATGGAAAGGGCATGGCCTACGAGATGCGCCGCATCGACATGCGCGAGGTCTACCCGGACGTCAACGCGATCGCGCCCTCGCCGCGCGGCGAGACCGTGTACAAGGGGCCGGCGAAGTTCACGGCCGGCAACCCGCTCGCGTCGCGCTTCAACGTGGCCGTGGGCTCGGAGGACCCGGCACAGGTGACGCTGACCATCGGCTACGGCGACCGCCGGCTGGTCCTGACGTTCGTCCGCTGAGGGCATGACCGAGCGCCTGCACCGCCCGGATCCCTACCTGCTGGAGTTCGAGGCGGCCGTCGTGGCGCGTCGCGAGCACCAGGGGCGCCCGGCCGTCGTCCTCGACCGCACCGCCTTCTACGCCGAGAGCGGCGGGCAGCCCTGGGACACCGGCACGCTCGGCGACGCGCGCGTGCTGGCGGTGATCGAGGACGCAGGCGACGTGCTCCACGTCCTCGATCGCCCCGTGGCCGCAGCCCGCCTCCGCGGCAGCGTCGACGCCGAGCGCCGCCGCGACCACATGCAGCAGCACCACGGGCAGCACCTGCTGTCGCAGGCGTTCGTGCAGGCTGCACAGGCGGCCACCGTCGCCTTCCACCTGGGGAGCGAGGACACCACCGTCGATCTCGACCGCTTCGTGAGCGAGGAGCAGGCGGGCGCCGCGGAGCGCCTGGCAAACGACGTGGTGTGGCAGGCCCGACCCGTGCGGGTCGCCTCGCTGAGCGCCGCGGAAGCGCGGGCGGCGGGACTCGAGCCGCCGGACGGCGTCCTCGCCGACATCCGCGTCGTGGAGGCCGAGGGCTTCGATCGCCAGCCCTGCGGCGGCACGCACCCCCGCACCACCGCCGAGGTGGGCGTCGTGCTGGTCACCTCGCTCGAGCGCTACAAGGGCGGCACGCGCGTGCACTTCGTCTGCGGCGACCGCGCGCTGGCGGCCTTCGCGCGCCGGCAGCAGGCCCTCGACCAGCTCGTCTCGACGCTGTCCGCTCCGCTCGACGAGCTCGCCGCGGCGGCGCTCAAGCTCAAGGACGACCTGGCCTCCTCGGAGCGTCGCGCGAAGTCCCTTCTGGAGCGCGCGCTCGCGGGCGACGCCCGGCGCCTCCTGGCCGAGGCCCACGGCCAGGGCCCTGCCCCCAGCGCCTCGTCCCCCGCCGTGGTTGTCGCCGTCTTCGACGGCTGGCCGGCGGAGGAGCTGCGCCTGCTCGCGACGCAGATCGTGGCGCTCGCGCCTTCGGTGGCCCTCCTCGGCAGCCGCTCGGACAAGGCGCACCTGGTCTTCGCGCAGTCCGAGGGCCTGCCCCACGACGTCCCTGCGCTGCTGAAGGCGGCCGTCGAGCACCTCGGGGGCCGCGGCGGCGGCCGCGGAAACCTCGCCCAGGGCGGTGGGGATCGCCTCGAGCGGCTCGACGAGGCGCTCGCGCGGGCGCGCGCCTCGCTCACCGCGTCGCGATGAGGGGCGCCCTCAGCGCAGGCTGAACCCGGCCTGCTTCACGTCGCGCGAGTTGCCGCCCACGAAGACCCTGAAGGCGCCCGGCTCCGCCTCCCAGCGCCCGGCAGCCGTGTAGAAAGCCAGATCCGACGCCTTCAACGTGAAGACCACGTCGCGCGACTGGCCGGCTGCGAGCTCCAGCTTCTGGAAGCCCTTGAGCTCCTTCACGGGACGAGTGACGCTGCCGACGAGATCGCGCACGTAGAGCTGAGCCACCTCGGTGCCCGCCCGGGTCCCGGTGTTGGTCAGCGTCACCGAGACGCGAAGCTCGCCGTCCCGGCTCATCTCCGCGGCGCTCAGGCGTGGCTCCGAGTAGCTGAAGCTCGTGTAGCTGAGGCCGAAGCCGAACGGAAACAGCGGGTCGTTGGGAGCGTCGGTGTAGTGCGACCAGAACACGAGCGGAATGGCGTTCGGGCGCCCGGTGTTCTTGTGGTCGTAGGAGTAGGGCAGCTGCCCCACGTGCCGCGGGAAGGACATCGGCAGCTTGCCCGACGGGTTGTAGTCGCCGAACAGGACCTGCGCGATGGCGTGGCCCGCCTGCGAGCCGCCGTGCCAGGCCTCGACGACCGCGGGAACCGCCGCCACCACTCCCGGGATCGCGAGCGGCCGTCCGTTCATCAGGACCACCACGACCATCTTGTTCACCTCCAGAACGGCCCGCAGCAGCTCCTCCTGGAGGCCCTTCAGGCCGATGTCGACCTGGCTGCGGCCTTCCCCGGTCTGGAAGCCCTCTTCTCCGAGGGCCATCACCACGACACTGGCGCCCCGAGCCGCCTCCACCGCCGCCGCGAAGCCGGAGCGGTCGTCGGTGTTGAAGGTCAGCTCGCCGACGAAGGAGCGCTCACCCGTGGCGAGCTTCGCCCCTTCCGCGTGGACGACTCGGGTTCCCTTGGAGACGGCGGCCTGGATGCCCTCGAGCAGCGAGACGGCCGAGTTCGACACGGCCTGGGCGCGCCAGCCGCCGAGCGGCGAGTCCTTGTCCGCCGCCAGCGGGCCGATCACGGCGATGCTCGAGGCGTTCTTGTCGAGCGGCAGCAGCGAGGCGTCGTTCTTGAGCAGGACGATCGACGCCCGCGCGACCTCGAGAGCCGCCGTCTGATGAGCCGGATCCGCGAGCGTCCGCTGCTCGCGCGCCGCATCCGAGTAGCGGTAAGGGTCGTCGAACAGCCCGAGGCGGAACTTGAGCCGCAGCACACGCCGCACGGCGTCGTCCACCAGCTTCGGCTCGACCGCCCCCGAGCGTACGAGCCCGGCCAGGTGCACGACGTAGGCGCGCGACTCCATGTCCATGTCGCTCCCGGCCACGGCCGCCACGCGCGCCGCCTGCTCGAGGCTCGCGACGAAGCCGTGCGGCACCATCTCGCCGATCGACCCCCAGTCGGAGACGACGAGGCCGCGGAAGCCCCACTCGCCCTTCAGGATCTCGCGCTGCAGGTGGACGTTGCCCGTGGCGGGGATCCCGCCGATCTCGTTGAACGAGTTCATCACCGTGGCGACGCCCGCGTCCACGGCGGCCTTGAACGGGGGCAGCACCACGTTGCGCAGCGTGTGCTCGGTGATGTCGACCGTGTTGTAGTCGCGTCCCGCCTGGGCGAAGGCGTAGCCGGCGTAGTGCTTGGCGCACGCGGCGACCGTGTCGACCGCGCCGAGGTCCTGGCCCTGGAAGCCGCGGACGCGCGCCGCCGCCACCCGCGCTCCCAGGAAGGGATCCTCCCCCGCCCCTTCCATCACGCGGCCCCAGCGCGCGTCCCGCGCGATGTCCACCATCGGGGCGAAGGTCCAGTGCACGCCCGCCGCCGCGGCCTCGGTGGCGGCCACTCGCGCCGAGCGCTCGACGAGCGCCATGTCGAAGCTGGCGGCCTCGCCCAGCGGAATCGGGAACATCGTGCGGTAGCCGTGGATCACGTCGAGGCCGAAGACGAGCGGTATCTTCAGGCGGCTGCCCTCGACGGCGAGCTGCTGCGCCTTGCGCGTGGCCTCGGCTCCGGTCACGTTCAGGAGCGATCCCACCTGGCCCTCTCGCACCTGGTCGTACATCGTCTTCTGCTCGCCCTGCGTGGGAGCGGGGCCGGTGAGGTCGATGATGGTCGAGTACTGGTTCAGCTGCCCGACCTTCTCCTCCAGCGTCATCTGGGCGAGAAGCGCGTCGACCTTCTTCTCGACTGCCGCATCCGCCAGGGCTTGCGCGCGGAGCGTGGCTGGAATCAGCGCGGCCGTGGCCAGCAGAAGAGCGGTGATCCATCTCCCGGTGCGTGTCGTGCCCATGACGAGTGCCTCCCCGAAAGCGGCACTCTGCCATAATCCCGCCGGCCGCTCGATGAATCTTTCGCCCTACGTCACGCTGATCCTCGCCGTCCTGCTCGTCTCGGTGGGCGCGATCCTGGTGCGGCTCGCCGCGGCGCCGCCGCTCGCCGTCGCCTTCTACCGGATGGCGATCGCGACCCTGATCCTGTCGCCCTTCGCCTGGGGCGACGCGCGACGCTCGTGGCCGGCGCTCGCGCGGAGGCCCCGCCTGCTGCTTGCCGTCGCCGGTGTCGCTCTCGCGCTCCACTTCGCCACCTGGATCGCCAGCCTCTCGCACACCTCCGTGGCGGCGTCCGTGCTGCTCGTGAACACGGCGCCGCTGTTCGCGATCGTGATGTCGCGGGTCTTCCTCCACGAGAAGCCGCCTCTGGCCGTGCAGATCGCCATCCCGATCGCGATGGCGGGAGCGGCCGTGATCGCGCTCGGCGAGCGGGCCGCCTCGCCGGCATCGCTCTTCGGCAACCTGCTGGCCCTGGCCGGCGCCGTGACGCTCGCGACCTACCAGGTGATCGGCCGGGGCCTGCGCGAGGCCCTGCCGCTGCGGGCCTACATGCTGGCGGTGTGGGGCGCCGCGATGCTGACGCTCGCCCTGCTGATGGCGGCCTTCGGCACGCGCTTCGGCAACTACCCCGTGCGAACCTGGCTGCTGTTCACGGCGCTCGCCGTGGTGCCGACGCTCGGGGGCCACGGGCTGGCGAACCGCGCCCTGCGCTCGCTGCCGGCGCCGACCGTGGGCCTGTTCCTGCTCGGCGAGCCGGTGATCGCCTCGCTGCTCGCGTTCGCCTTCTTCGGCGAGACGCCCGGACCCGCCACCCTCCTCGGCGGCGCCGTGGTGCTGGTCGCGCTCGGCCTGGTCCTCACGCGGCGCGGCTGACACATCGGAACCCGCGAACGCGTCAGTTCAGCGGGTAGAGCGCACCCCAGCTCCCGGATGCCACCGGCGGATTCGCCTCCTCCCAGGGGCGGGGCGAGCCCGGGAACGCGGCGGCCTCCCGCGCACCCCAGAACAGGTGGCTCGCGCCGAGGACTCGCGCCTCGTCGCGCCAGCCGGCCTCGCCCTGCAGCAGCCGCTTGAGCCCCGCCTCGGCGGCCGCGGAGTCGAGGCCGTGGCTCCACAGGTGTCCCGGGTAGCCCGCCACGATCTTGCGGCCGCAAAGCGCCACCGGGTGGTTGAACGTCTGCGCCGTGGCGACCCGAGCTGTCTCGACGCGCGCGAGCGCCTCGCAGACCGCGGTGTACTCGACACGATCCAGCACCACGAGCCGCGGCAGGCGTCCGAAGCAGCCCCAGAGCACGCTCGACACGCCCGTCGCAAGCAGCAGCACCACGAGCCCCGCCCGCAACGGCGGCCGCAGGCGGGCAAGGGCCACGCTCTCGAGCGCCGGCAGCATCGCAAGGTGGCACCACAGCATCACCTTGGTGTTGTCCCAGGCCCAGGGCGCGAGCCGCACCAGGAACAGCAGGCCGAAGACGGCGAGCGCCGGGACGAGCACCAGCAGCTCCGCGTGGCGTCGCGCACGCGCCGCGAGGACGAGCGCCGTGAGAGCCAGCGGCAGCCAGAGGCCGAAGTTCCAGGCCAGGAAGGCGAGCGGATTCTGCTCGCCGATCACCCAGCCCGGCGCCCATCCCACGAGCGACGCCGCGCGAAAGCCATCCGTCACCTGCAGCACCGCCCAGGTGGCCGGAACGACCGCGATCCCGAGGCCCGGCAGCGCCGCGCGCCAACGACCCGAGGCGATCGCCCACAGGCCGCCCATCAGGGAGACGAACGCGAACGTGTGCAGGTGGACGAGCGGCAGCGCGCCCCAGAGCAGTCCGGTGATCCACGCGGGCAGCGGCGGCGCCTCGCCCCGCAGCAGCTGGGAGCGCCAGCTCCAGAGCAGCACCAGGCCGACGGGCAGCGCGAGCAGGAACCCCCGCTGGGGCACGAAGAGCGCCAGGAACAGGTTCTTCCACGCGACCTGCGCGTCCACGTCCGCCAGCCGCAGCGTCGCCAGCGCCTTCAGGCCCGCGAAGCCGCCAGCGAACAGGAAGCCCGCGAGCGCGAAGGCTCCACCCCAACGCCGAAGTGCGAGGCCGGCGAGCGCCGCCCCCGCGAGTCCCATGGCCGGGAGAACGAGCTCCAGGCGCGCCCCGAGCAGGACGAAAACCGCCGTGAGCAGGTCCACGCCGAGCGGATACCGCAGCCGATCCTGGGTCAGGATCGGGTTCTCGGGCCAGAAGCTCGCGCCGGATGCGAAGTGCTGGACGTAGGTCCAGTGCAACGGCAGATCGCCGTAGTTGTGCGGGAGCAGCGTCAGCAGGTCGCCCGCGCGCTCGAAGGCCAGCCAGCCGAACTGTCGAACCGACACGACCGCGAACGCTGCGAGCGCCAGCCCTTGCCACGCCGTCCACGGCTCGGGCGCCACGGGGCGGCCGCTGGCCGAGCGTACCGCGAGGGCTGCAGCGACCGCCCCCGCCGCGAGCGCGGCGGTTCCGAGGCTCGCACCGAGCGATCCGGAGATCGAGGCCAGGACCGCCGCCGCAAGGATGGCCGCGGATCCGAATGCCACTCCCCCAAGCAGCCAGGCATCGGATCGGGTCACTCGTGTCCTCTCAACGCCATCCGGGGGATCGCCGGCAGCGTCCACAGGTCATCCACAGCACGGAGCCCGCTTTCGCACTGGATTTCCACAACGGCTTCCACGGTTGGGCGCCATTTTTCCACCGCGGCGCCGCGGTTTTCCACTGCGACAGGCGCCTTCTCCACACGATGTCCACACGATCTCCACGCGTTCTCCACAGCCGCGAGTCGGTTCTTGCACAGGCCATTCACAGGACGTCCACCGATGGTCCACAGGTCTTGCGCACTTCGCCGGGATGACCCGCGGCAGCGGCGCCCGCGGCGCCCTCAGCTCCGCCCGAGGTCCGCGGCAGTCGGTAGCCCGGGCAAAGCCGTCGCGGTGACAACCGCGCGGACGACGGCCTGCGCCACCACCTCGGCCGCGAGCGAGCCGACGACGAGCGCGGCGTCGTCGATGCGGACCGCGCCGTGCGAGAGCGCGAACAGCGTGTCGCCGTCCCAGGGCGTGTGCACCGGACGAATCGACTGCGCCAGTCCGTCGTGCGCCATCTGCGCCACTCGTGTGGCTTCGCTCTTGCCGAGCGCGACGTTCGTGGCCACGACGCCGATCGCCGTGTTCTCTCCGGGCAAGGGCCGCCCCGGCCGCTCGCCCGCGACCAGCGCCTCGAGCGTGCCGCGCAGCGCCTTGCCGTCCGGCGTGCGCAAGCCCGCGAGCGGGCGCCCCGTCCCGGGATCGATGACGTCGCCGAAGGCGTTGACCGCCACGAGCGCAGCGACCACGGCGCCGTTCGGCAGCTTGACCGAGGCGCTGCCGATGCCCGCCTTCATCGCCCGCTCGAGCCCGCGCAGCTTGCCGACCGTCGCGCCGGCTCCGGCCCCGACACAGCCCTCGGCGACGACAGCCGTCGACGCGGACCGCGCCGCCGCGTAGCCGGCGTTGGCGTCGGGCCGGATCTTCCAGTCGCCCAGCGCCAGGTCGAAGAGGATCGCCGCCGGCACGATCGGCACCTTGCCGACTCCCACCGGGAACCCGATCCCCTTCTCCTCGAGATAGCGAACGACGCCCGTCGCGCTGTCCAGCCCGAACGCCGAACCCCCGGACAGCACCAGGGCGTGGACTTGCTGGACCGTGTTGACCGGATCGAGCAGGTCCGTCTCGCGCGTGCCCGGCGCCCCGCCGCGCACGTCGACACCACAGACCGCGCCCGCCTCCGCGAGCACGACCGTGCAGCCCGTCGGCCGCCGTGAGTCGGTGAAGTGACCGACCTTCAGCCCCCCGACGTCGGTGAGGCTGCCAGCCTGCTCCACGGCTGTACCAGGCTGAGCCCCACTGGCCTCGGCCGCCGCTGACCAGGGACTGGCGACCCCGGCCGCGAGCGCGGCCGCGAAGTCACGGCGGTTGATCTCGCTCATGCGGCTCCGATGCTAGCACCAAGGCACACCCGAGCCCGACGAGAGTGCAGTCCCTGCACGCCGCGAGCCCTGCAGGGATCGCCTCTGAGACGAGTCCGTAGCGAGGATATGCATATTCCGCGTAGGTCGTTGTTTATATGCAGTTTATGACCCTCATCACTCTTGACTGGCGGCGCCGATTCTCTTAGCCTCGGGCCTTCGCTTCATAGAGACGTATGGACAGCGGGCATCCACCCTCGGATGAGCCGCGCGGGAGGACCGCGTGAACATCCACAGCACGCTTGGCCGCGCTTCGAGCCGGCTGCTGCTCTTCGTCTATTGGACACAGTCGACTCTGGCGCTGACGATGGCGCCGGCAGCTCCCGCAGTCGCGCAAGCGGCTTCATACGACGCCGGCTGGCATCAGGGTTCGGACGACAGATGGGGCGACGGCCAGGGTCGTGATGCCCAGGGTCGTGACGAGCGGGACGGCGGCCACGGCGAGCGCGGCGACGGCTCGGGCCGCGAGCGTGACTCGCACCGCGACCACGCTCACGACGACAGCGGCCGCGGCGATCACGACGACGACGAGCACTGCGACGACGATCGACACGATCACGGCAAGGACCGCGGCGATCACGGCCACAACGGGTCCCGCCACGGGTCCTGCCGTCAGAACCTCCAGGACGGCAAGATCCCTCGGGTGAGCGTCGCCAAAAAGGAGCTCTGGCCGCCCGATCACCGGCTGGTGAACGTTGGGCTTCGCGTCGACGTCGGCGAGGCCTGCTGTGGCCGCGCCGCCGTGAGCCTCGCCGTCTTCTCGGACGAGCCGGCCGACGGCCTGGGCGACGGCGACACGGCGATCGACGCCCGCATCGCCGCGCCGGATCTCTACTTGCGCCAGGAACGCAGCGGCCAGGGCGACGGGCGCGTCTACCTGATCGCGGCGACCGCGACCTACCAGGGCGTCTCGAACACGCGCTGCACGACGGTGGTCGTCCCGAAGAGCAACAGCAAGCGCGACCGCGACCGCGTCAAGCGGCAGGCCTGCGCCGCGCGGGACTTCTGCGGCGTCGCCGGCGGGCCGCCAGGCTTCCACCTCGTCGGCTCGGGCCCGCTCGGCGAAGCCAACCAGGCGCCCACGGTCGACGCCGGGCCGGACCAGGCGATCGACCTCGGCGCGACCGCCGCCCTGCGCGGGACCGCTACGGACGACGGCCTGCCGTCGGGCGCCCTGACGCTGCAGTGGAGCCGCGTCGAGGGTCCCGGCAGCGTCAGCTTCATGCCGGCGGACGCGGCCGAGACGACGGCCTCTTTCTCGGCTGCGGGAATCTACCGACTGCGCCTCACGGCAGACGACTCCGAGCTCGAATCCAGCAGCGAGGTGGTCGTCGTGGTCAGCGCGGCGAACGCCGCACCGGTGGTCGATGCGGGTCCCGACGTGTCGGTCGTGCTTCCGACGACGACTGCGCTGCTCACGGGTTCGGTGAGCGACGACGGGCGGCCGGCCGGCGTCCTCGTCATCGGCTGGTCGGTCGTGGAGGGGCCGGGAAGCGTGACCTTCGCGGCAGCCAACCAGCCCGTGACGCTCGCGACCTTCGAGACCCTCGGCGCTTATCGACTCCGTCTCTCGGCGAGCGACGGGCAGTTCAGCGTTGCGGATGAAGTGCTGGTGAGCGTCGACGACGAGCCCCCGCCGGCCCTCGCCGTCACCGACACGTCCGTCGCCGAGGGCACCGACAGCACGACCGGAGGCCTCGTCGAAGTCCACCTCTCGAAGCCGTGGGCCCGGCCGGTGCGGGTGGACTACGTCACCGCGGACAGCACCGCCACCAGCCCCTGCGACTATCAGCGGAGCTTCGGCACGCTCGAGTTCGCGCCGGGGGAAACCACCCGGTCCGTGCTCGTCCCCGTTGCCGGCGACCACGCCGCGGAAGGGGACGAGGAGCTGGAAGTCCTCCTCGGGAATCCGGTCGAGGCGACACTGGGCCGCGACCGGGCAGTCGTGAGCGTGACGGACGACGACGGCCCGAACCGGTCCCCGGCTCCCCACGGCCTGCGGAGCCCCGCGAACGGAAGCGGATCGGTCCCGGCGCCTGCGACGCTGTCGTGGTCGTCGCTCGACCCCGACCCGGCGGACACCCTGACCCACGACGTCTACTTCGGTCGGGCCTTCTCGCTCGCCGGCCAGCAGTGGCTCGCGGCCTGTCCCGCCGGCGCGGGTCCGGGCCCGCGCTCGGGCGCGGCCACGGGTTTCGACGAGGCCGCGGATCGCTTGATCGTCTACGGAGGAGAAACAGCGTCCGGGCCGGCCGACACCGACGTGCACGTGCTCGTCCACGCGAGCGCCACGGGCGGCGCGCCCGCGTGGGAGCGCTACTCGCCGGTCGGCGGCCCGGGGCCGCTCGCGCACGCGGGCTTCGGCTACGACCCCGTCTCGAATCGGCTGATTGTCTCCGGCGGATGTCCCGGGAGCTGCGCCTCGCCGATGGCCGAGACCTGGGTGCTCTCAAACGCGAACGGTCTGGGCGGGACCCCGGAGTGGAGCCGGCTGAGCGCAGCCGGTCCCGAGGCCCGCTTCGGCGCCGCCGTCGCGTACGACCCGGTCGGCAACCGTCTCTTCGTCCATGGGGGGGCGGCTGGAGTCGCCGGGCCGATCCTCGCCGACACCTGGGTCCTCGAGGGCGCCAACGGGCTCGGCGCTCCGGCCTGGCGCGCCCTCGAGCCCTCCGGCACGCTGCCGGTCGCGCGCAGCCTCGCGAGCCTGAGCCACGACGCCTCCAGCGGCCGGCTCGTCCTTTTCGGAGGGCGAGACGAAAACGGCACAGCACTCGCCGACGCTCACGTCCTCACGGAGGCGATGGGAGCCGCGCCGGCCTGGACTCCGCTCGAGCCTGCGGCCGCGGGGCCCGCAGGCCGCTTCGGCCACACGGCCGCCTTCGACCCGGCGACTCGCCGACTGCTCGTCTACGGCGGAACCTCCGGCGGCGTGGAGGACGGCCTCAACTACGTGTTCTCCGACGCCTGGCTGCTCTCCGATGGGGACGGAATGGGTGGCGCCGCGGAGTGGGTGCGCGTCGATGCCGGACGTCCACCCGCGGGGCGCTTCGGGGCGGCCGCGGCCTGGTCGCCGAGCGCCAACCGGCTGATCCTCTTCGGCGGGGCCAACAACAAGCTCGCGACACCTCCGGCCGACCTCTGGCTGCTGGGTGATGCCGTCGGCCAGCTCCCCCTGGCTTCCGCGGGACAGTCGGCCTCGAGCTACGAGGCCACCGATGCCGACGACGGCAACGTCTACCTCTGGCGCGTCGTGACCCGCGACCCGCACGGCGCCTGGCGAGGCAGCCCTGCGTGGTCGTTCAGCGTCAACCGGCCGCCCGTCGTCGCCGCCGGGCCGGACCAGGCCGTGGCGGCCCCGCCGGGGGTGGCGAGTCTCGCCGGCGCCGCGACCGACGACGGGCTCCCCGCCGGCGGCTCGCTCACCCAGCTCTGGAGCGTGGTGAGCGGACCGGGTCCGGTCGGATTCGGCGACGCGACGCGCGCCTCGACGACCGCTTCGTTCACGGCGCCCGGCGTCTACAGCCTGAGGCTGACGGCCAGCGACGGGCTGGGTTCGACGAGCGACGAGGTGATCGTCACGGTCACTCCGGAGGTTCCGCCACCCAACCTCGCTCCGGTCGTGAGCGCCGGCCCCGACCGCGCGCTGCGGCAGCCCGAGACGACACTCTTGGTCGAGGGCGCTGTGGCCGACGACGGCCGACCGGCCGGCGTGCTCAGCCACGCCTGGAGCGTCGTGAGCGGGCCCGGTCCGGTCGCATTCGGGGATGCGGCCAGCACCTCGACAAACGCCACCTTCGAGACGCCCGGAAGCTACACCCTCCGGCTGAGCGCGAGCGACGGCGCGCTCTCCGCGGCCGACGAGACGACCGTCTTCTACGGATCCGCGACCGCCTCCCCTGACCTCACGGTGAGGGCCGTCGACGCCTCGACGATCGTGGTCGATCCCGCATCGCTCGTACTCACCGGCTCGGCGGGCGTCGAGATCGCCAACGCCGGCACGGGCCCGGCCGCTGGCCCCTTCCTCCTGACGCTGTTCGAGGACCGGAACGCAAACGGTGCCTACGACGCGGGCGCCGATCCAGTCCTGGGCGAGCAAGCCGTCACGGGTCTCGACGGGTCCGCCACACTGGTGGTGCCCGTCCCCGTCGCGGGGAGCGTGACGTTCGCGGGCAACCTCGTCCACGCCTTCGTGGACAGCGCGCTCGCGGTGGAGGAGCTCGACGAGACGAACAACTACGGCAGCTCGTCGCCCCCTTGCGGCGCGCCGCGCCCGGCGGCCGCCTGGAACGTGGGCCTCGAGTGGACCTGGACCACGCCCAGCGTCGATCCCAGCTCGAACCGCGTCCTGGGCCCGCCCGTGGTGATGGACGTCAACGGCGACGCTGTCCCGGACCTGGTGTTCGTGAGCTCGTACTTCGGCCCAGTCGCTTACGCCACTCAGGCACGCCTGCGAGCCGTCGACGGGCGGGATGGGAGCGAGATCTGGAGCGTCACCGACCCTGCGCTTGGCCTGAACGGCGCCACCAGGCCGGCCGCCGCGGACATCGACGGCGACGGCCGTTACGAGATCGTGGCAGGCGCGGAGAACAACAGCACGCTGATCGCCTTCGAGCACGACGGCAGCTTCAAGTGGCGCAGCGCCATCCTCGCCGACCAGCCCTCGTGGGGCGGGCCTTCGATCGCCGATCTGGATGCGGACGGCGTGCCGGAGATCGTGATCGGGCGCCAGGTGCTGACGAATCAAGGCCAGCTGCGCTGGACCGGCGCTGGCCCGGGCCGTGGCGGAGACCTTGGCGCCGCTTCGATCGTCGTCGATCTCGACCTGGACGGTCGCCCTGAGGTGGTCGCCGGCAACACCGTCTACGTCGGCCAGGGGCCTTCCCAGGGGCAGGTCCTGTGGCGCAACACGACTCTTGCAGGCGGGGTTGCGGTCCAGGACGGCTACGCCGGAGCCGGGAACTTCGACGCCGATGCCGAGCCGGAGATCGTCCTGGTATCGCGTGGCTGGGTGCTGCTTCTCGAGCACACCGGCCAGGTGAAGTGGGGACCTATCCACACCGACCCCTCTAACACCGCCCTGTGGGCGGGCCCGCCCACGGTGGCCGACCTCGACGGGGACGGTGCCCTCGAAGTGGCCGTTGCCGGCCACCGCTACTTCAGCGTCTTCGAGACCGACGGCGCCGTGAAGTGGCGCGCGCCGGTCGAGGACAGCACCACCGGGACCGGCTCGGTTGCCTTCGACTTCGGCGGCGACGGCGCTTCCGAGATCGTGTACGGCGATCACGTGGACATTCGCATCTATCGCGGGAGCGACGGTGTGATCCTCTTCCGTGACCGCACCGCGTCCGGTACGGGCTCCGAATCTCCAGTGGTCGCCGACGTCGACGGCGACGGTGAGGCCGAGCTGGTCGTCGTCACCGACAACTTCTTCGGCGGCGCCATTCCGGGTGTCCGCGTCTACGGCGAGGCGGCGGGCCAGTGGGCGCAGGCGCGTCCGCTCTGGAACCAGTTCGCCTACAGCGTCACCAACATCCTCGACGACGGCCGCGTGCCGCTGCAAGAGAACCGCAATCTGGCGTTGGGTCATCGCTGGGCCCAGGCCACCCTGCAGACGGACGGCGCACCCGGCTGCGCCTTCCCGCAGCCCGACCTCACGGCCTCGGCGCTCCGGATCACGGACACCGCGACGGAATGGGAGATCGTGGTCCGGATCGGCAACGGCGGCGCCCGCGTCGTCGGGCCCGACGTGCCGGTGTCGTTCTACGACGGCGACCCTCGACTCGGGGCGCCAAGGCTCGGAACGATCGCCACCTCCCGCTACCTGCACCCCGGCGAGCACGAGGACGTGACGTTGAGCCTTCCCCGCTCGACGACCACGCGCTCCGCGGTCTTCGCTTCAGCCGACGACGCCGGGGGCCTGAAGGGCCGCATCGTGGAGTCGGACGAGCAGAACAACCTCCAGGACGGCGGCCGGGCCCTCGTGGCCGGATCCGGCCTGCCCGACCTCACCGTCGTGGACGTCGACGTGGCGGGGCTCGTCGTCGATCCGAAGACGCTCGTCCTGTCCGGAATCGCCTCGGCCCGCATCCGGAACCAGTCGGAGCTTCCGGTCGCCGCGGCGCTCGACGTCGCCTTCTTCGAAGACCGCGACGGCGACGGCGCGCTCGGAGCCGCGGACGTGGTCCTCGGCCAGGCCACCCTCTCCGGGCTCGGCCCGCTCGAAACGCTCACGGTCGAGGCGCCCGTGTCGGGATCGCTGTCGTTCCTCGGCAGCCCGGTGCGGGCGTTCGTGGACGCCGCCGCCGCAGTGGCGGAGTCCGACGAGACGAACAACGCCGCGCGCGCCGGCGAGGCGTGTCAGGTGCGCCCCGCGGGGCCGCCTTTCACGCTCCGCGAGCAGTGGGCGTGGACGACGGCTTCGGTGTTCACCACACCTGTGGTGGGCGACCTCGACGCCGACGGAGTGGCCGACGTGGCGTTCGCCAGCCTGAAGACCGCCTCGACCACCACGGACGGCCAGCTTCGAGCGGTGAGCGGGCGCTCGGGCCAGCCGGTCTTCTCCGTGCTCGACCCCGCGAACGACCTTAACCCGGCGGCGCACTTGGCGATCGGCGACATCGACGGCGACTCTCGGCCCGAGATCGTCGCGGTGGCCGAAGCCGGCAACCAGCTGCTCGCCTTCGAGCACGACGGCACGCTCAAGTGGCGGAGCGCGCCGCTCCAGCTCGCCGTCGGCCAGGGCGCGCCCTTCCTGGCCGATCTCGACGGCGACGGGGGCGCCGAGATCGTCGTCGGCCGCCAGGTGCTGAACGGCAACGGCACGCTGCGCTGGACCGGCACGGGGCCGATGCTGGGCCGCTCGCCGGCCACGGGCGCGCGCTCGGTCGCCGCCGACCTCGACCAGGACGGCACGCCCGAGGTGATCGCCGGGGCGTCCGCGTACCGCGCGGACGGCACCCTGCTGTGGTCGCTGCCGGCCGTCGGCGACGGCGTCGTCGCCGTCGCCAATCTCGACTCCGACCCGTATCTCGAGATCGTGGTCGCTGGCAACAACCTGTGGCTGCTCGAGCACGACGGCAGCGTCCGCTGGGGCCCGCTGGTCGTGCCCGGCTCGAGCAACTTCGCGACCCTCACGATCGCCGACCTGGACGGCGACACCCAGCCGGAGATCGGCGTCGGCCGCTGGCCGAACTACCACGTCGTCGAGGCCTACGGCCAGGTCCGCTGGAGCGCCACGACCGCGTCGCCGACGCTCGTCCCCGCCACCGCGTCCGCCTTCGACTTCGACGGCGACGGCGCGGCCGAGCTGGTACTGGCCGACCCGGCCGGGCTCCACGTCCGCAGCGGCCGCGACGGCTCGGTCGTGGGGCAAATGCCCACCGGCTCGTGCAGCAGCGCCTACGCCTACCCGGCGGTGGCCGACATGGACGGCGACGGCAAGGCCGAGATCGTGCTCGGCTCCTACCCCTGCACCGGCAGCCCCGCGAGCGGAGTGCGTGTCTTCGGTGAGGCGCGGGACGGCTGGGTGCGGGCGAGCGCCGCCTGGAGCCAGTCCGAGCATGCCCCTGCAGGCGAGAACGCCTGGCGCGCCAACGGCGCGGCGTCCGGAGCGTCGCCATTCGCCGCCGCCGACCTGACCGCGTCCTTCGCCCGCCGCAGCGAGAGCGGCGGCGATCTGCTGTTCACGGTTCGGATCGGCAACGCAGGGGTCGGCACGGTGAACGCCGGCGTCCCCGTCTCGGCGTACAACGGCGACCCGCGCCTCGGGTATCCCCACCTCGTCTCGGCCCAGACGACGCGCGCGCTCGCCGCAGGCGACTACGAAGACGTGGTCCTCCGCATCCCGAGCGATCGTGCCGCGCAGGCGTCCCTCGTGATCGTCGCCGACGACGCCGGCGACCAGGTCGGCACCATCGGCGAGTGCAACGAGGAGAACAACCGTCACGACACCGGGCTGTTCCTGAACCAGGCGCCGAGCGTCGACGCCGGAGCGGACCGCACGGCCACGCTGCCGAACACGACACTCGTGCTCACGGCGACCGTGGACGACGACGGCCTCCCGCTCGGCGCCGCCCTCAGCGTGCGCTGGTTCTACGCCGGGCCGCTCGACCCGAGCACGGTGCCGCAGCTCTTCTCCGACCCCACGTCCCCGACGACGAGCGTGGCCTTCCCGTTCGCGGGTCCTTACCGGCTCGGGATCGAGGCCTCGGACTCGCGTCTCACGACCACGGATTTCGTGGAAGTGACGGTGTACCCCGCGAACACGGCGCCTGTCGTGAGCGCTGGACCCGATCAGGTCGTGAGCCTGCCCACGACGAGCACCTCGCTCGCGGGCTCGGCGAGCGACGACGGCCTGCCCGCGGGCAGCACCACCACAACCACCTGGTCGGTCGTCTCCGGCCCAGGGCCCGTCACGTTCGCGAATCCGTCGTCCCCCGCCACGACGGCGCAGCTCTCGGCCGTCGGCAGCTACGTCTTCCGCCTGAGCGCCAGCGACGGCGAGCTGCAGGCGAGCGACGAGGTCATGGTCGTGCTGGAGCCCGCCAACGCCGCGCCGCAGGTGAGCGCCGGCCCCGACCAGCGCGCGCTGGGCCTCGGCACGACGCTCGCGGGGTCCGTCACGGACGACGGCAAGCCCGCCGGCGGGACGCTCAGCTCGGCCTGGAGCGTCGTGAGCGGTCCCGGCGGGGTGGCGTTCGCGAACCCGGCCAGCGAGACGACCAGCGTGACGTTCGGCACTCCGGGCAGCTACGTCCTGCGACTGACCGCCACCGACGGAACGCTCACGGCGAGCGATGACGTGGAGGTCGTCGCGGACCCCGCAAACCGGCCGCCCAGCGTCAGCGCGGGCCTCGACGGTCCCGTGACGTCCGCCCTGCTGACGCTCGCCGGCCAGGTGAGCGACGACGGGCTTCCGGCCGGCGGCACGCTCAGCGCGCTGTGGAGCCTGGTGAGCGGCCCCGGCACCGTGAGCTTCGAGAACCCGGCCTCACCGAGCACCACCGTCCGCTTCGAAGCGGACGGCGACTTCACGCTGCGCCTCAGCGCGACGGACGGCGAATTGAGCGCGGCCGACGAGGTGACGTTCACGGTGGCACGCGTGAACCAGGCTCCCTCCGTCGAAGCCGGCCCGAGCCAGGCGATCACGCTGCCCACCGGCTCCGTCGCGCTCGCGGGCATGGCGAGCGACGACGGCCTGCCGGCGCCCGCCAGTCTCGTCCATCACTGGACGCTCGCGAGCGGCCCGGCCGCGGTGCGCTTCGGCGACAGCCACGCGGCCGCGACCACGGCCTTCTTCGACGCCCCTGGTCTTTACACGCTGCGCCTGAGCGTGACGGACGGCGCTCTCGGCGGCAGCGACACGCTTCAGGTCGCCGTGAACCCGGGTACGGCCGCGGGCCCCGCGCCGAGCGTCGAGCTGGTCTCGCCCGCGGGCGGCGCGCGCCTCAGCCAGCCGACGGACGTCGTTGGGACCGTCACGAGCGGCGACCTCTTCGCGTGGACGCTCGAGCACCGGCTCCGCGGTGAGGGTGACTGGACGGTGTTCGCGCGAGGGGCCACGACCGCAACCAACGCCGTCCTCGGTCAGCTCGACCCGTCGCTGCTGCTGAACGGGCTCCACGAGGTCCGCCTCAGCGCCACGGACAACGGTGGACGCACGGCGCGGGCGGCGACGATCGTGGTGGTGCGGGACAACCTGAAGGTCGGCAACTTCACCGTCGCCTTCGTGGACCTGGAAGTGCCGGTGGCGGGCCAGCCGATCCGCGTGACGCGGACGTACGACAGCCGGGACAAGAAGAAGGGCGATTTCGGGTACGGGTGGAGGCTGGACGTCAGCAACGTGCGGGTCCAGACCGCGGCGACGCTGGGGCTCGCGTGGTACGGCACGGCAACGGCGAGCGCGTTCCCGACGTACTGCCTGCAGCCGACCGCCCCACCGGTCGTGACGCTGACGCTGCCGGACGGCAGGGTGCAGGAGTTTGAAGTACGGCTGTCGCGTGCCGGCGCCGCTTTCTCCACGCTCCCCCCCAACTGCCAGTCGTTCGCCCCGATCGACACGGCGACCGTGAGCTTCGCGGCGGTCGGCCCGACGCTCGGGAAGCTGGAGCTGATGGGGTCGGATGTCGTCGAGGTGGTCGGCTCCTGGCCGGGGCCGGTACAGCTCTTCAACACCGGCTACAGCCTGCTCGACCCGGCGCTCTACAAGTACACGAGCCCGGACGGCCAGGTGTTCGTGGTGGACAAGACGGCCGGCCTGAAGAGCCTGACGGACAGAGCGGGCAACGTGCTGACGATGACGCCGCTCGGGATCTCGTCGCACCATCCGCAAGTGAGCGGGTCGACGCTGGGGGTCGTGTTCCAGCGCGACGGCGAGGGCCGGATCACGCGGATCACCGACCCGCAGGGCCGGAGCGTCGTCTATGGCTACGACGCGAACGGCGACCTCACCTCGGTGACGGATCGCGAGACGAATACGACGAGCTTCGGCTACCTGAACGAGCCGGCCCATCACCTCGAGACGATCGAGGATCCGCTCGGCCGCACGCCGATCCGGAACGAGTACGACCCGAGCGGGCGGCTGATCGCGCACGTGGATGCTTTCAACAACAGGATCGAATACCAGCACGATCTCGTCGGACGGCAGGAGATCGTGAAAGACCGCAACGGCGCGCAGCGGGTGCTGGAGTACGACGAGCGCGGCAACGTGGTCCGCGAGACCGACCCGCAGGGCCGGATCGTCGTCCGCAGCTTCGACGCGCGCAACAACCGCCTGACCGAGACCGAGCCCTACGACCCCGCGAACCCGCCCAACCCGATCCCGACGACGAGCTACAGCTACGACTCGAGCGACAACCTGCTCAGCACCACGGACGCTCTCGGCCACACGACCGGCTACACCTACAACGCGACCCGCCAGGTGCTGACGACGACCGACGCCCTCAACAACACGACCACGAACGTCTACGACGCCAAGGGCAACCTCGAACGCACGACGGACGCACTGAACAACGTCACGGCCTACAGCTATGACTCCCGAGGCAACGTGCTCACGCAGACGGTCACGGTCGGCGGTAGCCCGCAGGTGACGCGCTACGAGTACGACAGCTACGGCCGCCTGAAGAAGGAGACCGACCCGACCGGCCACGCCACGAACCACACCTACGACAACGCCGGCAACCGGCTGACGCAGACGACCACCCGGACGCTCTACACCTGCACCACGGCCGCCCCACCCGTGTGCTCGCCTTCGGGCACGGAACAGCTGACGACCACCTACGCCTACGACCACAACGGCCGCCTCGAGACGACCACCGATCCCGACGCCAGCCTCACGCGCATGGTCTACGACGCCCTCGGCCGCCAGGTCGAGAGCTACGACAAGCTCAACAGGAAGACGACGTACGAATATGACGAGATGGGCCGCCTGAAGAAGACGACCCATCCCGACAACACGACGGACGAGCACGGCTACGACGCCGAAGGCCGGCGTACGGCCAGCAAGGACCGCGGCGGACGGACGACGAGTTACGAGTACGACAGCCTGGGCCGGCTGAAGATGACGACCTATGCCGATGCGACGTTCACGGAGAACGGCTACGACGCTCCTGGCCGGCTGATCGCGACGAAGGACGCGAGAGGCAAGACGACGCGGTACGAGTACGACTCAGCCGGCAGGAGAAGCGCGGTCGTCGATCCGCTGAACAACCGGACCGTCTTCAGCTACGACGCGAACGGCAACCAGAAGACGGTGACGGATGCCAAGGGCAACGTCACCACCTACGAGTACGACGCTCTCAACCGCCGGACAAAGACGATCTTCCCCTCAGCGGACGGTATCGCTCCGCCGACGGAGGCGACGACGGGCTACGACGAGCTGGGGCGCAGGACCAGCGAGACCGACCAGGCGAACAAGACGACGAGCTTCGAGTACGACGCGCTCGGACGACTGACCGCCGTCGTCGACGCGGTCAAGCAGCGGACGAGCTACACCTACGACGAGCTCGGCAACCGACTCACCCAGACGGACGCCAACGGCCACACCACCTGGTTCCTGTACGACAGGCTCGGACGGCAGACGGGGCGAGTCCTCCCCGACGGCAAACGCGAGTCGATGACCTACGACCCCGCCGGCAACCTCGAGTCCCGCACCGACTTCA
>CAZMRX010000004.1:355-42865 GCA_964568755.1 uncultured Acidobacteriota bacterium | reverse complement strand
AGGGCGGTGTTGCCGGCCGCCATCGAGTGGGACAGCCGCAGCACGATCGGCCCGCCGCTCGACCGACGCCGGCAGCCGGCGGCGAGCGCGGCCGCCGCGCCGGTCCGGGCGAGGAAGTCGCGTCTGCGGACGTGCCGTCCCATGGTGCTGAGCCCGACAGCGGTCAGGGCTTGGCCAGGCGCACCGCCGGGACGTCCTTCTCGCGCACCAGTCGGTTGAAGGCAGGCACGTCGTCGGCCAGGACGCGGTCCAGGGTCGCGAGCTCCGCGTCGATCTTCGCCGCCAGCTCGTCGTAGACCGCGTACGACTGCGCCGTGGGCGCGGCGTCCGCGCTCGCAACCGTGCCGCCGAGCGCCGCCAGCTTGTTGTTGAGCCGGATCGGGTAGTTGAGCGGGTCCTGGCTGGCGCGGTTCTTCGTCTGGTAGAGCGCTTCCTCGACCGCCGTCAGCTTCTTCGACAGCGCGTCGGCCGCCTCCTGGATCGCTTTCTCGGCGTCCGTGCCCTTGGCGCGCTCGGTGGCCGTCTTCACCTGGTCGCGCACGCCGCGCAGGCGCGTGATCGCGTCGTGGCTCGCCGTGAGCTTGTCGCGGATCTTCAGCAGCAGCTCCTGCTGCTTGGCGAAGTCGGCGTCGCTCGTCGCGATCCGCGGGTCCTTGCGCACCTCGAACGGCTGGCTCTGCGCCTGGCCGGCGACCGTGAGGCGCGCCTGGTACTGGCCCGGGATCACGCGCGGGCCCGCGGTCTGGCCGCTCCACAGGATCAGGCCCTTGAACTTCGAGGCTTCCGGGTAGCGGAGGTCCCAGCTGAACGTGTTCAGGCCGGGCTTGGCCGGGAGCGTCTTCGGCGCGGGCGGCCCGAAGAACGCCTCGCGCTCGGGATCGCGGTCCTCGTCCGTCTTCTCCTCCTTGGAGGAGAACGCGCGCACGAGCGCGCCCTTCGCGTCGAGGATCTCGAGCTTGATCTCCTCGCCGTCCTTCGGGGCGTCCTTCAGCAGGTACTGCAGGCGCGCGCCGTAGGGCGGGTTCTTGCCCGTGGCGCCGCGTCCCTCGGGCCCGCCGAAGCGGAAGGCGGGGGACGGCGTGAAGAGGTGCGCCGCGGCCGAGGCCAGCTCCGGCTTCGCCTGCCGCAGCGCCGCGATGTCGTCGAGGATCCAGAACGAGCGGCCCTGGGTCGAGATCACGACGTCCGCGTCCTTCACCACCAGGTCGGTCACGGGAACGGCGGGCAGGTTGCGCTGCAGCGTCTGCCACGATGCACCGGAGTCGAAGGAGACGTGGACGCCCGTCTCGGTGCCGGCGAAGACGAGGCCGCGGCGCACGGTGTCCTCGCGCACCACGCGCACGAACGAGTCGGCCGGGAGGCCGGTTGCGATGGCGCGCCAGGTCGCGCCGAAGTCGGTGGTGACGTAGGCGTACGGCCGGTAGTCGTCGAGCTGGTAGCGGTTCACCGCGAGCCAGGCCGTGCCCGCGTCGTGTGCGGAGGCGTCGATCTGGCTGATCCGCGACCACTCGGGCAGGCCCTTCGGCGTGACGTTCGTCCAGGTGGCGCCGCCGTCGCGCGTCACGTGGACGAGGCCGTCGTCGGAGCCGGCCCAGAGCACCTTCGCGTCGCGTGGCGATTCGGCGAGCGCGAAGATCGTGCCGTAGTACTCGACGCTGGTGTTGTCCTTCGTGATCGGCCCCCCGGACGGCCCGAGCTTGGTCTTGTCGTTCCGCGTCAGGTCGGGCGAGACGGCTTCCCAGCTCGAGCCCTCGTTCGTCGTCCGGAACACCACGTTGCCCGCCGCGTAGAGCACGTCCTTCTGGTGGCGCGAAGCCACGATCGGGAAGGTCCACTGGAAGCGGTACTTCATGCCCTCGGCGCCCCAGCCCATCGGGTTGTCGGGCCAGACCGTGATCGCGCGCTGCTGTCCGGTGCGGCGGTCGAGGCGCCCGATGAAGCCGCCATAGCAGCCGGCGTAGGTCACGTCGGGGTCACCCGGTTTCGGCGCGATGTAACCGCTCTCGCAGCCTGCCACCTCGTGCCAGTCGCGCTCGCCGATGCCGAAGCCGGAGGTGCGGCTGGCGATCGCGACCGTCGAGTTGTCCTGCTGCGCGCCGTACACGTGGTAGGGGAACTGGTCGTCTGTGACCACGTGGTAGAACTGCGCGGTCGGCTGGTTGTCGATCGTGGACCAGCTCTCGCCGCCGTCGAAGCTCACGTTGGCGCCGCCGTCGTTGCCCTCGACCATGCGGCGCGGGTCCTCGGGTGCGATCCACAGGTCGTGGTTGTCGGAGTGCGGGGTACGGAGCGCCTGGAACGTGCGCCCGCCGTCCTTCGAGCGGAAGAACTGCACGTTCAGCACGTAGAGCGTGTCCGCGTCCTTCGGGTCCGCGTAGACGTGCGTGTAGTACCACGCGCGCTGGCGTAGCCGGCGGTCCTCGTTCGTCCTCTGCCACGTGGCGCCCGCGTCGTCGGAGCGGAAGACGCCGCCCTCCTCGGCCTCGATCACGGCGTAGACGCGCTCGGACCGCGCGGGCGAGACGCTCACGCCGATGCGGCCCCACGGGCCCTTCGGCAGGCCCTTGCCGTCGAGCTTCTTCCAGGTCTCGCCGCCGTCCACGGTCTTGTAGAGCGCGCTGCCCGGGCCGCCGCTGTCGAGGCTCCAGGGCGTGCGCTGCGCCTGCCAGAAGGCCGCGTACAGTACACGCGCGTTGGCCGGGTCCATCGCGAGGTCTACGGCGCCGGTCTGGTCGTCCACGTACAGCAGCTTCGACCAGTTCTTGCCGCCGTCCTTCGAGCGGAAGACGCCGCGCTCGGTGTTGCGCCCCCAGGTGTGGCCGAGCGCCGCGACGTAGACGTGGTCGGGGTCCTGCGGGTGGACGCGGATGCGGCCGATCTGCATCGTGTCGCGCAGGCCGACGTGGGCCCAGGTCTTGCCCCCGTCGGTCGTGCGGTAGACGCCGTCGCCGTGCGAGACGTTGCCGCGGATGCAGCTCTCGCCCATGCCGGCGTAGACGACGTTCGGGTCCGAGGGCGCCACGGCCAGGGCTCCGACCGAGCCGGTCTTCACCTGGCCGTCGGTCACGGGCGACCAGCTGGTGCCGGCGTTCGTGGTCTTCCAGACGCCGCCGCCCGTCGCGCCCATGTAGTAGACCTGCGGCTGGCCTTCGACTCCCGCCACGGCCGTCACGCGGCCGCCGCGGAACGGGCCGATCGAGCGCCAGCTCAGGCCCTGGATGAGCCTGGCTTCGAGCGGCGCCGGCGGAGCGGTGGCCGGCGTGGGCTTCGGCTGGCCAGCGGCGAGGCCGACGCTGAAGGACGCGACGGTCAGGGCGAGTGCGATCCGGGCTCGAGCGGATGAATGGCGGGTCATGGGGTGCCTCCGGTCGTGGGGGAGTGACGGCGGGGGATGTTACCAGACGCGAATCGGGCGCCGAGTGAGGCGGTCGGGTCCCGCGTCAGAGGTGCGGCGGCTGCCATAGGCCGACCTGTCTGGTAGGCTGCGCCTTGGCGCTCCCGCGCCGCGTGCTCTACTTCGAGGTGCTCCAGTGACCAGATCCACGATGGCAGCTGCACTCCTGCTGGCGTGTGCCGCGTCCGCCGCGCGTGCCGACGAGCGCGCGCTCAACCTCCCGATCGGCGACCCGGCGCGGCGCGACCGCGAGGTCGGCCTGGTGCTCGACGGCATCACCGACTCCGCGCGCGGCGACACGATCACGCCGCCCGAGCTCGCCGCCCGCCTCGACGGCGTCAAGCTGCTGTTCGTGGGCGAGAGCCACACCGACATGGAGTTCCACAGGGTGCAGCTGCGCGTGGTTCAGGAGCTGCACGCGCGCGGCCGTCAGGTGCTGATCGGTCTCGAGATGTACCCGGCCACTGCCGAGCAGCAGCAGTGGCTCGACCGCTGGAGCGCGGACAAGGCGCTCGGCGAGGAGGCGTTCCTCCACGAGTCCCACTGGTACAAGAGCTGGGGCTACCACTGGAACTACTACCGGGACATCTTCGTGTTCGCCCGCGAGAACGGGATCCGGATGTTCGGCGTCAACGTGCCGCGCGACGTCGTGCAGACCGCGCGCACGAAGGGCTTCGAGGCGCTGACGCCGGAGCAGCGGGCGCTGCTGCCGGCGCGCGTCGACACCGAGAGCGCCGAGCACCAGAAGCTGTTCCGGGCTTTCTTCGGCGAGTCGGACGCGCTCCATGGCAGCATGCCCGACGCCATGTTCCAGGGGATGTTCCGCGCCCAGTGCACCTGGGACGCGGCGATGGGCTGGCAGGCGCTCCAGGCCCTGAAAAAGCACGGCGGCGAGAAGGCGATCATGGTGGTGCTGGTCGGCTCGGGGCACGTCGCGTACGGGCTCGGGGCGGAGCGCCAGGCGCGGCTCTGGTTCGACGGGAATACGGCCTCCGTGATCCCGGTCCCAATCCGCGAGGACGAGGGCGAGCCGCTCGTCGGCAAGGTGCAGGCCTCTTACGCCGACTTCGTCTGGGGCCTGCCACCCTCGACCGACCCGCTCTACCCGGTCGTCGGCCTCTCGACCCCCGAGCAGAAGAGCGGCGAGCGCTACAAGGTGATCATGGTCTCGAAGGAGTCGCCCGCCGCCGCGGCGGGCTTCCAGGTGGGCGACGAGCTGGTGTCGATCGACGGCACGCCCTACACCGACAAGGAAACCGCCAACCGCCTGATGTCCGGAAAGCGCTGGGGCGACGCGGTGGTCTACAAGGTGCTGCGCGGCGGCCAGGAGCTAACTCTGACGGTCCACCTGCGCCGCCAGCCGCCGAAGCCGGCCTCCGACAAGACGACGGAGGCGCCGCGTTGACGCCGGGGTCAGGTCTTGAATCTTGGCGTCGTCTCCGCGCGGGCCTCGCCCTGGCCGGCGCGCTTCCCGCGCTCGCGGCCGCGCAGCCGCCGCGGGCGACGTCGGCCGCCGCGCCTCCCGCCGCGCCTGCTGCCGCGTCGTTGCGTGTCCGTCACGCTCTCGAGGTGAGCCTCGACCCGGAGCGGGGCTGGCTGTCGGTCAAGGACGTGCTGAGCGTGCCCGCCGGCGCCGCCACGGCGGGCGACCTGCAGTTCCTGCTGCACGAGTCGCTGAAGCTCGTGGCATCCGAGCCGCCCGCGCAGGAGGTCCCCGCCGACACGGCGGGAGCCGCGCGGTTCTTCGGCATCAACAGCGGGAACGTCGACCTGTACGCCGAGGGCAGGCTGAAGCGCTACCGCGTGGCGCTGCCGGCGACCGGTGGCCGCGTGAGCGTCGCCTACGAGGGCCGCTTCGACTTCGGCCTCTCCGACCCGAAGGAGGAGTACACCCGCGGCTTCCGTGAGACCACGGGGGTCGTCTCCAAGCAAGGCCTCTATCTTGCCGGCAGCGGCTTCTGGTACCCGCACGTCAGCCGCGAGCTCGTCGAGTTCGAAGTGACGGTGGCCCAGCCCGAGGGCTGGCACGTCATCGCCCCCGGCAACGGCACCTCGCGCGATGCTAGCGGCCGCGCCCGCTGGGAGTCGCACGGCGCCGTCGACGAGATCACGCTCGTGGGCGGGCCGCTCGTCGTCTACCGCGAAGCGGCGGGAGCCGTGGAGGCGCTCGCCTACCTGCGGCAGAAGGACGACGCGCTCGCTTCGAAGTACCTGGAGGCGACGGCGCAGTACATCGAGATGTACCGCGGCCTCGTCGGCCCCTATCCCTACGGCAAGTTCGCGCTCGTCGAGAACTTCTGGGAGACCGGCTACGGCATGCCGTCCTACACGCTGCTCGGGCCGCAGGTGATCCGCTTCCCGTTCATCCTGGCCTCCTCCTACCCGCACGAGATCCTGCACAACTGGTGGGGCAACTCCGTGTTCGTGGACTACGCGAGCGGCAACTGGTGCGAGGGGCTGACGGCCTACATGGCGGACCACCTGATCCAGGAGCAACGCGGGCAGGGCGAGGCGTACCGGCGCGACACGCTGCAGAAGTACCGCAACTACGTGAAGGACGGGCGCGACTTCCCGCTCACGGAGTTCCGCTCGCGCCACAGCGCCGCAACCGAGGCCGTGGGCTACGGCAAGACGCTGATGCTCTTCCACATGCTGCGCCAACGCCTCGGAGACGACGGCTTCCGGCAGTGGGCGGCGCGCTTCTACCGCGAGCACCGCGGCCGCCAGGCCTCCTTCGCCGACATCCGCAAGGGGATGGAGGGCGTCCTGAAGCAGGACCTGGGCCGGCTCTTTGCCGACCACGTCGAACGGCCGGGAGCCGCCGTGCTGCGTGTGTCCGGCGCCACGGTGCGCGCGAAGACCGAGGGCGGGTACGAGGTGACGGGGAGGCTCGAGCAGACGCAGGCGGGTGCGCCGCTCGCGCTCGACGTCCCGCTGCTCGTGCAGACGACGGGCGCGCCGGCGCGCGCGAGCGTGCGGATGGACGCGGCCCAGGCGGCCTTCAGCGTGGCGGCCGAAGCGCTGCCGCTCGCGCTTCACGTCGACCCGTCCTTCGACGTCTTCCGCCTGCTCGACCCGCGCGAGACGCCGGCGTCGATCGGCCAGCTCTTCGGCGAGCCGAAGATCCTGGCGGTGCTGCCGGGCGCGGCCCCCGCCGCGGAACAGGCGGCCTACCGCGCCCTCGTGGAGGGCTGGCGCAGCGACAGCCACCAGCCGGAGATCCGTACGGACGCCGAGGTCCGCGAGCTGCCGAAGGACCGCGCGGTGTGGGTGCTCGGCCGGGGTAACGCCCTGGCGTCGCGCGTGTTCGCGTCGGCCGACGACTACACGCTCGACGGCCAGAAGCTCGCGGTCGACCGCGAGTCGATGCCGCTCGCCCGGCACGTCGGCGTGATCGTCCGCCGCCATCCCGCGAATCTCGAGAAGGCCGTGGGCTTCATCTTCGCCGACGGCCTCGCGGCGCTCCCCGGCCTGGGCCGCAAGCTGCCGCACTACGGCAAGTACTCCTACCTCGGCTTCGAGGGCGACGAGCCGGTGAACGTCCTGAAGGGGCAGTGGACGCCCACGGACTCGCCGCTGCGCGTCGACCTGCGGCCGGCCGCCGAGCGAAAGGCCGCGGTGGCGGCGCTCACGCTCCCGCCCCGCAGGCCCCTCGCCGAGCTGCCGCCCGCCTTCTCGCAGAAGGCGCTGCTCGAGCACGTTGCCTGGCTTTCGGCTCCCGAGCGGGAGGGGCGGGGCGTCGGAACCAAGGGCCTGGAGGCTGCCGCCGATTATCTGGCCGCGCAGTTCAAGACGATCGGGCTGCAGCCGGGAGGCGACGGCGGGTCGTACTTCCAGTCCTTCACGACGCCACGCTCGCCCTCGGGAGCACCGACGGCGCTCCGCAACGTGATCGGCGTGCTGCCGGGCTCGAAGTCCGAGTGGGCGGGGCAGTCGGCCCTTCTCACGGCCCACTACGACCACCTGGGCCGGGGCTGGCCGGACGTCCACAAGGGCGACGAAGGAAAGCTCCACCCGGGCGCCGACGACAACGCGAGCGGCGTCGCGGTGCTGCTCGAGTTGGCCAGGGCGATCGCCGCCGGCGAGAAGCCACAGCGCACGCTCGTCTTCGTCGCGTTCGCCGGCGAGGAAGCGGGGCTCCTGGGCTCGCGCCATTACGTCGAGCATCCACCCTTCCCGCTCGAGAAGACGATCGGCGTCATCAACCTCGACACGGTCGGACGGCTCCAGGACCGCAAGGTCTCGATCCTCGCGACCGGCAGCGCCTCCGAGTGGCAGCACATCTTCCGCGGCGCCGGCTTCGTCACGGGGGTCGAGGGCCGCATGATCCCGGAAGGCCTCGAGTCCTCCGACCAGAAGAGCTTCATCGACAAGGGCGTGCCCGCGGTGCAGGTCTTCACCGACCCGCACCCCGACTACCACCGGCCCGGCGACACCGCCGACAAGGTCGACGGTCCCGGGCTCGTGAAGGTGGCCACGTTCGTGAAGGAGGGCATCGTCTACCTCGGTGAGCGCGAGCAGCCGCTCACGAACACGATCGCGTCGATGAAGGGGGCCTCGCCGGCCGGCGCTCCGGCTGCGACCCCTCCGGCCGCGGCGTCCGGAGCCTCGGGTCCGCCCGCCCAGGGCCGCCGCGTGAGCTTCGGTACGATGCCGGACTTCGCTTTCGCCGGGCCCGGAGTGAAGGTGGCCGGTGTCACGGCCGGCTCGCCCGCCGAGAAAGCCGGGGTCCAGGAGGGCGACGTGATCCTGAAGGTGGGCGGCCAGGACGTCGCGAACCTCGCGGGGTTCTCGGCCATACTGCGCGGCCTGAGTCCGGGCCAGACGGTGCCAGTCGTCCTGAGCCGCGGCGGGGCGGAACAACAGCTGTCCGTGACCGTCGTCGAGCGGTAGAGGAGTATCCTCATGTCGCCAACCGCGTCATCAAAGGAGAGACCCATGAAGCAGATCCTGTCGTCCGGCATCGCGGCGCTTTGCGCGACCGCCGCCCTGGCGCTCGCACCCGTCCCGGCCGCGGCCCAGGTCGAGAAGCTCGAGGGGAAGGCCTTCGACGGCGCTTACGTGCGCGACTTCTACCTCGAGGGCAACTCGATCCCGACGCAGAAGCGCAACACCGTCATGCTCAAGGGCACGGACGGCAAGCGCCTCGTGTTCTCGCTGCTCGACACCACCGGCTACAGCGCCGAGATCCAGGCGAAGTACATCGGCATGCTGATCGTCGAGCGGCCGGTCACGCTCGGCACGGCGAAGGTCCCGGCCGGCGCCTACGGCTTCGGGCTCAAGAAGCCGCAGCCGCCCGAGGGCCCCGGCACGCTCTTCGTGTACGACGTCGGCGGAGCCAAGGTGGCTGAAGCACCGGCGTCCCACGATGCCGAGATCGCGCGCCCGGTGCCGCTGCAGGTGGTGACGAAGGACGGCAAGAGCCGTCTCTACGCCGGCCGCCACTGGGTGGAGATCCAGTAGGCCGGGCCGCCCGCCCGGCCGGAGATCATCCCGGGCTAGCGTCCGCGAATCGGCTCGCGCGCCAGGCCCTGCTCCTCGTCCAGCAGGTAGTGGGCGTCCGCCGCGACGTCGCGAAACTCCTGCACCTTGCCGCTCGGCCACGCGACGCGCAGCACGTCGACCTTCGTCGCGGCGCCGAGGCCGAAGTGCGCGCGCGGGTCGCTCGCCGAGAAGATCCCGACGCTGCGCTTGACCTCCCACGTCTGCTCGAGCGAGCCGGTTCGCACACTCACGCGCGCGCCGATGCCGTCGCGGTTGCTGGCGCGGCCGAGCGCCCGCAGCATCAGCCAGTGGCCGGCGCCTTCCCGGTCGTTGCGCAGCAGCAGCGGGCGCGAGTCGAGGCAGGCGACCAGAACGTCGACGTCGCCATCGTTGTCGAAGTCGGCGAAGGCGGCGCCCCGGCCCACCACCGGCTTTGCGGCATCGCTCCCGCCTTCCGCGAGCGCCTGCCGGAACGTGCCGTCCCGGTTGTTCTGGTACACGGTGAGCGCGGGCTGCTCGTAGCTTTCGCCCCCGGGCTCGCGCAGGTGCGGGTAGACGTGCCCGTTCACCTTGACGAGGTCCTTCCAGCCGTCGTGATCGAGGTCCACGAAGCGCGTGCCCCAGCTGACCCAGCTGGTGTCGCGAATCCGGGCGCGGGCCGTCACGTCGTCGAATTGCATGCCGCCCAGGTTGCGGTAGAGCGTCGAGTAGTCGCTCGCGAAATGGGTGGAGTACACGTCGAGGCGGCCGTCGTTGTCGTAGTCGGCCGCGTCCACCCCCATGCTCGCCTGCTCGTTTCCGTCGCCGCTCACCGCGAGGCCGCTCGCGAAGCCCCGCTCGTCGAAGCGCCCGTCGCCGCGGTTGACGAACAGCAGGTTGGGCGTGGCGTCGTTGCCGACGTAGAGGTCGGCGTCGCCGTCGCCGTCGAGGTCGCCTGCGACGACGCCGAGGCCGAAGTAGCGCTCGCGGTCGACCGCACCCGACGCCTCGCTCCGCTCCTCGAAGCGGCCGTTCCCGGCATTGCGAAAGAAGGCGTCGGGGGCGCCCGGGATGCCGCGTGGGCCGCACAAGACGGGGACGCCGAGGTACTGGCAGGTGCCGCCGCCGCGTTCCCCGGGCAACTTGTCGGGCCCCGCGTCGAGGTAGCCCGTCACGTACAGATCGAGCAGGCCGTCGCGGTCGGCGTCGAAGAAGGCCGCCGACGCGCTCCAGCCGGGGACGTTCACGCCCGCGTCGGCCGTCACGTCGGTGAAGGTCCCGTCGCCGTCGTTGCGGTAGAGCACGTCCGGGCCGAGGTTGGCGAGGTACAGGTCGGTGAACCCGTCGTTGTCGAAGTCGGCCGCGGCTACGCCCATGCCCCAGCCGCGCCGGGTGAGCCCGGCCCGTGCCGTGACGTTCTCGAACGTGCCGTCCCCGCGGTTGCGGTAGACCGCGGGCCCGGGACTCTCGCGCCTGCTGGCTTCCTCGAGCGTCGAGCCCTGGGCGAACACGACGTCCTGCCAGCCGTCGTTGTCGATGTCGAGCGCCGCGACGCCGCCGCCCTTGGCTTCGAAGATGTAGTCCTTGTGCTCGCGCGCGCCGCTCCGATGGACGAAATCGAGTCCGGACGCCTCGGTCACGTCCGTGAGGCGGAGACCGGGCGCCGCCTGGGCCGCGGGCGGAGCCTGCGTGTCGCCGGCCGCGAGCAGGACCGAGAGCGAGAGCGTCAGCAGGCTCCTCATGCGCGGAGAGTCTCGGCGCGAGCGGCGGCCCCGTCAAGCGCGGTGGCCCGGCACGCTCGGAGTCGGTTATGCTCGGGCCGGTCCTGCGGAGGGAGCATGAAGCGAGTCCTGGCGGTGCTGGTCGTCTCGCTCGCGTCGGTCGCCTGCGAGGAGAAGCAGAAGTCGATGGAGAACCTGGGCAGCGACCAGGAGATCATGAAGGCCGCCTCGGCCGCCGCGAACGAGGTCGTGCGCAACGCGACGGATTGCGCCGTGGCGAAGCCGCTCGTGCCCGAGGCCTACCGGGCGATCGACGAGGCTCGCGCGAACGCGAAGGCCGCCACGAGCCAACAGGTCCTCGACACCCTCAAGCAACAGGTCGACCGCGTGGCGCAGGTGTGTCCCTGACAGCGGGGGCGCGGGGGGCGCTCAGCCCCCCGTAAAGCCAGCCCGAAAGCCCGTTCGCTTTCCGTTGTCGTCTTCCGTCCCGCCCCGTTTCGTTTCGGCCCGTCCCGCCCTGACCCGGACGGTCCGGCCCCGTTCCTGACGGTCCGGCCCCGTTCCTGACGGTCCCGCCTCGTTTCGGACGGTCCCGCCGCGCTCCTGACGGTCCCGCCCGTCCCGGACGGCCCCGCCCCGTTCCGGTCCGCCAGCCTTCCAACCGCCCCCTACTTCAGCTCCTGAATCGACAGGTTCCTGAACTGCACGAGCGAGGGCGGGCTCGTCCACACCCCGTCCTTCTTCGCGCCGTGGTGTTGCAGGCCGATCGGCCCCCTGGCGGGCACCTCCGGAAGCTCGGCGTTCTCGAGGACGCTCACACCGTTGAGGACCACGCTCAGGCGATCGCCCTTCATCGTGATCTCGAAGGCGTTCCACTCGCCCACGTCCTTGTCGGCGTTGGCCCGGGGCGTGACTCCCGCGCGCACCGATGCCGGGAGCTTGGCGTCCATCCGGTAGCCGTAGACCTCGCCCGAGCCGGTGGGCCAGCACCAGATGTTGACCTGCGACTTGCTCGATCCGCGCAGGTAGAGGCCCGAGTCGGAGTCGGGAACCGAGAGCTTGATCTCCTTCCCGTCGGGCCCCTTCTTGTGGCTGCCGTCGTTGCGGATGATCGGGACGTTCGGGTTGACGTACGGCGTCTCCTTGATCCGCCACTCCACGCGCAGCACGAAGTCGCCGTACTCCTTGTGGGTCCAGAGCGTCTTGTCGCCGGTGGCTTCGCTCATCGCGTCGTAGTCGATGACACCGTCCACCACCTTCCAATGACCGTTGTCGCCGGCGGGGACTTCCCAGCCGCTGAGGTCGCGGCCGTTGAAGAGCGACACGAATCCCGCCGGCGGCTCGGCGGCCGCGGCCTGCGTGGCGACGCCTGTGCCCACGAGCGCGAGCGCCGCGATGAGGACGGAACGAGGGCTCTGCATGATGATCTCCTCCGTCCAGGATGCTATTGCGGGAAGCGCGTCCCGGGCAAGGCCGAACCGGCGCGGGACCGTCCCGGCTTGTGGTAAGTTCTCGGCCATCGCCGCGGAGGCCAGGCTGGCTCGCGGCATCTCAGCTGCAATCGCAGGCGCTAATGGAGGAGGCGGTTCTGAAATGAGCCAGACCCTGTCGCCCGCCGTGCGCGTGAAGCTCAGCGCGATGATGTTCCTGCAGTTCTTCGTCTGGGGCGCGTACTTCGTCACCATGGGCACCTACCTGCTCCAGGGTCTGCGCTTCACCGGGACCGAGACGGCGCTCGCTTACAGCACGATGCCCTGGGGCGCGATCGTGGCCCCGTTCGTCATCGGCATGATCGCCGACCGGTTCTTTGCCGCCGAGAAGCTGCTCGGCGTCCTGCACCTCGTCGGCGCGGTGCTGCTCTACTGGGTTTCGACCGTCACGACGCCCGGGGCCTTCTTCTGGGTGCTGCTGCTGTACGCGCTCTGCTACAACCCGACGCTCGCGCTCGTGAACGCGATCGCCTTCAACCAGATGGCGAGCCCGGAGAAGCAGTTTCCGGCCGTGCGCCTCTTCGGCACTGTCGGCTGGATCGTGGCGGGGCTGATCGTCGGATGGCTGAAGGTGGAGCCGACGGCCACTCCGATCCTGATAGCGACCGGGGCTTCACTCGCGTTGGGGCTGTTCGCGTTCTTCCTGCCGCACACTCCCCCCAAGTCGCTCGGGCGCGAGGTCACCGTGCGCGACGTGCTGGGGCTCGAAGCGCTCTCGCTCATGAAGGACCGCTCGTTTGCGATCTTCGTGCTCGGCTCGCTGCTGATCTGCATCCCGCTCGCCTTCTACTACAACTTCACGAACCCGTTCCTGAACGAGAGCGGGATGGAGAACGCGGCCGGCAAGCAGAGCCTGGGCCAGGTGTCCGAGGTCGCCTTCATGCTGGTGATGCCCTTCTTCTTCCGCCGCCTCGGCGTGAAGTGGATGCTGATCGCGGGCATGGCCGCCTGGGCGGCGCGCTACCTGCTGTTCGCGTACGGCAACGCCTCGGATCTCGTCTGGATGCTCTACCTCGGCATCCTGCTGCACGGGGTCTGCTACGACTTCTTCTTCGTGACCGGCCAGATCTACGTCGACAAGGCGGCGCCCAAGTCGATCCAGGCGAGCGCGCAGGGGTTCATCACGCTCGTCACCTACGGGGTGGGGATGCTGATCGGGTCGTGGGTCTCGGGCCCGGTCGTGGACCGCTACGCGCGCCAGGCGGGCGAGGTCGTGACGCACGACTGGACGTCGATCTGGCTCTGGCCGGCCTCGATGGCGTTCGTGATCATCCTGCTGTTCGCGTTCTTCTTCGACGGAGGCAAGGCCCGGCGCGACGCCGAGGCCTGAGGACAGGAGCCATGGCAACTCTCGACTGGCTGGTGATCGCGGGGTACTTCCTGGGCCTGCTCGGGCTCACCTGGTGGGTGATCCTGCGCGGCAAGGACACGACCGAGGACTACTTCCTCTCGGGCCGCAGCCTGGGCTGGCTGATCGTGGGGGCCTCGATCTTCGCCTCGAACATCGGCTCGGAGCACCTCGTGGGCCTCGCGGGCGCGGGGGCCACGAGCGGCGTGGCGCTCGCGCACTACGAGCTGCACGCCTGGTGCCTGCTGGTGCTCGGCTGGGTGATGGTGCCGTTCTACATGCGCTCGCGCGTCTACACGATGCCGGAGTTCCTGGAGCGCCGCTTCAACGCCACCGCGCGCACGGTGCTGGCCGTGATCTCGCTGGTGGCGTACGTGCTCACCAAGATCGCCGTGGGCATCTTCGCGGGCGGCATCGTGTCGGGCGCGCTCGTCCCCGAGCTGCGCCTGTCGCTAGGCGGCATGGAGCTCGACAGCTTCTGGCTCGGGTCGCTCGCGGTCGTGATCCTGACCGGGCTCTACACGGTGCTCGGTGGGATGCGGGCCGTCGCGTACACCGAAGCGGTGCAGACGGCGATCCTGGTGCTCGGCTCGGCCGTGCTCACCTGGTACGGCCTCGAGGCGATCGGGGGCTGGGGCGCGTTCCGCGCCGCGCTGCCCTCGGAGATGTTCAACCTCTGGAAGCCGCTCGTGCCGGCAGGGATGGAGGGCACCTGGGCGCCGGTGAAGGAAGCGTCCCGCATCGCCTGGTATTTCAACGGCAACTACCCGTGGCTCGGGATGCTGTTCTGCGCGCCGATCATCGGCCTCTGGTACTGGTGCACCGACCAGTACATCGTGCAGCGCACGCTCGGCGCGCCCAGCGAGCGCGAAGCGCGGCGCGGCACCATCTTCGCCTCGCTGCTGAAGCTGTTGCCCGTCTTCATCTTCATCATCCCCGGCATGCTGGCGGTGGCGCTCGCGCAGAGCGGCAAGATCCCGGCGCTGCAGCAGACGCTGCTCGACGCGAGCGGTCAGGTGGTGAACGCGCAGGCGCAGGCCGCCTTCCCGTTGATGGTGCAGCACGTTCTGCCGGTGGGCATTCGCGGGCTGGTGGTGGCGGGTCTGCTCGCGGCTCTCATGAGCTCGCTGGCCGGCGCCTTCAACGCGTGCTCGACGCTCTTCACGATGGACCTCTACCGCAAGTACCACCCCGCCGCCTCCCAGGCCCAGCTCGTCTGGATCGGGCGCGTCGCGACGAGCGTGATGGTGCTGATCGCGATCGTCTGGATCCCCGTGATCCGCGGCGCCGTCGGGCTCTACGACTACCTGCAGGGCATGCAGGGGTACCTCGCCCCGCCGATCTTCACGGTGTTCTTCTTCGGCGTCTTCTTCAGGCGCTTGAACGCCAAGGGCGCCCTCGCGGCGCTCGGCGTGGGCTTCGTCATGGGGCTCTTCCGCCTGGCGGTCGACACGCCGGTGACGTTGCGACTGGCAGGCTACGAGGGTGGCTACGCCGAAGGCTCGCTGCTCTGGATCGTCAACAACATCTACTTCCAGTACTACAGTGTGCTGATCTTCTTCGTGTCGGCCGCGGCGATGGTGATCGTGAGCCACATGACCGAGCCGCCCCCCGAGGAGAAGCTGAAGGACCTGACGTTCGCCACGATGACCGAGGAACATCGGCGCGAATCGCGCGCGAGCTGGGGCGCGACCGAGGTCGCCTGGTCGTGCGTGACGCTCGCGCTGATCCTGGTGGCGTACCTCTACTTCAACGGCTAGCGCGTTGGCCCGGCTGATCGACAAGCCGACGATCGTCCAGGCGGCCGGCAACAAGCCGAAGCGGATCGAGGAGTTCGTGGGCCTCGTCAACTCCGGCACGTCGGCCGCGAGCGTCGCGCGCATGACGAGCCCCGCGGGCTGGGTCGAGCCGGGGCAGACGCCGGAGTTCGACGAGTTCACGCTGGTGCTGCGCGGCACGCTGCGCGTCGAGACGCGGGCGGGCACGCTCGAGGTGCAGGCCGGGCAGGCGGTCGTGGCGCCGGGCGGGGAGTGGGTGCGCTACAGCACGCCGCACGAGGGTGGCGCGGAGTACGTCGCCGTGTGCGTGCCAGCCTTCGCGCCGGGGACCGTGCACCGCGACGAGGGCTGACGGCGCCTCGTGCTCCAGGGCCGTCAGACCCGGCCGGCCTCCGCGAGCACCTCGCGCACGGCGGGGCTCGCGAGGAAGCCCTCGCGCAGCGCGGCGTCGTCGACGCCGCGCGCGATCGTGTCGACGTCGGCTGCTGCCGCGCCGAAGGCCCGGCGCGCGGAGGCGGCGTCGCCCAGCTTTCGCTTCAGCAGCCCGAGCGTGCGCCGCGACTTCCAGGTCTCGAGCGGGGCTGGCAGCGTGGCGAGCGCGCCGAGCGCCGCCTCGAGCCGCACCGCCGCCTTGCGCGGCTCGCCCTCGCCGGCGAGCGCCGCCTCTCCCAGCAGCCGGGCCGCCGTGCAGGCGTAGCCGCGGGCCCGCAGCTCCCGGCCGAGGCGCAGGAGCCGCCGGGAGCGCTCGACGGATGCCTTGTAGGCGCCGCGGGCGACGAGGTGCTCGGCGGCAGCGGCCTCGAGCCTGAGCTCGTTCATCCAGCGCATCCACCCGCTCTGGAGCAAGCCGGCCTCGAGCGTCGCCAGGTGGCGGGCAGCGCTCTCCGGGTCGCCGGCGCGCATGTCGTCGATGCAGAGGTTGAGGAGCGCGTCTCCCTCCGGGGCCCAGGGCGACGGGCTGGCGCGGGTCAGGGCCAGGGCGCGCAAGTCGAAGGCGCGGGCCTTGGCGATCGAGGCGAGCTCGCGGTGCACGTAGCCCAGGTGGCTCACCAGGCGGGGCTCCCAGTAGCGATCGCCGTTGCGCCGGGCCAGCACGATCGCGTGCTCGAAGTCGGCGAGGCCCTCCGATAGGCGGCCCCGGTTGGCGCGGGACAGGCCCAGCAGCAGCCGGGCGAGGAAGGCCTCGAAGCCGTCCCCGCGCTCCTCCGCGAGCAGGAGCGCCTCGGACAGGAGGACCTCGGCCGCCTCGAACTCGCTCTGCCAGTAGTGGACGAAGCCGCGGTAGCCCAGGCCGATCTGGAGCGCGAACAGCGAGCCGCACTGGCGCGCGTCCGCGATCGCCGCGTCGAGCGCCTTGCAGGCGGCGTCGAGCCGGCCCTCGAGCACGAGCACCAGCGCGGCGCGGCAGCGGGCCTCGGCGAGCTGGTGGGCCGAGCCGATCCGCTCCGCGGTCTGGACCGCCTCCCGGGCGCGGGCGGCCATCTCAGGCAGGCGCTGCTCGAAGAAGTGCGCGTTGCACAGGGCGGTGAGCGCCTCGCACTCGGCGGCCGGCAGGCGCGCGGCGCGGGCCCGATCCAGCATCGCCTGGTACTCGCGCGCGGCCTCGTCGAAGCGGGCCTGCAGCAGCCGGACCGCGGCGCACCGGCCGATCAGCGCTACTTCCAGCGGGCGTCCTTCCTCTGGAGGCAGCCGGCCCGCCAGCTCGAGCGCCCGGGTGTAGTGCTCGCGCGCCTCGTCGCCGGCGAAGGTGCGCGCCGCCTTCTCGCCGGCGCGCATGCGCAGGCGCACCGCCCGGCCGAAGTCGCGACCGCGCTCGAAGTGCTCGGCCAGCTCCGTGGCCTGCGTGGCCGCGTTCTCGCCCCAGCAGCGCAGCAGCCGCTCGCCGGCGCGCCTGTGGAACTCGGCCCGGCGCGGCGCCACCAGATCCTCGTACAGCACGCGCTGGTAGAGACCGTGGGCGAAGCGGTAGCGCGTGCCCAGCGTGCCGTCCGGCAGGTCGTCCTCGCCGCGCGACTCGAGCACGCGGCTCACGCGGCACAGGCGCTGCAGGCGCTCCTCGACGGCGAGCTCGTCGCCGCCCGCGACGGCGCGCGCGATGGCGCTCGAGAACTCCTTGCCGAGGACGCTCGCCACCGCCAGCAGCTCGCGGTCGGGAACGGGCAGCGTGGCGAGGTGCGCGCGCACGAGGTCCATCACGTCCTTCGAGGGCTCGAGGTCGAGGGCGGCGAGCGGGCGTGCCAGCCGGAAGGCGCCGTCGTCCGCGGCGATGTCGCCGCGCCCGGCCAGCAGCTCGACGAGTCCCCGCACGAAGAGCGGCCGGCCCTCGGCGCGGGCCCACAGCAAGGGCGCGAGCTCGGCGGCGAAGTCGTTCTTCGGGAAGCGATGGTGGAGCCACTGCTCGACATCGGGAGGCGAGAGCGGCCCGAGCGCGAGCTCGCGGCCGTGGCCGGCCGTCCGCAGGTCGAGCATGCCGGTGTGGAGGATCGGGTTCTGCGTCTCGACCTCCGAGGGCCGGCAGGTGCAGACGATCAGGATGCGCTGGCGCACGCTGCGCCGGCCGAGGTGGCACAGCAGCTCCACGCTCGTCGGGTCGGCCCAGTGAAAGTCCTCGAGCAGCATCACCACCGGGTAGAGGCGTGTCGCCGCTTCCATGAAATCGCCCGACTCGCGGATCAGCCGCTCGCGCGTGGCGCCCGCGGTCTGCCGGTGGAGCGAGCCGTCGGGGTCGGGGACGAGGGCGGCGGGCATCAGGACCCCCACCGTGGGCGCCCAGGTCTTGACGAGCTCGACCGCCTGCTCGCGCCCCTGGGGCGTGCCGAACAGCCTTCCCATCGCGTCGAGGAACGGCTGCAGCGCCTCACCCGGCCCCTGGCGCTCCAGGCAGCGGCCGGCGACGACGGTGATCGGGGTCCCCGAGCCGCGCACACGGCGGAGCAGCTCGCCCACGAGCGCGGTCTTGCCGATGCCGCGCTCGCCGGTCACGAACAGGACGCTGCCCGCGCCGGAGAGCGCCGCCTTCAGCCGCTCGTCGAGCCAGGCGAGCTCCGCCTGCCTGCCGGCGAGGTACTCGTAGGGCTCGGCCGCCGTTCTCGCCGCCGGCGGGGGAGAAGGCGGTGGCGAGGCGGCCGCGTGGAGCGCTTCGGCCATCTCCTGCGCCGTCGTGAAGCGTCGCGCGGGCTCCTTGGCGAGCGCGCGCTGGAGCACGCCGTCCAGGTGCGCGAGCTTCTCGCCCAGGGGCGGGGGCGGGGTGTGCAGCGTGGCGTTGAAGAGCTCGACGGGAGTGCGCCCCGCGAAGGCCCGTCGCCCCGCGAGCGCTTCGTAGAGCACCACCCCGACCGCGAACAGGTCGGTCCTCGCGTCCACGGCTCCGCTCAGGAACTGCTCCGGCGCCATGTAGCCGGGCGTCCCGATGATCAGCTGCGAGCCGGTGAGCGAGTCGTCGCTCTCCGGCAGGCCGCCGGGAGTCGGTGTCACTTCCGTGGAGACGCTGTCGCGCCTCAGGGAGTGCACCAGGCCGAAGTCGAGCAGGCGCGGCCCGTGCGGCGTGAGGAAGACGTTCGAGGGCTTGAGGTCGCGGTGGACGAGGCCGGCGGCGTGGATCGCCTGAAGCGCGGCGAGCATGCCGGATCCGAGCGCCACCGCCTCGCCGAGCTCCAACGGGCCGCGCTTCAGCCTGGCCGAGAGCGGCTCGCCGGCCATCAGCTCCATGGCCAGGAACGGCCCCGTGGCGTCCTCGCCGACCTCGTAGAGCGGGCAGACGTTGGGGTGCGCCAGGCGCGCGGCCGCGCGGGCCTCGCGCCAGAACCGGCGCCGGCCCGACTCGTCGGCCGCCTTCAGGCGCTTGATCGCGACGCGGCGGCCGAGCACCTCGTCCTCGGCCTCGAACACCGTGCCCATGCCGCCCTCGCCGATCTTGCGCAGCACCCGGTAGCGCCCGATCGAGGAGGGCAGCCCGGAAGCGCGCCTGGAGCGGCGCAAGCCGCCCAGCAGCCGGCGCAACAGGCCGGGCCGCGGCGGCAGCGGCGGCGAGCCGCTGATCGCGTGGGTGTCCTCGTCCATGGGCTCGCTCAGGGGCGCAGGTGAGGCTGGCGCGCGACCTGAAGTGTAGCGCGACCCGCCGCCACTAGACGGACGCAGCGCGTCGATTTTCCCGGAGGGGAAGGTCGACGGAGAAAGGAAAAACGCCCTTGCCGGCGAGCGGCCGGCAAGGGCGCTTCAGGGCCGCGAGGCCCGATCGGCTACAGGTCGACTACTTCCAGCTGTTCGGACGGAAGCGGACGCCGCCCCAGAGCTGGTAGTTGTTGTCGATGTCGTCGAGCTGGTTGAAGAACGGCACGCGAGTCTGGCCGACCAGCTGCCACTTGCCGTCCTTGTCGAGGTCGAAGCCGCCCTGGAGCAGCAGGCCGACGCCGGACGAGTCCTTGCCGATGTCCCAGAAGCTCACGCCGCCGCCGAAGAAGCCCTTGTCGAGCATCCGGTTGAGCGCGGCATCCCCGAACAGCGTGGTGTGCGAGTCGTCGTCGAAGGCGAACTTCACGCCGAGCGCCGCCTCGAACTGGGCCTTGTCGCCGATCATCGGCTGGATGCCGACCGCCAGGCCGGCGAGCGGGGCGCAGCGCGAGAAGGCCGCGAAGTCCGCGATGTCGTCGTGGTCGCCGGCCTCGTCGTGGGTCAGGCGCTCCTTGCCGAAGTAGCCGCCCACGAAGATCGGGATGCCGCCCTTGACGTCCACCTGCGCGGTGCAAGCGTTCGTCGAAACCTGGCTGGCCTCGTCGGTGACCACGGCGCGCAGGGTGTGGATGCCACCCTTCTTGATGACGACGTTGTTGCGGGTGAGGTCGGCGCCCATCTCGAACGTGTCGACGACGGCGCCCTTGGAGTCGAGTACTTCGACCCTCGCCGACTTCAGTCCGCCCTTGACGCCGGCGGCGACGCGAGAGCCCGAGAGGTCGACGGTGAAGGGCTTGCCCGCCTTGGCCGGCAGCGGGCTCGCGGTGATGCCGCAGGTCGGCACGCAGGGCTTGACCTGGACCGTGCTGGTCGCGCTCTGGCCGCCCGAGACGGCCTTGACCTCGTAGTTGCCCGGGGTCGCCGCGCCCGTGAAGGTGAAGCGGAACGAGCCGTTCGTGAGCCTGTCGGAGACGAGCTCGCGGCCGTTCACGAACACCTGGACCTTGTTGTCCGCCGGCGCGTTCTGGACGGTGACCGCGTACTCGACGGGCTGCGTCACGCACGTCTCGGAAGCCCCGCTGACGCTCACGACGGGCGGCGGCGGAGCCGGAGCGCACTTGGGGTCCGTGGTGTCCTTGCCGATCTCCTCGACCCAGAAGTTGCTGCACGCCTTCGGGGTGACCAGGCGGTAGCGCACGCACTTCGAGGAGAACTCGAAGCCGAAGGCGTCGATCGGCTTGGCGCCGGCCCACAGCACGTCCTTCATCGCGTAGGCCTTGCGGTTCTTGCGTGCCGCCATGAAGGGCAGGCGCGTGCCGGGCGCGATGGCGATCGGGCTCACCTCGGCGGTGGCCGCGGCGCGATCGAGATCGCCCAGGTCGCCGGCCCAGCCCACCTCGGCGAGCACGGCGGCGACATCCGCCTTCATCTTCTCCGAGCGCAGCAGCACTCGAAGGTCGTCGGCCTTCTTGAGGGGCGCGGCGAAGCGAGTGGCCGGGTTCCCGAGCCGCGTCGCTTTGTGCTGCTGGGCAGAGGCGGTGGTAACCGCCAGCAAGCCCAGGGTGAGGGCAGCGGCGAGGCTGGCCGTGAACTTCCTGCTCATGATTTCGTCCTCCGGTGTGCACGCGCGACAGCCAGAGCCGGCCCGTGAGAGCCGTCCCGGCGTCACATCAAGGGATCAACGCGGGGCGGAAAAGCGAGACTCCGACCCTGCCGCGGAGGCTACCACAGGGAGCCTTGGGGCGGGAAGCCTGTCAATAGTGACAGTGCTATTGGCTCGCGCCTCAGGCATCGATTTCAGTCATGTTTGGTCGCGTAGCCCTGCGACGATCGTCCGGGCAACGCGCCCGACTAGGGCCGGGTCGTGTCGATCGTGATCGTCACGCGCGAAGCCGGGACCGCGACTCCCTTGGTCACGCCCTCGAGATCTCCCTTCGCGGGGATCGCATCTCCGGACCGGGACAGGCGAGCCACGACGTCCACCGGCCCCTCGAACGCGACGCCGCTCACCATAGCGTCGGCCCCGGTGAGCTCGAAGTCGAGAGGGAACGCGGGCTTCTCGATGCGGCGGACCGCCAGCGTGGTGGCGCCCTGCTTCGCGATCAGGTAGAGAACGTCGCCGGGCCCGGCGACGAGCTTCGGCGCGAGCGCCACGGTGCCAGAGACGCCGGCCTGCGCGTGGCTCGAGGCGGGGCCTGCCGCTGCCCCGGAGCCGATCGGCGGGTGCCCCGGGGGCAGCGCCGGCGAGGCGGGCGCCTCTCGCGTCCCGATCGGCTTGAGGTCGCCCGAGTCCGGCGGTGCGGCCGACGCGGCCGTCCGCGGGGCCGACGAGCCGCCGCACGCGACGCAAGCCGCGGCTGCCAGGAGCGATGCGAGTGCCTTTGTCTTCTTCACGAGACGGGTTCCTCCGCGCGGGGTTGGGCGGCCTGGGCCACGAGCTCGGGGAGCTCCTTCACGAACGCCGACCGTGCGAGCACGCGGGTCGCCCCGGCCAGCCGGGCCGCCTCGGCGCGGTCCGCGCGAACGTGGCTCACGAACGCGACGACGGGCAGGGTTGCGGCTGCGGCGTCGGCCCGCAGTGCCGCGATCGCCGCTGGCCACGGCAGCCGCTCGCTGTCGGCGTCCACCAGCACCAGGCGCGCGTCGTTGCGAGCGGCCTCCAGCAACTCGGAGGCTCCCCGCACGGCGCGCACCTCGATGCCGGCCGCGCGGCCCGCCTCGCGGATGCGGCTCAGGAACATCAGGTCGTCCACGACTGCGATCAGCTCCGACATCGGTCGCACAGTATAGCGATAATGGCGTAGATGCGTCTGTCGGAGGTGCGCCCCGAGCACAAGCGCAGCACCGTCGCCGCGTTCCTGACCATCTTCGGCACGCTCGCGGGGCACACGCTGCTCGAGACGGCGCGAGACGCGCTGTTCCTGGCGCGGCTGCCGGCGTCGCACCTGGCGTTCGTCTACCTGGCGATCGCCGCCTCCGCCGTTGGCCTCGCCCAGGTCCCGTGGGGCCGAAGGCGCGCGAGCGGCCCGTACGGGCTCAGCCTGCTGCTCGGCGCGGGCGCCGTCGTGACGTTCCTGTTCTGGCTGCTGCTGCGCGGCGAGCACCCGCTCGAGATCTACGCGCTCTACGTGTGGACCGGGCTGCTCGGCAGCCTGGCCGTGCTGCAGTTTTGGATGGTGCTCGGCGACCTCTACACGCTCGGCGAAGCGAAGCGCCTCTACAGCCTGGTGTGGACGGGCAGCCTGGTAGGCGCCACCGCCGGCGCCGCGACCGCGCGCCTGCTGGCGCAAGCCGGCCCGCCGAGCACGCTGGTGATCGCCGCGGCGGGCGTGCTGGCCGTGACGGCGCTCGGCCCAGCGCTCGCGCTCGGACGCGCCGCCCGCCGCTCGGTCGCGCGGCCGCGCAGCGGGGCGTCGCTGGGCGAGGGGCTCGCGGTGCTGCGCAAGGACGCCTACGTGCGGGGGCTGGCGGTGCTGGTGCTCGTCTCCACCGTCGCCCTCACGCTCGCCGACTACGTCTTCAAGAGCACGGTGGCGCGCAACGTCGCGCCCGAGGAGCTCGGCGCCTTCTTCGGCGGCGTCTACACCGTGCTGAACCTGCTCTCGCTCGTCGCCCAGCTCCTGCTCGGCAGCTGGCTGTTCCAGGCGATCGGCCTGCACCGGGCGCTGTGGGTGCTGCCGTCGCTGGTGTTCGTGGGCGCCGCCGGCCTGGCGCTCGGCGGCGGTCTCGTCGCCGCGCTGCTGCTGAAGGGAGTCGACGGCTCGCTGCGGAACTCGCTGCACCGCACGGGCACCGAGCTGCTGTTCGTGCCGCTCGCCCCGGCGGTGCGGGCGCGCGCGAAGCCGCTCGTCGACATCGTGGGGCAGCGCGGCGGGCAGGCGCTCGCGTCGGTGCTGATCCTGTCGGAGAGCGTGCTCGCGCGCGGCGACGTGGTGCTGGCCGGCGCGGCGGCGGCGCTGGCGCTCGTCTGGATCTCGCTGGTGGCCGAGCTCAAGGCCCCGTACCTCGACGTGTTCCGGGTGGCGCTGCGCGAAGGGACGCTGCGGCCCGCGCTCGACCTGCCGCCGGTCGACCTGGCGTCGCTCGAGACCCTGATCGGCGCGCTGAACAGCCCCGACGACCACGAGGTGCTGGCCGCGATCGACCTGCTCGACGCGGAGGGCCGCGCGCGCCTGGTGCCGGCGCTGATCCTCTACCACCCCTCGCAGGCCGTGGTGCTGAAGGCGCTGGCGCTGTTCGCGCGCGAGGGCCGCACCGATTTCGTGCCCGTGGCCGACCGCCTGCTGCAGCACGCCGACCACGAGGTGCGTGCCGCGGCGCTGCGGGCCCGCGCCCGCGTCCGGCCCGACCCGGAGCTGCTGCGCGCCGCGTGCGCCGACCCGAGCCCGCTCGTCCGCGCGACCGCGGCGGTGGGTCGCGTGGCGCTCGATTCCGAGGCTCCCGGGGCGCGCCTGACGCTCGAGGAGCTCCTCGCGGGCGGCGACGAGCAGACAGCGATCGCGCTGGCGCGGGCGATTGCGGCGCAGCCGCTGCCGGTCTTCGAGGACGCGCTGCTCCGCCTCGGCGAGCGCGGGGGCGCCCCGCTGCTGGTTCGGGTGGCGCGGGCGATGGGTGAGGTGAGAAGCCCGCGCTTCCTGCCGGTGCTGCTGGGGCTCCTGGCCCAGCGCGAGGTGAGGGCCGAGGCGCGGGCGGCGCTCGTGGCCTACGGCCCCGAGGGCCTCTCGTTCCTGGGCGAGGCGCTCGCGGACGAGGCGCTCCCGCTCGAGCTGCGCCGGCACCTGCCGCGCACGGTCGCGCTCTTCGACCCGGAAGCGGCGGCGGCGGTGCTCCAGCGCAGGCTGCTGCAGGAACGCGTGGGCGGCCTGCGCTACCGCATGCTGCGCGGCCTGAATCGCCTCGCGGCCGCGTCCGACGTGGCGCTCGACGCGGAGCTGCTGGCGCAGGCCACGCGCGCCACCGCCGAGGGCGTCTTCCGAGTGCTGCACTTCCGGGCCGTGCTCGAGGGCGGGGCCCGCGAGCGGCCGTCGCGCGCCACGCCCGGTCACCTGCTGCTGGTGCAGCTGCTGAAGGACAAGGAGGCGCAGGCGATCGAGCGCCTGCTGCGCCTGCTGGCGCTCCAGTACCGGGGCGAGGACTTCCGCGACATCTACCGCGGGCTGCGCTCGCGCGACCCGCGCCAGCGGGCGAGCAGCCGCGAGCTGCTCGAGAACCTGCTGCGCCCGCCGCTGCGCGAGCCGATCCTGGCGATCGTCGCGGAGGGCAGCGACGCGGCGCGCCTGGCGGGCGCCGGGGGCCTCTACGCGGTGCGCCCGCTGGACTACCAGTCGGTGCTCGAGCGGATCCTGGCCGAGGGCGGCGAGTCGCTGCGCTGCATCGCGGTCCACCACATCGGCGAGCTCGATCTCGTCGAGATGCGACCGACGCTCGTGGCGCTCGCGGCGAGCGGGACCGGGTTCTTTCTCTCGCGGGTGCTCGAGCGCACGCTGGCCGCGCTGTCGGCCGAGCCCGGAGCGGTGCATGCCTGAGGCCGTGCGCGCCGTGCCGCCGCTCGAGCGGCTGCTCTACCTGAAGCGGGTGCCGCTGCTATCGGGGCTGCCGGCAGCGGAGGTGGCGGTGCTGGCCGACGCTGCCCAGGAACGCTTCTTCCCGCGGGGCGCCATCGTTTTTCGCGAGGAGGACCCGGCGAGCGCGATCCACTTCGTCGCCGAGGGTGCGCTCGGCAACTTCCGGCGCGGGATCCAGGTGGGCGTCGTGAAGCCCGGCGCCGGCATCGGCGGCCTGGCGGTGCTGGCCCGCGGCACGATCGGATCCCACGTCGTGGCCGAGGAGGACACGCTCACGCTGGAGATCGACGCGGACGCGCTGTGGGAAGTGCTGGAGGACCGCCTCCCGATCCTGCAGTACATGCTGCGGGAGGTCAACCGGCAGGCGCTCGGGCTGCTGCGCCGGCACCGGCTCGACCCGAGCCGCTTCTTCCCCGAGCCCCCTCGCGACCTGGGCGGCGACGGCGCGCTCGACCTGGTCGACCGGCTGCTGCTGCTGCGGCGGATGCCGTTGTTCGAGCGGACCTCGGTGACGGCGCTCGCCGAGCTCGCCCGCACCATGGCCAACGTGCGCTACGAGCCGGGCAGCGTCCTGTGGCACGAGGGCGAGCCGTCGCACGGGATCGTGCTGCTCTCGAGCGGCAGCGTCCAGGCGACGGGCTCGGACGGCGTGAGCTTCCGCGCCGGTCCGGGGTTTGCGCTGGGCGCGCTCGAAGCGGTGGGGCAGGCTCCCCGCTGGTACGAGGCGCGCGCGCTCACTCCGATCGTCGGACTCCAGGCCCAGACGGACGTGCTGGTCGACCTGTTCGAGGACAGCTTCGAGATGGCGATGGACTACCTCGCGCTGGTGGCGAGCGCGACGCTGCGGATCCTGGACTGGAGCGCGGCGCAGGCGGCGCAGCCGCTCGACGGATGAGCACCTTGCGGTCGCGAGGACGGCTGGACTAAGCTGCGAGGGTCGGGAGGTGGTCATGAGTGCAGACGATCGCAGCGGCGGGACGTCCGGCGTCGTCCTCTCTTTCCTGGTCGGTGCGCTGTCGGGGGCCGCGCTCGCGATCCTGTTCGCGCCTCGCTCGGGCCGCGAGACGCGCGAGCTGCTCGGCGAGAAGCTGCGCGAGACGACCGAGCGCGGCCGGCAGGCGGGGGAGAAGGCGCTCGAGCGGGGACGCGAGACGGCGGAGGACGCCGCCCGCTACCTGGAACGCCAGCGGGAGGCGCTCGAGAAGCGGCGCGACCGGCTCGCCTCGGCGGTCGAGGCCGGCCGGCAGGCCTACCGCGACGAGAAGGAGAAGATGTAGCGCTCCATGGAGTCCTGGGGGGTCGTCTTCCTCGGCGTGATCGCGCTGGCCGCGCTCGTGCAGGCGGGCTTCCTGGTCGGCCTCGTGGTCTTCGGGCTGCGCCTGGCGCGGCGGATGGACGAGATCCAGCTGCGCCTCGACCGCGACATCACTCCCGCGCTCGAGAACTTCACGCGCGTGAGCCGCGCGGCGGCGGAGATCGCCGACCTCGCGACGCTGCAGGCGCGGCGGCTCGACATGCTGCTCGCCGACACGATCGACAAGGTCGAGGAGACCACGGGCGTGATCCAGCAGCTCGTGGTCCGGCCGCTCAAGCCCGTCGGAGGCATCCTGGCGTTCCTGAAGGGCCTGCAGCGGGGCATGGAGGTCTACCGCCAGCTCGGCGGCCGCGCCGGCCAGGGCGGCGCTCCCCACGCGGCGCCGGCTCCGCGCCGCCGCCACAGCCACGAGGACGACGAGCACCTCTTCATCTGAAGCCCCGCCTGCGCGCGCAGCCCGTTGCTGCCGAGCGCTCCCTCGCAGCTTCCTACCGGGCGGCGTCGGTGACGCGGCGGGCGATGGTGCGCTCGAGGCGGACGCGCTCGTCGGGGGCGAAGCGGCTGGTGCCGATCACGACTTTCGTGCCGCCGCGGGCGCGCAGCGTCACGCTGCCGTCGCGGGGCTCCACCGCCTCGATCTCGGCCCAGGGGAGGTGGACGGCGCGGCCGAGGGATCGCTCGTGGAAGCCCGAGGCGACCACCTCGATGCGCCACGCGAGCTGGCGCGCGCCGAGACCCGCGAGCGCGGCGGCGCCCAAGCCCGCCGCGACGGCGAGCGACCGCTGACGCGCGGCAAACGCCGCGACGGCCAGGGCGAGCGCCGCGCCGAGCGCGGCAGCGGCCTGCGTGCGCGGGTGGTCGACGATCACCCCGTCGTTGGCCCAGGTGAAGCGCGGCCCCCCGAGCGCCAGGGCGGTGAGGAGGGCGGCGGCGAGCGGCAGCAGGAGGCGGGCGGCCCTCCCCGCGGTCAAGAAGCCTTGCCTCGCTTGAACAGGCGCTTGAGCAAGCCGCCCCCGCTCGCGGGCTCCGTCGCCTGGATCCCGAGCTCGGCCGAGGCCTCCTTGTGGCCGGGGCGCAGCTCCAGCGCCCGGCGGAACATCCCCTGCGCCCGCGCGGTGAAGCCGCCGGTCTTGTAGAGCAAGCCGAGCTCGTAGTGGACGTCGGCGTTCGTCGGGTCCTCGCGCATCAGCTCCTGCAGCATCTCCTCGGCGCGCCGGAGCCAGTTGGGGTTCTTGGAGTAGGCGCGCGCGAGCAGCAGCCGTCCGCGGTGCTGCTGGCTGCGCGGCTCCATCCCCGGCAGCGCGGACTCGAGCACCTGGATCGCGTCCCAGTAGCGCGCCTGGGCCAGCAGGCGTCTCGCCCGGAACAGGATCTCCTCGGGTGGGACGTACTCGCCCGGCTCCGCGGCCTCGTAGGCCGTCGGTGGGGGCGGGGCCGGGGCTGTGGACTGTGTCTTGTCGGAAGGCCCCGGCATCCGCTGCGTCGTCGTCAGGACGCGCCTCACGATGCCCGACTTCGACTCGTACGAGGCGCGACTCCTCGCCTCGCCGAGCACTTCCCACGCCTCACCCACGCGGATGGTGATGGCTTCCAGGATGTCGTGCAGGTCCTCGAGCCGCCGGTCGCGCTGGGAGTCGGGGTGATAGCGCTTCACGAGCGTCACGTAGGCCTTCCGGACGTCGGCGTCGCTGCAGCCGGGCTCGACGCCCAGCACCTCGAAGTGGTTCTTCATCGGCAGCCCCTGGAAGAACTCGAGGATGTCGCGGCGCCTGCCGATGGTCGCGGCGTCCTGCGCGAGCGGGGCCGGCTGCACGGGGAGCGGCGCGGTCGGGGTGTCCGCGCCGGCGACCGGGGTGGCCGCGTCGTCGTCGGGGATCGCCTCGACGATCGGCTCGTCGGCCCGCTCCGCCGCGACCTCCTCTGCCGGATCGGCGGGCGCCGCTTCGGCCGCGGGCGCCGTCTCCGGCGCTGCCTCGGCGACAGGTGCCGGATCCGCAGCGGGCTCCGCCCCGGCGACGGGTGCCGGATCGACGATGGGCTCGGCCGCGGCCACGGGCTCCGCCTCGGCGACGGATGCCGGCTCCGCCAACGGCTCGGCCGCAGCGGGCGGCGGCTCCGGAGCCGCCGCGGGACCCGCGGCGGGCGCCGCCTGGGCTGGCAGCTCTTCCGTCGCGGCCGCACGCGCCGCCTTGCGGCCGGGCATGGGCCGGCGCTCGACGCGCCCGGTCAGCACCAGGCCGAGCAGCGTGCGTTCGGTTTCCTGCGGCTCGAGCGGCACCAGCTGCAGCACCTGCCGGGTGGAGAGCAGGCCGTCGATGCGCGAGAGCAGGTAGCCCTCGGTGAGCGTGAGCGTGCGCTCGTCCGCGAGCGCGGTGGTCGCCACCAGCCGCTCGTCGAGGTCCCCGAGCGCCGCGCGGACCGTGTCGTCGTGGCGCATCTGGCGCACCGCCTCGAGGATCAGCGGCTCGGTGGCGACCGCCACCGGCACCAGGCCGACGACATCCTCCGCGCCCTCCTCGAAGCGGAAGCCCTCGGAGTCGGCGGCGAGCCGCTCGATCAGGCGGTCGCGCAGCGTCCGTGGGGGCGCCTCGCCCGCCGTGGGCGCTGCGCCGGAGGGCGATGCCGGCTTGCGCATGCCGATCTCGGAGAGCACCCGCTCGAGGCGGAGCCGGACGGAGTCGTTGGGCTTCGGCATCGGCGTCGCCAGCGTGTCTTCGGCCGGCGCGGGGCCGAGCGCCACGATCTGCCCGGCCTCGAGCCTCACGCGGAGCGCCTCTTTCCCCTCCCCGAGGACGAGCAGGCCGGTGCGCTTCGAGCGGAACGCTTCCGCGAGAAGGGCGAGCCCGCCTCGGTCGTGTGACGGTTGGGGCATCGGCATTTTCCGGGCCGCTAGTATAGCGTGCCGTCTTGACGCCCGCGGCGGCGAGGGCCAAACTGCCTTCCCACCCATGGCCCAGGTCCTCGTCGTCGACGACGACCCGCTGATCGGAAAGACCCTCGTCGACCTGCTCGGCCTGCACGGCTATCCCGCGAGGCGCGCCGAGTCGGGCGAGCGCGGGATCGAGGAGCTCGCGGCCGGCGGCTTCGACCTGGTGCTGCTCGACTTGCGCTTGCCGGGGATGAGCGGCTTCGAGACCTGCTCGCGCATCCGCGAGCTGCACGGGCCCCACCTGCCCGTGATCATGATGACGGCGTTCGGCGACCCGGTCGCGGTGCGCCGGGGCTACGAGGCGGGCGCGGACGACTTCCTGCACAAGCCGATCGACACCCCCGCGCTGATCCTGAAGGTGCGCGCCTTCCTGCGCCTGAAGTCGACCCACGACGAGCTCGCGCGCAGCCGGGAGCAGGCGCAGGCGCGCGCGCGCGACCTGGCGCGGCTGCACGAGATCGGTCGCGACTGGTCGCTGATCGCCGAGCCCTTCGAGTTCAACCGCATGCTGACGCAGCGCCTGGCGGGGCTGATCGGGGCCCCGATCGTGGGCATCGCGCTGCACGACCCCGCCACGCGCTCGATGGAGGCCGCGCTGCCGGTCCACGGTCTTTCCGACGAGCGTGCCAGGAGCTTCCGCTACGTCGCGCGGCCCGAGTACCGGAGCCTGTGGAGCCCGCGCAGCGGCCGGCCCTACGTCAGCAACCAGCCCGGCATCGACCCGCGACTGTCGCAGGAGATCGGGCTCATGGCCGAGGCGGAGTCGGTGGTGCTGGTGCCGCTCGTCGCCGAGGGCGAGCTGATCGGCCTGCTCGGCGCCGCCGACAAGCCGGGCGGCTTCAGCGAGGCCGACGTGCAGATCCTGTCGACCTTCGCCGGCCCCGTGGCGACGTTCCTGAGGAGCCGCCAGATCTTCGACCAGAAGCGGCGCCAGGCCGCCCGCTTCGAGCGGCTGGCCGCGCTCGTCGGGGACATGGCCGCGGTCTCGGGCCGCGCCCGCCTGCTCGAGCTGACGGTGAAGCGCGTGCAGCGCGACCTCGGCTACGAGCGGGCCGCCTTTCACGCGCCGCGGGCCGACGGCTCGCTCGAGGTCGAGGCGGAGGCCGGCACCGAGACCGCCGCGTCCGACCCCGAGGCGCTGCGCTGGGCGCTGCGGCTCGCCTCGCCGCTCGAGGCCGCCCGCAGCGAGGCGGCCACCGAGCTCGCGGTGCCGGTGCGCGCCGGCGAGCACGCGCTCGGGGTGCTGACGGTCACGCGCGGGCGCCCGGGGGCCTTCGACGACGAGGAGACGAGCCTGCTCTCGACGCTCGGCGGCCAGCTCGCGCTGGCCCTGCGCCGGGCCGAGAGCGAGGCGGCGACCGAGCACCTGGCGCGCCAGATGGCGACGCTCTACGACCTGGGGCTGGAAACCGCCGCGCTCACCGACCTGCAAGCCCTCTTCGAGCGGGCCACGGAGGAGGCCGGGCGCCTGATTCGCGCCGACCACAGCTCGGTGTTCCGCTTCGACGACAAGGAGCAGCTGCTGCGGCTGTTCGCGGTGTGGGCGAGCGAGCCCTCGCCGCCGCCCGAGCCGCGGCCGGCGTTCAAGCTGGGCGAGGGCATCGCGGGGCGCGTGGCGCGGGACCTGCTGCCCGTGCTGGTGAACCTGGCCGAGCAGCACGAGGACTTCGTCCCGCGCGACAACCCGGTCGCCCGGATCCTGTGCGTGCCGCTCACGCACTTCGACCGCGACCGCGCGGCGACGGTGCTCTACGGCGTCTTGAACGCCACGCGGCGCCCGGGCTCGCCGCCGTTCACCGACGACGACCTCGAGTACCTGACGCGCTTCGCCGGCCAGCTGTCGATCGCCGTCGCCAACTCGGTGGCCTTCGCCGCGGAGCGCGAGCGCAGCGAGCAGCTCGCGCTGGTCAACGCGGTGCTGCGGGAGTCGGCGGCGCTCCTGTCGCGCGAGCGCATCCTGGAAACCGCGGTGCGTAGGATCCAGGAGGCGTTCAAGCCGTGTCTCGTCGCCATGCTCGTGCCCGACGGCGAGGTGTTCCGGCTGGCGTCCGCCGCGGGCCGCTCCGGGCAGGATGCCGGCTGGGCCGGCTCGCCGCTCGCCGAGGGGCCGCAGGGCCGGGCGTTGCGCGAGCGCGCCACCGTCGTCGCGAGCGAAGGAGAGCCGGGCTTCGCGCCGCAGTCGCAGGAGGCGAAGAGCGCGGTCGCGGTGCCGATCGCGTACGCGGACGAGGTGGCCGCCGTGCTGTACGTCGAGGGCGACCGGCCGTTCGCCTTCGACCGCGGCCAGGTGATCACGCTCCAGACGCTCGCCGACGGGATCGGGATCCTGCTGCGCAACGCCGAGCTGTACGCGGCGCTCGAGCACACGAACGCGCGGCTGGTCGAGCTCGACCGCACCAAGAGCGAGCTCGTCAACGTGGTGGCCCACGACTTCCGCGCGCCGCTCGCCGCGATCCTGGGCTGGGCGGAGCTGCTGACGGGGGAGGGCGAGTCGCCGCGCGAGGAGCAGCGCGCGCGCGCGCAGGCGATCGTGAGCGCGGCCGCGCGCATGGCGGGGCTGATGGACCGCACGCTGGAGACGACCAGGCTCGAGACGGGCCAGTTCGCCTTCGACTTCCGCCTGGTGGACCTCGCCACCCGGGTCCGCGAGGCGGCCTCGCACTTCCGCTCGGACCCGGAGCACCCGCTGGTGCTCGACGTGCCCGACGAGCCGCTGCCGACCTGGGCCGACGGCGAGCGGATCGCCGAGGTGGTCGAGAACCTGCTGCAGAACGCGGTGAAGTACTCGCCAGGCGGCGGCGAGGTGCGCCTCTCGGTCAGGCGCGAGCGCGAGACGGCCGTGGTGAGCGTCGCCGACCGCGGCATCGGCATCGAGGCGGGGGACATCCCGAAGCTGTTCCGGCCCTTCTCGCGCCTGCGCGACCGCCGCAGCGCGGGGATCGAGGGCTTCGGGCTCGGGCTCTCGATCTGCGAGCGCTTCGTGCGCGCGCACGGCGGCCGCTTCGAGGTGAAGAGCCTGTCCGGCGAGGGCTCGACCTTCAGCTTCACGCTGCCGCTGTTCGGCGCCGTCGCGCAGTCGCGGTCGCCTGTGATCGTGGTCGCCAGCTCCGACGCCGGCACGCGCCGCGACATCCGCCGCACGGCGGAGCCGCTCGGCTTCGTGGTGCACGAGGTCCAGGACGGGGTCGAGGCGGTCGAGGCGGCGGCCCGGCTGAGGCCCGCGGCGCTGGTGCTCGAGCGCATCCTGCCGCGGCTGCGCGCCGACGAGGTGGCCGAGCGGCTCGCGGCCCAGGCCTCGACGCGCTCGGTGCCGATCCTGCTGCTGGGCAAAGCCGACGACGCGGCGGGGCTGTTCCGCGAGTGCCTGCCGCACCCGCTCGACCGTAGAATGCTGCACGCGGCGCTCGAGCGGCTCGGCGCGGCGGTTCACTGAGGCAGGCACGGTGCGCGAGGTGCTGGAGGCGGCGCTCGAGGCCGAGCAGCGCGGCGAGCGCGCCGCGCTCGTGACGGTCGTCTCGACCGAGGGCTCGACGCCGCAGAAGGCCGGCGCCCGCATGCTGGTCTACGCCGACGGCCGCATCTTCGGGACGATCGGCGGCGGCTGCCTCGAGGCCGAGATGAGCTGGCGCGCGCGCGAGGCGATCGAGGCCGGCAAGCCGCGGCTCGCCGGCTACGACCTCACGCCCGAGCAGGCGGGCGAGGACGGGCTCGTGTGCGGGGGGAGGATGCAGGTGTTCATCGAGCCCATCGAGGGCGTCCCGGTGCTGTGCCTGTTCGGCGCCGGCCACGTGGCGCAGCCGCTCGCGCGGCTGGCGAAGGCCTGCGGCTTCCGGGTGGAGCTGGCGGACGACCGCGTCAAGTTCGCGAACGCCGAGCGCTTTCCGGAGGCCGACCTGATCGTGGTCGACGGCTTCGCCGCGGCAGCCGAGCGGCTGACGCTCGGGCCGCGCTCGTACGCGGTCGTCGTGACCCGCGGCCACAAGGGCGACGCCGAGGCGCTCGAGTCGGCGCTCGCGCGCGGCTCGCGCTACGTGGGCCTGCTCGGCAGCCGGCCGAAGGTGGTCCACATCTTCGCGGCGCTCGAGGCGCGCGGCGTCTCGCGCGAGGCGCTCGCGCGCGTCCACGCCCCGATGGGCCTGGAGATCGGGGCCCAGACTCCCGACGAGATCGCCATCAGCATCCTGGCCGAGATGATCGCGGTGAGGCGGGGCGTCGACCCGTCCCGGGTGCATTCGATGAGGATGGAGATGCCGGGCCGGCTCGCGATTGGCCGGACTTCAGACACACCTTGAAGTAAAACTTGAGGTGCAGTACCCTAACCGCCCAAGGGTCTAGATGAAGGGCCTCCGGGCGGTCATTCTCGTGCCTCTCGCTCTATTGCCGGCCGCGCTCACGGCTGGCCAGAAGACCCCCGTTCCGGCGCTCACGGAGGAGCACTGGAATGCCTCCAAGACCGTGGGCTTCAAGACGCCTGCGGGGTGGGCCGTCACCCACACCCCCGGCGACTTCGAGCTCACCGAGGCGCGCGGCGACGGGATGATCCTGCGCATCTTCCGGCGCGAGGGCGAGCTGGGGCTCGACAGCCTGCACGTGGAGTGCATGATGCGGCGCCTGGCCGGCCCGATGGAGACGCGCCCGGGCGCCAGCTACGAGTACGACTTCGTCGGCGGCATGGTCGGCGGCCGTCGTGCGCTCGACTCCGCCTTCGTGGTCGAGTACGACCAGGCCCTCGACGGCGACAAGAAGTGGCGCCAGCGCAACCTGACCGTCATGGGGGACGGAGAGTCGGTCTGCGTCGCGACCTACGTGCCGAACGGCATCTGGAAGAAGCACACCTGGGCACGCAAATTGCTCACTTCCCTCGTGGAGAGCGTGAAATGGCCTTGAGCGTGTCCGAAGTCCTGCCAGGTGCAGGGACGGCGACCACGCGTCGTCAGATCTGGTCGATCGGCGGCGGGAAGGGCGGCATCGGCAAGTCGCTGCTGGCCGCCTCGATCGGCTGGCAGCTCGCCCGCATGGGGCGACGGGTGGTGCTGGTAGACGCCGACCTCGGCGGCGCGAACCTGCACACCTGCCTCGGGCTGCCCGCGCCGGTGCGCACGCTCGCGGACTTCATCCAGCGCCGGGTCTCGTCGATCGACGAAGTCCTCACCGACACCCAGGCCCCCGGCCTGCGGGTGATCAGCGGAGCGGCCGACCTGCTGTCCGCGGCGAACATCAAGCACCTGCAGAAGGTGCGGGTGATGAACCAGGTGCGGGCGCTCGACGTCGACGTGGTGCTGATCGACCTCGGGGCCGGCACCTCCTTCAACATCCTCGATTTCTTCCTGCTCTCGGACGTCTCGATCCTGGCGGTGGTCCCCGAGCCGACCTCGATCGAGAACGGCTATCGCTTCATCAAGAGCGCCCTCTACCGGCGGCTGCGCGCGGTCGCGACGAACGACGCGGTTCGCGAGCTCGTCGACGCCGCGCTCGATCCGAAGAACCTGGAAGGCATTCGCACTCCGGAGGAGCTCGTCGCCAGGGTCGAGAGCGAGGACGCCGAGTCCGGCCGCGCCCTGCGCCGCGAGATGGCGTCGTTCCAGCCGCGCTTCGTGGTCAACGAGGTGCGCGACACCGCCGACGTCGCGATCGGGCACCAGCTGGTGGCCGCGTGCGGGCGCCACCTCGGCCTGCGCGCGAGCTACGCGGGCTTCGTGCACCACGACGACGCCGTCTGGCGCGCGGTGCGGCGGCGGCGGCTGTTCATGTCCGACGCTCCCACCTCGCGCGCGGCGGAGGAGATCCGCCAGCTCACGCGCGGCCTCGTCAAGGGCGAGAACCTGGGCCATGGCTACTGACGCCGCGCCGCAGGGCCCGCCGGATGCGCCGACCCCGCCCGCGCGGGCGACGCGGGACGACCTGTACGCGGCGCTCGGGCTCGAGCCGCGCGCCTCGGCCGACGAGGTCGAGCGCGCGTACCGCTTCAGCCTCGAGCTCTACGGCGAGGGGGCGCTCGCGACCTACTCGCTGCTGGAGCCGGCCGAGGCCGAAGGCTTGCGCGTGCGCGTGCGCGAGGCCTACGAGGTGCTGAGCGACGAGCAGAAGCGGCAGGCCTACGACGCGGCCCAGGGCTTCCTGCCCCCGGAGACGCCGCTGCTGCCGTTCCCGGCGCCCCGGCACGCGCAGGACGAGCCCGAGCTGCCCGAGGTGCTGACCGGCGCCGAGCTGCGCCGCATGCGCGAGGCGCGCGGGGTCTCGCTGCGCCACATCGCGTCGGTCACCAAGATCGGCCTGCGTTACCTCGAGTACCTGGAGGAGGACCGCTTCCAGTTCCTGCCGGCGCCCGTGTACCTGCGCGGCTTCCTGCAGGAGTACGCGCGGCTCGTCGGCATCGACCCGCGCCGCACCGCCGACGCCTACATGTCGCGGCTCGCGGCGCCCAGGCGCTGACGCCTAGCTCGCAGCGCTCGTCCTGACCAGCCCCAGCCCGGGGCGGTCCGGGAGCACCAGCCGGCCGTCGCGGACCGCGACGCCCTGCCACGGGTCGTTCGCCACCAGCAGGTGGCCGTCGAGGTCCGCGTAGTCCACGAGCGGCGAGAGGTGCGCGGCGGCGGTGGTGCTGACAGAGCTCGAGACCATGCAGCCGAGCAGCACCTCGAGCCCGCACGCGCGCGCCGCGTGGATCATGCGCAGCGCCTCGCGCAGGCCGCCGGCCTTGTCGATCTTGACGTTCACTCCGTGGCAGGTCCCGCGCAGGCCCGGGATGTCCACGAGGCGCAGGCAGGCCTCGTCGGCGAAGATCGGGATCGGGGAGCGGGCCTTGAGCCAGGCCGCCTCCTCGAGCATGGCCGCGGGCATCGGCTGCTCCACCAGCTCGACGCCGCGCCGGGCCAGCCACTCCAGCCTGCGGATGGCGGTCTCCTTGTCCTTCCAGCCCTCGTTCGCGTCGACGCGCAGCGGCTTGCCGGTGACGCTACGCACGGCGTCGATCGTGGCCTCGTCGCTGTCGAGGCCGACCTTGACCTTCAGCACCGGAAACTCGGCAGCCTCGCGCACCTTCTGCCGCGTGACCTCGGGCGTGTCGATGCCGATCGAGAACGTCGTGAGCGGCGCCTCGGCCGGGTCGAGCCCCAGCAGCCGGTAGACCGGGATCCCGAGCTTCTTGCCCACCCAGTCGTGGAGCGCGATGTCGAGCGCCGCGCGCGCCGCGTACTGGCCCTCGAGCTGGCGGAAGGCGGAGGACAGGAACGTCTCCACGCGCCACGGGTCGCCCGCCGCCGCGAGCGCGCGCAGCGCCAGCAGCGCTTGGCTCCCGGATTCCGCGCTCTCGTGGTACCGGACGATCGGCGCGCCCGCGCCGATGCCAGTCGTGCCGTCGCGCGTGAGGCGCAGCTCGATCGTGTCGCGATACTCGCTCGACGACATCGTCGTGGTCCAGGTGTGGCGCAGCCGCAGCCGCACGCTCTCGACCTCGAGGCCGTCCCCGGCCGCGGCGCCCTCGGCCCGACGCTCGAGCGCCGCCATCGCCCCGAGCGCCCCCGCCGCCAGCAGCTCTCTTCGCTTCATGAAGGCGCAGCCTAGCACGCCGCGGAGCTGGTCTATGATGGCGCGGCCGTCGGCATGACAACGAGGGGAGCGCGCAGAGCGTGGGCCAGGAGGATCTTCCCGGGGGTGCGCGCGTGAGCGGGTACGCGCGCGAAGGCGACGCGCTCGTGTGCGACGGCGTCTCGCTCGAGGACGCCGCCCGCGAGCACGGCACGCCGCTCTACGTCTACAGCCGCGCGGCGATCGAGGCGGCCTACGCGGCCTACGCCCGTGCCTTCGCGGCGGTGCCGCGGCGCATCTGCTATGCCGTGAAGGCCAACGGCAACGGCGCGATCCTGCGGCTGCTGGCCGGGCTGGGGGCCGGGGCCGACATCGTGTCCGGCGGCGAGCTGCTGGCGGCGCTGCGCGCCGGCTTCGCGCCGGAGCGGATCGTGTTCGCGGGCGTCGGCAAGACCGACGCCGAGATCGCGCTCGGGCTCGAGCGCGGGATCGGCGAGTGGAACGCGGAGAGCGAGGCCGAGATCGAGCGCTTGGGCGCGGCGGCCGTCCGCTGCGGCACGCGGGCGCGCGTCTCGCTGCGCGTGAATCCCGACATCGACGCGCGCTCGCACCCCTACATCTCGACCGGGCTGCGCGAGGCGAAGTTCGGCGTGGACATCGCCGACGCGGCGGCGATCCTGCGGCGGGCGCGCGAGCGGCCGGGGATCGACGTGGTCGGGGTGCAGTGCCACATCGGCTCGCAGATCGTCGACACCGAGCCGCTCGCGGCCGCGGCGCGGGCGCTCGCCGACCTCAGCCGCCAGCTGCTCGACGAGGGCTTCTCGCTCCGCACGCTCGACATCGGCGGCGGGCTCGGCGTGAGCTACGACGGCCGCGGCGCGCCCGATGCCACGCACCTGGCCGCCGCGGTGCTGCCGGCGCTCGCGGGGCTGCCGCTGACGCTGGTGCTCGAGCCGGGCCGCTCGCTGGTGGCGGCAGCGGGCGCCCTGCTCACGCGGGTGCTCTACGTCAAGCAGGGCCACGGCAAGCGCTTCGTGGTGGTGGACGCCGGCATGAACGACCTGCTGCGACCGGCGCTGTACCAGGCGTTCCACCGGGTCGAGCCGGTGCGGACGCGGGGCCGGGCGCCCGAGGTCGTGGACGTGGTGGGCCCGGTGTGCGAGACGAGCGACTTCCTGGCGCGCGGCCGCGAGCTCGAGCGCGTGGAGCCCGGGGAGCTGCTGGCGGTGCGCGACGCAGGCGCCTACGCCTTCTCGATGTCCTCGAACTACAACATGCGCCCGCGCGCCGCCGAAGTCATGGTCGAAGGCGGAAGCGTACGACTGATCCGTCGGCGCGAAACCTTCGACGACCTGGTGCGAACCGAGGCCTGAGGCTACCTGCCGCTGTCCCGCTCGCTCACGATGCGTCCGTACTGGCTGGAGCGGGCCAGGCGGTCGAAGGTGGAGTAGATCGCCGCGGAGAGATCGGCGATCGCCGCTTCGGCCTCCGCCTCGCGCCTCACGTAGGCGGTCATGATCGCCGCCGTGTACGGCCGCCCGGGCACGTCCACCCAGGCCATCTCGCAGCGAACGCCCTCGAGGCTGCCCGGCTTGCTGATGGCCCGGACTCCCTCGGGCAGGCCGCGACGAAACGGCGAGCCGACCGAGTCCACGGTCGCCACCGCCAGCAGGTCCTTCGCGCGTGCTGGCGAGAGGCCCTCGCCCCGGGCGAGCACGCCGGCCAGGCGCGCCAGCTCGCGCGGCGTCGACACGTTCTCGTCGCCGCGGAGGGCAGCCGCGAGGTCCATCATCTCGCGCCGGAGCCGCGTGCCGGGGAGCGACAGCGCCAGCAGGCGCCGGTTGACCGCGTCGCGGCCGACGCGGCGGATCAGCAGGTTGGTGGCCTCGTTGTCCGACCAGCGCATCATCAGGACCGCGAGATCGCGCCAGCTCAGGCTCACGCGGTCGCCCAGGTACTGGAGCACGCCGCCTCCCTCCACGCGCGGCAGCGGGGGACGCGTGGTCTCGTCGAGGTCGAGGCGGCCCTCCTCGGCCTGGCGATAGAGCTCGTAGAGCACCGCCGGCTTGATCGAGGACGCGGTGGGGAAGGGCTCGTCCGCACGCATCTCGATCACGGTCCCGCTCGCGAGGTCCTCGACGTAGACGCCCAGCACGCCGTCGAGGCGGGCGTCGGTCGCGCGCACCTGGCGGCGGAGAGCCTCGACCAGGGCGGCGGGCTTCGCGGAGAGCTCGGCGGCGGCCGCCTCCGGCGCGTCCGCCCAGGCGGCGCCTGCCGCCAGGGCCAGCGTGCAGATGGTGGTGCGGCTCACGGCTGCTTCCATGCCTTGTCGTACCTCAGGACGCCGGTGGGGCCGATCACGATGCCGCGCAGCTCCCGGCGATAAGCGGTGAACACGGAGGTGTGGTACAGCGGAACGAACGGCATGTCGATCTGGACCAGGGCCTGCGCCTCGCGGTAGAGCGCGAGCCGGGCCGAGGGGGAGCTGTCCTGGCGGGCGCGCTTCAGCAAGCCGTCCATCGCGGCGCTGCTGTAGCGGGAGCGGTTGGTGGTGCCGATCGACCCCGAGTCGACGAGCGCCGTGAGGAAGTCGTTGGGGTCGAGCGTGTCGGCCTGCCAGCCGAGCAGCGCCAGGTCGAACTCTCCCCGCGACGTGAGCGCGACCTGCTCGGCCCAGCTCGGCACTTCGCGCAGCCGCACCACGAGCCCCACCCCCGCGAGGTCGTCGCGGATGCGCGCCGCGGCGCGCAGCGGCTCGAGCAGGTACGGCCGCGGCGCGCGCGAGACCGTCAGCGTCGTCTCGAAGCCGGGGGGGACGCGGGCGTCGGCCAGCAGCCGTCGCGCCGCTTCCCGGTCGAGCACCAGCTCGCGCGCCCGGGTGTCCGGTCCGAGCAGCATCGGCGGCAGGGCCGAGTGCGCCGGCTCGGCGTGCCCGGCGAGCAGCTCGCGCACGATCCGCGCGCGGTCGACGGCGCGCGACAGCGCGCGGCGCGCGCGTGCGTCCGAGAACGGGCTGCGCTCGTTGTTGACGGCCAGGAACGTGAGGTTGAGCCCCGCCTGCGCGTCGAGCGTCACGCCCGCCCCGGCCCGCAGCTCGGCGGCACGGTCGGGGCCGAGCGCCGCCGTCACGTCCGCCTCCCCGCTCGCGAGCGCTTGCGCCAGGGCCGCCTCGTCGGCGAAGCGACGGAACACGAGCCGCTTCGTGCGCGGCGTGCCGGCCCAGTGGCCGTCCACGGCCAGGAGCTCGATGCGGCCCGGCAGGCTGGAAGCGAGGCGAAAGGGCCCGGTGCCCACGGGGACCTCCGGGTGCGCCTTCAGCCGGCTCGGGCTCTGCATGGCGAAGAACGGCTGTGACAGCGTCGACAGCAGCGCAGCGTTCGGCCGGTCGAGCGAGATCTGGACCACGTAGGGCCCCAGGCGCTCGGCGCGTCCCGGGAAGGCGAGCTCGTTGCGCAGGTGCTCGAGATTCGCCGCGACCGCGGCGGCGTCGAAGGGCGCGCCGTCGTGGAACGAGACGCCCTCGCGCAGGGTCAGGGTCCACACGCGCTGGTCCGGCGTGGCCCAGGCGGTGGCGAGCACGCCTTCCGGGCGCAGCGAGCCGGGGCGCAGCCGCACCAGCGTCTCGCACACGTTGGTGACGATCTCCGCCGCCACCAGGTCGGTCGCGCGGTGCGGCGCGAGGCTCGACGGGTCGCTCAGCGTGCCGACCACGATCGTGTCGCTGGGCGGCAGCGCCACGAGCGCGGCGAGGACGAGCGCGGCGGGCATTGCCGCGATTCTAGTACGTCACTCGTAGCGAAGCGCCTCGATCGGGTCGAGGTTGGCCGCCTTGCGCGCCGGGTACCAGCCGAAGAAGATGCCCACCGCCGCGGAGAAGGCGAACGCGATCGCGATCGACACGCTGGTGATCGCCACCGGCCAGCCCAGGATGCGCGTGATGGTCTGGGACACCGCCACGCCCAGCAGGATCCCGGCGAGGCCTCCCACCAGCGACAGCGCGATCGCCTCGGCCAGGAACTGGCGCATCACGTCGCGCGTCTTGGCGCCCACCGCCATCCGCACGCCGATCTCGCGCGTCCGCTCCGTGACCGAGACCAGCATGATGTTCATGATGCCGATTCCGCCCACCAGCAGCGCCACGAGCGCCACCCACACCAGCAGCCCGGTCATGGTCTCCGCCATCTGCACCCGCGTCGCCGCCATCTCCTCGATCGTACGCACGCTGAAGTCGTCGTTCTCGGGGTTGGTGATGCGGTGGCGCGCGCGCATCAGCCGCGTGATCGCGACCGCCGTCGGCTCGACCAGCTCGCTCGAGCGCGCGGTCAGGGAGACCTGGTGGATGTAGTTGATCCCGAGCAGCTTCTTCTGGACCGTGGTCCACGGAGCCACCACGAAGTCGTCCTGGTCCTGGCCCCACTGGCCCTGGCCCTTGGCCGCGAGCACGCCGGTCACTCGGAACGGCATGTTGCGCACGCGGATGATCTGGCCGACGGGGTCGCTGTCGGGGAACAGCGTGCGCGCGACCGTGGCGCCCAGCAGGCACACCTTCTCCGCCACCAGCACGTCGCGCGCGGTGAAGTTCTGGCCCTCGGCCACCACCCAGTTGCGCACCGCCAGGAAGTCCTCGTTGCCGCCCTCGATCTGCGAGTTCCAGTTGCTGTTGCCGGCGATCAGCTGGGCGCGGCCGCGCACGACCGGCGTCCAGCGCCCGACCGTCGGCACCTCCCGCGCCACCGCCTCGGCGTCCTCGATCGTCAGCGTCTGCACGGAGCCCGAGCCCTGGTGAGCGCGGCCGGGGCCGCCGAAGCTGCCCGAGGAGAGGTAGATGAGCGCCGTGCCCTGGCTCTGGATCTGCTCGTCGATCGAGGCGCGTGCGCCCGAGCCGAGCGCGATCATGGCGATCACCGACGCGACGCCGATGATCACGCCCAGCGCGGTGAGCGCCGAGCGCACCTTGTTGCGGCGGATCGCCCGCAGCGCCACGCGGAACGTCTCGCGGATGTCCATCGCTCCTCCTTCAGGCCTCGGCTTCGACGGGTGGCAGCGCCACGAGCTCCGCGGCGGCGTCGCGCCTCGCCTCGACCGGCTCGTCGCTGCGCACCCGCCCGTCGCGGACCGTCACCACGCGCGTGGCGTAGCCGGCGATGTCGTGCTCGTGCGTGATCAGCAGCACCGTGAGGCCGTGCTCGCGGTTCAGCCGCTGCAGGATCTCCATGATCTCGACGCTGGTGCGGCTGTCCAGGTTGCCGGTGGGCTCGTCGGCCAGGATCAGCTCCGGGTCGTTGACGAGCGCGCGCGCGATCGCCACCCGCTGCTGCTGCCCGCCGGAGAGCTGGTTGGGGGTGTGGTGCGCACGCTCGCCGATGCCGACCGCGCGCAGCAGCCCCATCGCCTTCGCGTGGCGGCCGGAAGGCCGTGTGCCGCGGCCGTTGTAGAGCAGCGGCAGCTCCACGTTCTCCAGCGCGGTCGTGCGCGGCAGCAGGCTGAAGTTCTGGAACACGAAGCCGATCTTGTGGTTGCGCAGCTCGGCGCGGCGGTCGCGGTCGAATTCCGAGACGTCCTGGCCGTCGAGGAAGTACTGCCCGGAGGTCGGGCGGTCGAGCAGCCCGAGGATGTTCATCAGCGTGGACTTGCCCGAGCCGGAGGCCCCGACGATCGCCATCATCGAGCCCTTCTCGATCTCGAGGCTGACGCCCCGCAGGGCGTGGACGGTCACGTCGCCGAGCGCGTAGGAGCGCTTGAGGTCTACGACGCGGATCAGGGGCTCGGCCATGGCCCGCTCCACTTCCTCGACGAACCTTACTGGCCGAT
>CAZMRX010000004.1:0-345 GCA_964568755.1 uncultured Acidobacteriota bacterium | reverse complement strand
CTGGCGGCGCTGGAACTGCGGGTTGAACGGGTTGGTGGAAGGGGAGCTGCCCGGCCGCGGCGCCGCTGCGCCTCGCGCCCCGGGGATCTCGGTGCCGGTAATCACGACGGCGGCCTCGTCGAGCCCCTCGCGCAGCTCCACGAACTGCCCGTCGGAGATGCCGACGCGCACGTCCACCGGCTTCGGCTGGCCGGTCTCGTCCAGCACGAACACCGTCGTGGGACGGCCCGGTCCGCGGCGCTCGCCGGGCTGCTGGGGGCCCGCCGGCCCAGCCGCGTTGGCCGTGCGGGGCCCGCGCGGGCCCCGCGGGCCGCCGCCCTGGGCCGACGGGCGCTCCGCCGCCGT
>CAZMRX010000003.1:0-44758 GCA_964568755.1 uncultured Acidobacteriota bacterium | reverse complement strand
CACGAAGCTGCCGAAGACGGCCGAGGTGTCCAAATGAGCGACGAGCAAGACGACCCGCGCGCCTTGCACCCCCCCCCCAACCGACTCCCTTCCCTGGAGACCATGCCCATGCTGTGCGAGATCAAGCACCGATGGACCGGCGCCGTCCTGTTTGCCAAGGAGTGCGCCTCGCTGAAAGTTTGCGTCGAGGCCGCGGTAGAGGCCCGCGCCAACCTGAGCGCGGCCGACCTGCGCGGGGCCGACCTGAACGCGGCCAACCTGAGCGGGGCCGACCTGCGCGGGGCCGACCTGCGCGGGGCTCATGGGCTCGACCTGGCCACTCCAGAGGAGTCCGAGGCCATGCTGGCGAAGATCGCCGAGGTGGTGCTGTCGCAACCTAAGCGCCTCAATATGGCGCATTGGCACGGTCAGAGTTGGGACGCGACGCACACACCGCCCGAGGAAGAGCACTCATGTGGAACCGCGCACTGCCTCGCCGGTTGGGCGCAAGCGCTTTGTCCTGTGCCGCTGATCCGCAGGATGGATCCGGAGCGCGCTGGGATCATGCTGATCCCGACCGCAGCACACATGTTTCGCAAGACCGACGCGGAAGCGCTGGAGTTCCTGCGCACGAAGCTGCCGAAGACGGCCGAGGTGTCCAAATGAGCGACGAGCAAGACGACCCGCGCGCCGACAGCTACGCGCCCGGCACCGTGCTCACGCGCGCGACGTGTGAGAGCTGCGGCGGGCGCTTCAACGCCCAGGCGCGCGAGGCCGAAGGCCACCCCGGCGAGCGGCTGCTTGAGATCCTGACGCGCGACTGCCCGCCCTGCACCGAGCTGGGGTGCAGGCCGCCGGAGTGCATCATCGTCGGCTGCGGCGGAGCGCTGCGCGGCAAGGACTACTCGCGACACGACGGCGCGGACTGCTTCGAGTGCAGCATCTGCGACCAGCAGTTTCTTGCCTCGACGCTGCGCTCGCTGCTCTTCGGCCGCGCGTGCGAGGAGATCGTGACCCAGGCCATAGCCGGGGTTGGCGACGAGCCTATCTGGCTGATCCTCCGCAAGGCCCGCGAGCTCAAGGTGCTGCCGTGAGTGCCCTCACCGTCTACATCCTGTGCTCTCTCTCGTGCGCGCTCGGCTTCGTGCTGGGCGCGCGCTTCGCTCGGATCGTCGATCCCGTCGAGGACGCGGGGGGAGGCTCGTGATCGTGAGGAGCCGAGGCTCGTGAGTTCCTCAGTGGTGGCCGCACCAGGCATGAGCCGCGAACCCTTCGAGGAGTTCGCCGCGGCGGTCCTGTCCGCCTACCAGCGAATCGCGGAGCCTCTGGGCCCCCGAGCGGCCGAGCGCCTACAATCCGAAGCCTTCCACCTGCTCCTCGCACGCGCGCGCGAGGACGGGCTGATCGAACGGCGCGCACCCACTTACGAGGGATCCCATGCTGTTGCCTCTCTTCTCGCTCCTGCTCTCTCTACTAACACCCCCCAGCCAGGTGAAGGTCCGCCCCGGCGATGATCTGCAGGCGGCGCTCGACGCAGCCGCGCCCGGCGCGCTCGTGATGGTGATCGGCGAGCACGGCCCGATCCACGTGCGCAAGCCGGTCGCTCTGATCGGCAGGAACGGCGGCGCGGTGCGCCACGCGCCTCTTGGGTGTTGCACCTGGCAGAGCCCGATCATCCTCGACGGGCCGGGCGCCGGCACGGTCACCCTGTCCGGGCTCGAGATCGGCTTCGGTTCGTTCGACGCACACCAGTTCGGCACGGCCACGCCCGCCATCGCCGGATCTGGCTTCACGGAGCTCGTGCTCGAGCGCTGCAAGGTCGAGCCGGGGAGACCGTTTACTGCTGACAGTCTGGTTCCTGGCGCCTCGGCGCTCGACCTCGAAGGGGGGCCGTGCGTGGTGCGCCTCCAGGATTCGAGCCTTCGCGCGTCCGATGTCTTTCCCTGGGACCCGCTCTATTTCGACGGTCCAACCGGAGCGCCGGCCGTGCGCGCGCCCGCGGCTCACGTGTTCGCGCTGCGGAGCGCGATCGTCGGCGGCGGGGTGCAGAACCTCTCGATGTCGTGGGCTTGCGGCTACGCCGACACCTACGGCGGGAACGGCGGGCCAGGACTGTACGCCGCGACGGTGCGCGTCCTCGCCTCCCGTGCCCGCGGCGGCGCGGGGGCCTCCTGGTACGACACGAACGGAGCCCTGTGCCGAACGGCCGATCAAGGGCCCGCGTGGGTCGAGACCACGGGCGGGGCTCGCTGAACGAGAGCGGCTGAGCCCTGGAACCCGTCGCTGGGCGGTCCCCTTCACCGAGGGGGGCCGCCCAGCTCCTTTTCCAGGCAGGGCTCCTCGATCAGAACCTCCGGGTCCTGTCGGGCAAGGGCCCGAACCTGGCGGCCAGAGGGAAGCCTCACGCGCTGCGCGCTCGCGGCCGGCGGGGGCTTGGTCGCCGGTGGCTCCTTCTTCGGGCCCGGATGCGGCTCGGCCTTGGGGCCTCGCCTCCGAGCCTGCTCAGTTCTTCGGTGGGTTGGGGCGGAAGAAGGGCCTACCACGGGCCCTTCCGGCGCTCAGCCCTCGTTCGGAGGGGTCGGCATGAAGGTGGGAGCGTTTCACCATTTTGACGACCTGCGCGGCTTCTGACACTCCCTGGAGCCCGGCTTTGCGCCGGCCACCACCCGGCCAGGGCGGTGGACTGTGCGTGGTCCCTTCTCGTCCGCCCGCCAGGCCCCGCAGGGCTCTTCCCGAGTATCGGGTGTCGTGATGATCGGCGACGCGTCGGGTGGTACGCTATGGCCTGCTTGTTGGTCCGAGCGCGGTGTACCTAGGAATGGGTACTCCGGTCAAGGGGCCTCGGCCGAGAACCGGCCGGGGCCTCACCAAACTCTCCTTCTTCCTGATGAGCCACAAGAAGAACCCTGGAGTCCGCTGCCCCGATTGCCGAGCGCGCTGCTGGTGGGCCCTGAACGGGCAAGGGAGGTCCGCCCTCCAGAACCGCAACGGCGAATGGCACTGGTGGACGTGCCCAAAGCAGGCGAAGCTGCGCCAGTCCTACGAGAGGCAGAAACAGCGCGAGCGCGACCTCGCGGCTTCGAAAGAACCCGCGCCGGCATCTTGAGCGGCGCCTCCGCGCGAGGCACAATCCCTGTCGGTTGTTGTGACGCCTCGGGCCGCCCCGGGCAGGGTTTCTCCCCGGGCGGCCCACATCCTTGGAGAACTCGATGCGTCGCGCCCATCCGACTCAACTTGCGCTGTTCCCCGAGCCGCACGGCCAGGGAGACCCCGAGCGTTGCCACGCGCCGCTCGACCCCGCTCCCTATGGCTCGCCTCCCGATCCCGTCTTCGATGGAGAGACCTACGAGCCAGAGCGCGACGCCGCGCGCCTAGGGAGCCAGCTCCAGGCCGTGCGCGAGCTCATGGAAGACGGCGAGTGGCGCACGCTCTACAACCTGGCCAAGGCCGTAGGCGGGAGCGAGGCCGGCGTGAGCGCGCGCCTGCGCGACCTGCGGAAGCCGCGGTTCGGTGGGCACACGATCGAGCGCCGGTACATCGCCACCGGGATCTGGTCGTACCGCCTGCACGTCCACCGCGCGCCGGAGGCTCGCGCGTGAGGCTTCTAGGTATCGACCCCGGCGCGAGCGGCGGCTTCGCCATCCTCGACACGCACGACCAGAGCGTGTTTCTCTCGACCATGCGCATGCCCGAGACCGAGCGCGACCGCTGGCTCGCCATCAAGGACAGCGGCGCGAACTGGTGCATGATCGAACAGCTTGGGCCGATGCCGGCGATCCGGCCGCAGAGCGAAACACTCACCCCGCGTCAGCCCTACGCGCGCAACCTTGCGCTGGCGCCCCGAAGTGAGACCATGCGCGGGTCTGTCGCCAACTTCAAGGTCGGCTCGAGCTACGGCGCCCTGCGCGCGTTCCTGATCGCCGCCGACATCCCCTTCGAGCAGGTCGTGCCGCGCAAGTGGCAGACCGCGATCGGCTGTCCCCACATCAAGGGAGAGAGCCGCAAGGACCACAAGAACCGACTGAAGGGCCGCGCCCAGCAGCTCTTCCCCACGGCCCACCTCACGCTCGCCACCGCGGACGCCGTGCTCCTCGCGGAGTACGCCCGCCTGCTGTGGAACCTTCGCAACCCCACAACGAAAGCCACCACATGAGCGTCCGCACGATCGACGCACGCCGGCAGAGGATGAAGCACGACTACGTGCTCATCGAGAGATTCAGCGACACCGTGACCGAGGGGGGCATCCTCCTGCCCGAGCGCTCGAGCATGAACGCGCGCATGGGCCGCGTGCTCGCGGTCGGGCCCGGCCTGTGGGACGTGGCCGGGCAGAGGTTCGCCCCCATGCACACCAAGAAGGGTGAGGTCGTGCTGTTCACCGCGGCGCCGGACATGGTGGAGCTCGGCGACGGGTACGTGCTGGTGCGCGACTACTGCGTCGTGTCCGCCGACGGCCCGGTGCTGCTCGAGGACGAGGCCGGCGTCGAAGACCTGGAGGAAGCGGACGCCGAGCTCGAGCCTACCGAGCCCGTGGCTCCGTGCGACGGCCGGCGCTCGTGAGCGCGGGCGCCGACGAGCTCCCGCGCCTGGCGTTCCACGCCATGGCGCTCCTACAGGCGCAGGCGGCCGAGCCCGACCCCTGGACGGACTGCCGCTTCGCGTACCTCCGCGGGGTGAGCGAAGCGGACGAGTGCGCCGTCACGATGGCGGCCGACGCGCTCGCGGTCGCGCTCTGCGCCGCGGGCTTCTCGTTCCGGGTCCGCGGCCCAGGCGTCGGGCTCCTCGACGGCCAGCAGGTCGAGATCGTGGTGCTCGCCAGCCGCGGCCAGCTCGAGCTGCCCGGCTTTTTGCCGATGCCCGAGACCTTCTGCCGGCTCGTGCTGGTCCTGCGGCCCACGAACGGCATCGAGCTCTACGTGGTGCTGGCCCGTCCGCGCCAGCGCGAGGAGTTCATCGACCCGCCCCCCTGGATGCTGGGTGGCACGCTCGAGGAAGGCATCGAGCAGCTCCGGCACGAGCTGCGCAAGGAAGCCGCGCGCCGGGTGGCCAAGGAAGCCGAGGCCGCGCCGTGACTCGGATGATCTGCCACGGATGCGCCAAGACTCGGGACTGGTGCGTGCCGACCGTGAGCGAGTTGCCGCGGGCCGCGCGCGGGACGTGCTGCTGCTGCCGCCAGGAATACCGGGAGGGTGAGGTGCTCTACATCCCCGACTGGTACAACCCGCAGCCGACCGACAAGGACGCCATCGACGGCGCCTTGTGGGCTCGGCCGCAGTCGAAGCGCTAGCTCGGGTCGGTCTGGAGTAGCGGCAGGAAGGTCTCGATCTTCGAGCCTCCACCGCTGAACTGCACGCCGACCGCCTGGAGCGCGGCCTGGCACGTCGCCAGGCTTTGCCCGTTGAGGCCCATCATGCGGTTGAAGCAGATCATGTCGATGGAGCTCCCACCGAGCATGCCGATCACCTGGCCGATATAGAAGGAGTCGAGAGTGTTGTCGTACCCGGGGTCCCCCTCGGGATCGACCACGCAGATGTTCTGCGGAACGAAGTCGAGCCGGTTCGTGTAGCGCGGGCCGGCGCTCGGGTTCACGTCCAGCGGGTAGCGCTTCCATGGGCCCTTGTGGCTCGTGCCCGTGATCGAGACTCCATCGGCGTCAGTGTGCCAGGCAAGGTCGCGCATGCCGTTCACGACTCCCCCGATAAGCTGCGACATCAAGGTGACGCCCCCCTCGTAGGTGAACTCGCCGAAGACCCGCGAGGTCGCCCACATCCCCGAGGTCATGATGATCTCCTCGAAGTTCTGCGCGACGTAGTAGTCGGCCGTGGTGTTGTCCCCGAACGGCGGCGCGGTCTGAGCCTTGGCCGAGGCATTGGAGGCCAACATCAGCCCGCTCGGCATCTTGGCGCGGCTGCGCTGGCGACAGACGTACGACGCCCACGCCTTCAACCGCGTGCCGCGCGCCGTGCCTGTGGAGAAGAGCCCGGCCGCCGCCACGAGCCAGAGAGACCAGCCCTGGCCGCGACCCCAGCCGACGCCGAGGTTTGGAGTGCCCACGTCGAAGAGTGCCCTCCCTGCCCCCGGCTTGTTCCAGGCGATCATGCGCGCGAGCTCGGCGTCCACCGTCAGGTAGAGGATGGCCAAGTCGTCGGCCGCGATGTAGGCGAGCGCGATATTGTCGCGCATCGCGCGGATGTAGTGCTGGTCGTCCACGGGGTCCCAGCCACCGTTGAATCCGTCGGTGTCGATCGAGTTCTGATACGAGAACGGGCCGGCAGGGCGCGGGTACGTGCGCCAGTTCCAGGGTTGGTCCTTCACTGGGTTGCCGCCCACGAAGCGCCGGAAGACGCCGAGGTACCAGGGCGCGAAGCCGGCCGTAAGGTTCGCCTCGGGAGTGCAGGGCTCGCCCGGCCTGGTCACCACGCCGTTGACGACATCGCAGTACATCGCTCCGCTCGGGCGCGAGCGCCAGCGGAGCTGCTGGATGTAGTGGAGCATGAGCCCGTTCGGGGCCTTGGATCCGAGCCAGCGACAGCCGTTGTGCCAGTCTATCCCCAGGCCGCCGGACACACCGCCGTAGGTGTCGCCGAGCGTCGGGAACAGGTAGTTCTGCGGAGTGCGCGCGGACAGCTCAGGGTCGTTCGTCAGGTTGAAGAGGTAGCCCTTCTGCGCCTGGTAGGAGGCTTCGACGTTGGCCGCGAGACCCGCCATGTAGGCGAGCGAAGGGAAGCGGACCGCGCTCGGGCCGAAGTAGGGAGGATCGCCCGCGTCGCTGTCGGTGTTGCGGTAGCCCAGCCCGTCGTCGTAAGTGACCGCCGGCTCGCCCTGGTCCTCGAGGTAGATCACCACACGGAAGGGGCGCTCGCAGCGCTTGCCGAGCATGTGGTTGACCAGCACGCCCGTGACTGGATCCGTCGGGCGCGCGAGGTAGTTGCCGGCGATGTCGTAGGCGCGGTCTTCGGCGATGACCGGCTTCCACTTCCAGCCGGCCGGGAGAAGGAGCTGGAGCGAGTTGAAGAGGATGTCGCTCCGCGGGATGCCGTTGTGCCAGTTGATCGTGAGGAACAGGCGCGGGTCGTACTCGGAGAGCGTGAACCAGAAGTGAACCGAGCCGAAGTTGAGGGTGTTCTCGTGAAAGGCGTTAGTGCGCACGTAGCGCCCCGAGCGCGGAGAGCCGATCGCGGAGCGCCCCGTCAGCGAGAGAGTCTCCGACGCGCCGGAGTTCGTGTTCTCCCAGCGCAGGCGGATCTTGTTGGGGATGCGCAGCGCGCGCTCGATCCTGTGGGCGAACGAGGGCACCTTCTCGGCACCCCACTCGTCCGGCTGCACGTAGTTGTCCACGTTCACCTCGGTCGTGCCGGCGGGGACCGTCTGCGCGAGCTCGATCAGTTCGGTGGCGACGGCCGCGTTCTGCCACGCGCCCAGCGTGCGATACTGGGCGTAGTCCTCGTCCAGCGCCTCGGCGAAGCGCACCCCCGTGACCGGGACCTCGTTCACGATCGTGCCCGGCGCGTTGATCCCGTAGCGGCTGGTGACAACGCGCGCGACGAAGGGGCGGTCCAGCGGGGGGTTCGGGATCTGGAACTTGAACGACATCGGGAGGCTCCGAATGGAAGAAGTGGGGGCCTCCCCCCGCGGCGCGGTCGAGGCTCACGCCTCGGTTGGAAGGCGCCCGCGCGGTCTGGTAGCCGTCCGTCGCGCGCGCGCGCCGTCCTCCCACGCCCCGCCGAGGGGGGAGAAGAAGGCGCCACGCTGCCGCAGGGGCCGGGCCCGAGCAAGAGGAGGCGCCGAGCGAAAGGCGAAAATGAGTAGAAAAGGCCTCCGTCGCGCGGCAGGATGAGGCCATGCGCTCAGACCGCAAGGCTTGGAACCGCGGGGTGTTTGCCCGGCGTCGTCGGGCGCTGCGCCTGTCGATGCGTGAGATCCGCGAGGAGCTTATCGAGCTGGCCGAAGAGGCCCAGTCGCAAGGGCTGACCGCGCCCAAGATCCCATGCCTTGCCTACCTCTACCGCCAATGCGACGCGCGTGGGTGCCGCGGTCCTGTGGACCGCTCCCTGGGCGCCTACCTCGCGCGCGTCGTGAACCTCAAGGAGGAGCAACTTTGGATCTGATCCCTGAACAGGGCACCGCCCCCGACCTCGACTTCGCCACCTACCTCAAGAGCGACGCCATCAGCCGCTCCGACCTGCTCGAGCTCGCGCGCTCGCCCCTGCACCTGCGCCACCGGCGCAAGAACCCGCAGGAAGAGACGGACGCCATGCTGGCCGGCAAGGCCGCGCACTGTGCGATCCTCGAACCCGAGCGCTTCGAGCGCGCCTACGCGATCGGGCCCACGTCCGACCGGCGCACGAAGGTGTGGAAGGAATGGCGCGACACCATCACCGAGCGGACCTGCCTCACCGAGGACCAGGGGCGCGCCACGAAGGAGCTGGCCGAATCGGTGCGCTCGCGCCCCAACGTGCGCGTGCTGCTCGAGGACGCCAAGGGGCAGAACGAGCTCTCCTTTTTCTGGCGGCACCCCGCCACCGGCGTGCGCTGCAAGGGCCGCGCGGACCGCGTGCTCGCCGACGAGGGGATCATCGTGGACATCAAGAGCACGACCGGCGAGAGCAGCCCGCACGCCTTCGCGCGCACCATCTCCAGCTACAGCCTGCACCTTCAGGCGGCCTTCTACTGCGACGGGTTGACGCTGGCGACCGGCCGGCGCTTCGAGACCTGGCTGTTCGTGGTCTACGAGCAGTCCGCGCCCTACGCCTCGGCCGTGTACCACCTCTCGCAGGAAGCCATCGTCAAGGGCCGCATCGAGTACGAGAAGCTGCTCGAGTTGTACGTCCGCTGCGTGAAGACGAACACCTGGGAGGACCGCAGCGGCATCGTGATGCCGATCGGTCTCCCCGCCTGGCACGAGCTCGACCTTCTCGGGCTCGGCATCTGACTCTCCCCCAACAACAACCGAAAGCCACGCCCATGACCGAAGCGACCGCCCTCGAGCCCGAGCGCCTGGACAGCGCCGAGAGCTGGGGCTTCACCAGTCCGAACAGCGGTTTGCAGATGCAGAGCCCGAATCAAGTCGCCGCCGCGGCGCGCGAGCTCGGGACCATCGGAGCCATGGTCACCGCCGCGCAGTCGCGCCCGCGGGACGAGTTTGCGTGCGTGCAGCGGATCGCCGCTGCGTGCCAGCGCCCGGCCCTCGCCGAAGAGAGCATCTACGACTTCCCGCGCGCGGGCGAGCGCGTCACGGGCCCGAGCGCCACCTTCGCGCGCTTCCTGGCCGCTCAGTGGGGGAACCTACGCTACGCCATCGACGTGATCGAGGACTCGCCCGAGAAGCGCCAGGTGCGCGGCTGGGCGCACGACCTCCAGACCAACGTGATGTGCGCCTACGAGCACACCTTCTCGAAGAAGATCCAGCGCAAGAGCCGCAAGACCGGCCAGGCCACCGAATGGATCCTCACCGAGGACGAGCGCGAGCTGCGCGAGATGACCGCGCGCTGGGGCGGGCTGCTCGTGCGCAACGCCCTGCTCGCGCTGATCCCGCCGGACGTGGTGGACAAGGCCCTGGCGACCTGCGCGCAGACGAAGCGCGCCGTGGCCGAGAAGGCGCTGCGCGAGAACCGCCAGGACGCCACACACCGCATGCTGTTCGAGTTTGGGAAGCTGGGCGTGACGCCCGAGCTCGTCGAGGGCTTCCTCGGGCACCCGCTCGATGTGCTCTCGGCCGAGGAGTTGACCACCCTGCGCGGCATCAAGACCGCGATCGACCAGGGCCAGGCTGCGCGCGAGGACTTCTTCGCGCTCAAGAGCGGGGCCTCGATCGAAGGCCAGTCCATCGTCGAGGGATTGAAGGCCAAGGTGGCCGCCGCCGTCGAGACGCCGGCCGAGGTCCAGCGCGTCGTTGAGCCGTGGATCACTGGCGCGCAGAATCAGGCGATCCAGGCCGCCGTGGTCGATGGCAAGATCGCCGAGGCGCACGTTCACGAGTACCGCAAGCGCTGCGGACTAGGCAAGGGTGCCAAGATGACCGGCGCCCAGGCCGACGAGTTTTTGGCGATGATCCACGATGGCCGCGTCCACACGCTCGTGGACGACGGCATTCGCTGACCCGACAAAGGAGAGGGCCTTCGGTTGTTCCTCGCCGCGTACCCTCCTCCCCGCGGCCGAGGGCCCTTAGCCTGGGCCCTCTCCTTCCTCTTCCACCAACCCACCACCACCAATGGACATCGCCGAGAAAGCCCAGCCGCTAGGACCCCGCTTCATCACGCTGGGCCTGCTGACCATGACCGTGCGCGTGGCACAGCGCCTTTGGGTGCTGCGCACGCGCGACCGCCGCTTCCTGGTGTCGCGGGCGCACGGCACGGTCGCCTACAAGTCGCTCGAGCTCGCCACCTTCTTCGCGGACGAGATCGAGGCGCGGACCTATGCGCAGTCGCTCGAGGCCGGCACCTACTCGGCCGTCGAGTGGGTGCGCCTGTTCGACCTCATCAAGGAGACGATGCAGGCCAACGCCTCCGAGGGCTTCTTCAAGCAGCCGCCGAGCGCGCCTCCCGACCTCCCCCCTGGCATGAACCTCTGGAGGATTCCCTGATGACGGGGCTTCTCGAGCCGAGGCCCGCCTCGCGGCGCTCAACCCCATGAAGATCAACGCCCGACTCGGCGACGCCTCGCTGACGACGGACGCGGCGGGCCACGAGACCATCGGCGTGGTCGTGGAGATCCCCCCGCACGCGCAACGCCTCCTGATGAACGGGGCCGACATGCTGGTGGCGATCCCGCTGGGCCCGGCCGGGCTCGGCGGACCGTCGCTGATGATGCGCGGACGCATCACGATCAAGGACGCGCTGGGCGGGGCAATCGCCCCCGCGCCGGCAGGAACGACCCAAGCCCTACCCCCAGACCCCAAGCCCTGAAACCCCTATGGCTCTCCAGCCCTTCGACCTCGCCTGCCTCTCCACCATCGACGACGGCCGAGTCGGCGTCGCCTTCGAGCACGCGCTGCGCCGCTGTGAAGCGGACTGCCGCGATAGACCGAGCCTCGCCAAGGCGCGCAGCGTCACCCTCGAGTGCTCGCTCGTTCCGCGGACAGACGAGACCGGCAAGGATCTTCTCGAGGTCGTGCTTTGCCCGCGACCGGCAAAGCAACTGCTCGGGGTGCGGGGCGGCCATCTACTGGGTCGTGATCGAGAAGAAGGACGGCACCACGAAGCGGATGCCGCTCTCCGAGGCGCTCTCGCGCCGCGACGGTTCGCAGGTCTACATGGGCGCGCACCATGCGGACTGCCCGGACGCCAAGAGGTTCGGGGGCCGCTGATGGCGCTCTACCTGCCCACGCAGGAGCTCGAGGTGCAGGTGCCGAACGATCTCGCGCTGCTCGGCATGACGACGGCGTTCCAGGTGATGGGGCCTGGGCGCCAGCTCTCGTGCCCGGCGATCGGGCAGGTGCTTCCGTGAGCCTTCCCCCGCCCACCCCGCCGAAACGCAAGCGCGAGTTCTGCCCGTACTGCGGCGCCGGGTTGGATGGACCGCGAAGCCGCGCTCATGCGGCTCGCGAAACGGCGGAGCGACTAGTGGGCCTGATGAGCCAATCCAACGCGGATGCCCACGAGAGCCGCGCCTTGATCGAGTCCGCCCTGCGCGACGCCGAGGCACGGGCACGAGCCGACACCTACCGCCTCACGGCGATCGCCGCGCGCGAACGAGGAGAGCGCGAGCATGACTTGATCCGAGCCACGCCGCTCTTCAACTTTGCGCACGCGCTCGACGCCCTCGCGGCGGGCGGCGAGAACACGGAACAGCGACAACGGACGGAGGCGCCAGCGCAAGCAAGCGCGACCGGCTCGCCTGGTTTGGCGAAGGAGACGCCGTTCGATTCGGTGTCTCGGCCGGATTGCTCAACGCCTCCGTCCGCCTCCCCCGCCCCGGGCGACGAAGCGCGCGCGAAGCGGGACCACCACGGATGGCCGATCGTCGTGGAGAACGGCCAGCGGATTTGCGCCAGGCCCGTCGAGTGCCACTACGGGCCGATCGGCGAGTTCCGCCACGACGGGTACTGCTCGATGGAGTGCCGCGACATGCACGAGGTCGAGCAGGAGCGAGACGCCATGCGCGCGGAGCTGGAGCAGGCGCGGGCGGAACGAAACGAGGCGCTCGCCCTCGTCCTCAAACTGCAAACCCACCTGAGCCACGGAGCAACACCATGACCGAAGAACGGCGCGAAGGGCACTCTCGCCTGACCTGGGACAAGGACGAGCAACGGATCAAGGCCATTGACCCGCACGAAGACGAGCACGCGCGGACGGTCAAGACGATCCACGGCAACGCGGCCATGCTGGCTTCGATGCTGCGCTCTGCTGAGACGGAGCGCGATCTGCTTCGCGCCGAGATCGAGCGACTCCGCGCCGACAAGCAGCGGCTCGACTACCTCGAAGGCGAGTGGGCAGCAGAGAACGCGTGGCGCGACTCGGGGCGCCTGAGCTCGCGCCCACTTTCGCTCTTCCGACGAAACGTGCCGATTTCGCGCGAAACCATCGACGCCGCCATGTCCGAGGCGCGCGAGGCGAGGCCGTGAAGCCCGACGAGCCCCGCGAGTTCCGCCGCGACTACGGCTGGCCTGTGGACCTGGCGCGCGACCGGCAAAGCAACTGCTCGGGGTGCGGGGCGGCCATCTACTGGGTCGTGATCGAGAAGAAGGACGGCACCACGAAGCGGATGCCGCTCTCCGAGGCGCTCTCGCGCCGCGACGGTTCGCAGGTCTACATGGGCGCGCACCATGCGGACTGCCCGGACGCCAAGAGGTTCGGGGGCCGCTGATGGCGCTCTACCTGCCCACGCAGGAGCTCGGCGCGGCCCCGTGCGGCAACATCTCCGCGTGCAGCGGTCTTCCCCTGGGCAGCGTCAACGTCAACTGCTCGATGCAGATGGCGGCGCCGGGCGGCCCCAAGGACGTGGTTGGGGGGTACAGCGGATTTCCGATCGAGCGCACCCTGTTCTGCGCGCAGACGATCCTCGGCGAGCCAGGCGTGGCGTTTTGGGCCGCTGGCGACTGGACCATCCGCCTGCACGTCATCACGGGCACGCAGAGCGGCATGAGCTGGACCAGCGTGTACGTCTGCCGCGTGGACGCGCTTTGCACCTCGATCGTGACCATCGCCAGCGCCGTGGGCTCGCAGCTGCTCACCCCGGAGACCGTGTACGCGGTCACGATCCCAGGCATCTCACACCTCGGCGACCCCACCGATTCCATCTACGTCGTCTTCGGCTTCAAGAAGGCGGCGGCGGCGGCCAACCGCAACGTCGCGGTGCGGTGCGATCAGGTGCTCGACACGCCGATCCTGCTCCCGGTGCCCGCCCTTCCACTCCCGCGCGAGAGCGCCATAGCACCCGTGCTCGCTCGCCCGGTCGTCCAGGGCTCATCGCCGACGCTGGCCGCGCTCGACGCGCTGGCGCGCGCCCGGGGCGCCGCGTGCGGCGTGCCTCCGCAGCTCATCCTCCCGGCCCTGGCGCGCGCGCAGGCCGCGCCGCCCGGCGTGCCGCAGCAGGGCGGCGCTCCGCGCCCGAGCCTCGCACTCGCTGCGGCGGACGGCGCGCTCGAGGGGGCAGCCGCGCGGCCCTCCGCGGCCACCGAGGCCCCATCTTCCGATGCGCCCGCCGCCGCCGTGGACGCGCAGAGCGAGGGCGCGTAGCCTCAGGAGCACCATGGAAGCCTTCGTCTCGAGCACGGTTGCGGAGGGCGCTGACATCGGTACGGCGATCCTCCTGCGCGCGCCCAACGGCGTGGCGCTGGTCAAGGCCGATGTCACCAAGTGGCAGTTGCGCGTCTACGACCTCGACGAGCTCGACGAGGTGCTGCGGGCCCGTGCGGTCTACGCCCTGGACGCCGTGAACCCAGCGACCGAGAACACGAACGGCGCCGTGCCCGGCACCCCGCTGGTCATCTCGGACACCGTCCGCCTCGATGGCTTCTGGCCCCTTCCGGCGCCGTCCGTCGGCTACAACTTCCTGCACTTCCTCCGGCGCCTGGGGAACAACGTGCGCGTGGGGGACGGGATGGACGCCTACGTGCGACCGTTCAACCCCAAGGGCGGCCACACCTACCGCCTCGAGTACGCCTTCGTGACGACCTGGGGCGAGATGCACGCCCGCCACGACGCCACCATGGCCCCGATCGGGGCGACGAGGATCGTGTGAGCGCAACGGTCATCGACGACATCGACAAGCGCGCGCGGATCCTGGCGCTGGTCGCGGACGGCCTGCCGGCCCGCAGCGCAGCGTCGATCGTGGGAGTCGCTGGGCGCACGTTCACGGACTGGCAGGCGCGCGCGCACGAAGAGCCCGAGGGCAAGTTCGGCGTCTTCTTCGATGAGGTCGCGGCGGCCGAGGCGCTGATCGAGCGCGTGGCCGTGAAGTGCATCCATCAGGCCATCGTCGGATGGACGGAGCAGAAGGTCGAGGAGGAGTTCACGCCCGGCAAGGAAGGCGAGCCTTCGGCCGTCACGAAGCGCACGACCATCAACAAGTTCGACTGGAAGGCCGCGGCCGACTTCCTCCAGCGGCGCTTCCCCGAGCGCTGGGCATCCTCGCGCGACGCCTCGCTCGACGATCCCGACAAGCACGTAACCCGCTTCATCGTGGAGGGGGACAACCCCTTCCTCTTCGTGGGCGGAAACCTCAGCGAGAAGCCACATGACGCTCAAGAGCAAAGCCTTGGAGCTACTGTCGAAGGTCACCGGCCTTCCCACGAAGGCCGAGAGGGACCAGCAGGAGAGGATCCGGGAGAAGCGTGAGGCGCTCGAGACGCGCCTCCAGCGGCGGCAGATCAACTGGGCGCTCGACAGGTTCACACGTGCCGACAAGAACGAGCGCGGCGAGCGCGGCCTGACCTACCGGAAGGCCCTCGAGCGCGCAGCAGAGCAGCGGCGGCTGGCGTCGGAGGGGATGGGAGCTCCGCAGGGGGAGTCGCTTGTCTCCAACCCGACCCAGCCGCCGCCGCACCCCTCGAACGATCAGCGCGACGAGCTCGTGCTGCGCGCGCTCGAGGCCGACCTCCCCGTGCCCGAGGACATGAAGACCCCGCACGGCGAGGCCCCCGGCCCCGGCGAGGCCCTGACGCCGATCGAACGCGGCTCCTTCGTTCCGCGGATGGACGAGTACCTCGGCGAGATCATCCCCGCGGACATCAGCTCGGAGGAGGATCTGGCGCGCTGGCGCGAGCTGCGCGCGGCCGAGAAGCTGTGGAAGAAGCGGAGCAAGTTCAAGGGGCGCGCCCCGTGCCAGGGGATGCCGATCGACGCGCGCGGGCACGACTGGATGAAGGTCCCTGGACAGGGTTCCTGGGAATGCCTGTGCGGGCTCGAGGCTTCGATTGGCCTTTGGAACCTGCGCGACGGCCGGATGCACGAGGTGGGCGCCTACAAGACCACCAGGGCGCAGCGGATGTTCCAGCAGCTCGAGGCGGGGCAGGCATCGTTCATGCTCCCGCGGGGCAGGCTAGCCGAGCTCGACGAAGGGCGCCACGCCGCACGGCACGCGCTGGTCCAGGAACAGATCGCCCGCCCCGAGGTTCCCGGCGCCATGCGCGAGGATTCGATGGCGGCGCTCGAGGTTCTGTCCCTGGAGGAGCGCACCGAGTTCGCCCCGAGCGCCGACTCGACCCTCTGTCTCAACTGCGGCTCCGTGTTCGAGTCTCACAAGGAGCACCTGGCCCCGGCCGCCCCTGGCTCTCCCGTGCTGCGGACGCGCCGCGCCTGCCCGCAGCACGGCGTGGACGCGACGTGAAGCCTCTTGGTATGCCTTACCGCATGACGCTCTACCCGCCGCGCAGCTACGACGTGTGCGTGTCCTTGCGCCCCGTGACGGTGCTGCAACGGCAGAGCTGCGAGGACGCGCTCGAGTTCGCGCTGCGCTGCTCGGCCGTCGGCGCGACGCTCGGCGGCTGGACGCTCGAGGGCGACGCGCCGCCGCGCGACATGCTGCTGCCGATCGAGGGCGAGGATTTCGAGGAATGAGCGGCGCGCTCGACCCTCCGGAGATGGGGGCGATGCCGCTGCATTGCGACCTCTGCTTCGGCAAGATCAAGGGCGCCGACGTGAACTTCTGCACCGCCGAGGACAAGACGGTGTGCGAGGCGTGTCTGCACCGCTGGCACGAAGAGGAGCTCGAAGGGCTCACCGTGAACAAGACCATCCGCCTGGTGAAGCGTGGGTTCTACGCTTCCGGTCGGATCGACCCTGGACCCAATCCCGAAAGCCACTCCGATGCCCAATGCTGAATCCACCAGACTGACCCGCCCCGAGACTCTCGTGCGCCAGCTCTGCCGCATGCAGATCCTCGACGTGGAGCCGCTCGCCGAGGAGCTGTACGATCAGGCCCCGGCCGTGTTTATGCTTCTCCGCGCGGCCCTGAACAACAAGGCCACCGTGATGGCGTCCAACGCCGGAAAGAGCGAGCCCGCGTGATTACCCCTGGCGACCTGCAAAAGCGCTTCGTCTACCATCCGCCCTTCGGGGACCAGCCCGTGCGCTACGAGGCCATCCGTTCGAAGGCGCTGGAGTTCGCGCGGTTCCTGATCGAGCAGACCGCGGAGAGCCGCGAGCAGTCCCTCGCCGTGACGGCGCTCGAAGAGGCGGTCTTTTGGGCCAACGCCTCGATCGCGCGCCACGAGCGCAAGTAGCGCGCGCACGCTGACGTGGGCGCCCTCGTTGCTCACCCCTTCCGAGTAACGGGGCGCCACACCCAGCTCTTCTATTGCCGAGACTCCGAGGTCCTCGTTGAGGGCCCGGTCGGCACCGGCAAGACGCGCTCGATTCTCCAGTACGTGCTCGGCCTGTGCGAGACGTACCCCGGGATCCGCGTCCTGTTCGTGCGCAAGACGCGCGCCTCTCTGACCGAATCGGTGCTGGTGACCTGGGAGCAGGAGGTGCTCCCCGGCGGGCCCGAGCATCCGTGCGTGACAGGCACGGCGGCGCCCGAGAACCGGCGCAGCTACACGTTCCCGTACGCGACGAAGACCTACAACGGTCGCACCTACTCGGGCTCCAGCCACATCGTCTGTGGCGGCCTGGACAAGGTGTCGAGGTTTTTTTCGACCCAGTTCGACATCATCGTGGTGTTCGAGGCGCGCGAGATCACGGAAGACGATTGGGAAGGGCTCCTCACGCGCAACCGGAGCTTCCGCATGCCCTGGAATCAGGCCATCGCGGACACCAACCCGGACGACATCTCGCATTGGCTGAATCGCCGAGCTAAGCGCGAGATGAAGGTGCCCGAGATCCTGCGCGGACTCGTGCCGAAGCCGCGCCCGGGGCAGCTCCAGATGGCGCGCATCATCACGCGCCACGACGACAACCCGGTCTTCTGGGATCGCGCGAACAACCGCCCGAGCGCCATCGGGGCCGCGTACCTGATGAAGATCGGAGGTCTCACCGGGGCCCGAAAGCGGCGCCTGCTCGATGGTGAGTGGTGTGGGAGCGAGGGGCAAATCTGGCCCGAGTTCGACCGCGCGCGACACATGACCTACCGCAAGTGGGACGCGCCGGCCGCGATGCTCAAGGCCGACAAGCACCTGCGCCACCTGGACGGCGAGCGCCGCGGGGAGCTCAAGCTGGACTGGTACTTCGGCTCGATGGACTGGGGTCACCGCAAGGCCGGCGTGCTCCAGGTGTGGGGCGTGCTCGGGGCCTTCGAGCGCATGTACCGCGTCCACGAGGTCTACGCGAAGGAGAAGCAGCTCGAGTGGTGGGCCGAGCACGTGGCCCAGTTCGATCGCCGCTACAGCCTGCGCCAGGTCGTGGCGGACCCCGCGCGCCCGGATCTGATCGAGGCCCTCAACGACCGGATCATGGAGTGGCGCGGCCGGAGCTCGGCGCGGATCGTCATCGAGGCGCAGAACGCGCGAGAAGCCGGCTGGGACATGGTGCGCTGGGGCCTGGACCCGAGCGCGGCCCTGCGGGCCATCGCCGAGAAGACGGGCGAGACCGCACCCCTGCTTGCCCCGCGGCTCTACCTGTGCTCGGACGCGATGGAGTACCTGGACCAGGAGATCCTGGCCTCGAGGCTTCCGACCTGTACCGAGGACGAGATTCCCGGGTACGTCTGGAAGGCGTCCAAGGACGGCCAGGCCATCAAGGAGGAGTCGAATCCGCTGGTCGAGGACCACGGTTGTGACGCCATGCGGTACGCCGCGATGTTCGCCTGGGGCAGGGACTTGACGGACCCCACCGAGAAGCCGAGATTCGAGGCCGGCTCCATGGGCCAAGTGCTGGCCCATGGTGATGTCCGCTTCGACGAGGCCGCCTGATGCAAGCAACCCCGGAACCCCGAGTTGTCATCCCCGCCGACGCATTCGATCCCGCCATCTCGCTGGGGCTCGGCACGACCCTGACGGGCTACGACCCCGCGGGCCGTGACGAGAACCCCGCAGCGGCGCCCGCGATCGTCTTGCCCAGCGACCTCGCCTGCTGGGCCACCTTCACCGGAGGCACGGCCATCGCCTACCCGCTGGGCGGCTACGGCGAGACCACGGCCATCGCGGCCGAGAGCCTGCTCGCGTCCGACGAGTACACGCTCATCGACGGGCTGGTCATCGACAAGCTGGACGCCGCGGCCAAGAAGATCGACATCCGCACGGCCGACGACGCCACGAGCATCTATGAGGTGCTCGCGCCCGCGGCCAACGCGGCCCTGGCCTTGCCGATCGTGGTGCGCTTTCCGCAGCCGCTCGCCATCCTGGTCCCGTGGGGCGTGAAGCTCGAGGACGCCGACGTGCGCGTACGCGTGCATTTCCGGCGCGCGCATGCCTGATCGCTCCGCTACCGCGCGCGCGGCTCGCAAGCTGCGCCACCAGTGGTACGGCACTCCCGTCAAGGCGTACCTGGAGAGCGAGGCGGCCCTCGAGAGCACGCGCGACCACCTCGACGCCTTCGAGCACCAGGTCCAGCGATTCCATTCGAGGCACTTCCGGCGGCGCGGCGCGGCCGGCGCCGGAGGCGAGAGCTTCCTCGAGAATCACTACTACGATTGGGTCACCTACATCGTTCCGAAGATCGCGTACACCGCGCCCCGCGCGCGCGTGCGGAGTAAGATCGCGTCCGTGTTCGGCGAGGATGCCAAGGCCCTACAGGCCGGGCTGAATCGCTGGATCCGCGATCACTCCTACGAGCGCTTCTCGGAGGACGTGGCGATCGACATGCAGTTCAACTGGTCGGTCGGCTACGTGAGCCAGCAGCCGATCCCAGGCGCGAAGCCGGTCGAGGGGCTCAACCCCGACGACCCCGACGAGATCGGCGTCCCGAACGCGCCCGCCATCTACCGCGTGCTGCAAGACCTGTACTTCGACGACGCACTCGCGCGCCAGCGGAGCGACATCCGCTTCCGCGGGCACGTTCTCGCGCGCGACCGCGGGCTCCTGATCGAGGAGGCGCGCGCGCACCCCGAGCGCGGGTGGAACCTGAACATGCTGCGCTCGATGCCGGCCGCGGACACGCACGAGCGCATGCGCCGCGACACGCGCTACGCGACGGACCGCGATGAGGTCACCTTCCGCGAGCTGTGGGTTCCCGAGGCCGAGCTCGAGGAGTACATGGACGGCACGCCCGCGCCCGAGGGCGGGTGGAGGGCCAACGGCTTCAACGGGCTGATCCTCACCGTGTCCAGCTCCGGGAGCGATGAGTGGGTGCGCGCACCGCGCCCAGCGTACGTTCCGCCGGACGGGCCCTACACGGTCTTCGGCTGCTTCGGCGTGCCTGGCTCCACGAAGTCTCTGGCGCCGCTCATAGCGATCGAGGAGCAGGTTCTTGAGCTCAACGCGCACACGCGCGTGATGTCGCGCAGCGCGGCCGACTACAAGAAGATGGCGTTCGTCGAGAACAGCGACCCTCGGATCGCTCGCCTAGTGCGCGACGGGCAGCACCACGGGGTGATCCCAGTCAAGGGCTTCAAGCGCGAGAACCTGATGGAGGTGGAGGTCGGCGGCATCAGCGACCAGATGATCGCCTACCGCACGATCCTGCTGGACCGGCTTAACCGGAACAGCCACATGGACGACCCGACGCGTGGCAAGACCACGGGCTCGACGGCCTTCGAGGCCCAGCTCGCCAACCGCTCGACGGAGACGCGCACCGAGTGGATCGCCAAGAAGGCCGACGAGGGGCACGCCGAGCTCCTCACGAAGGCGCTCTGGTTCATGTTCATGGACAACCGCTCGGTCTGGCCGATGGGGGCCGAGGGCGCTGAGGAGATGGGGATCCCTCCGCAGCGCGTGAGCCTTTCCGATGGGCGCGTGATCGACATCCAGCCGTCCCTGTCCTTCCGGGGCGGTGCCGGCTCGAACCCGAACAGCCCGCCCTTCAACGCGCTCGAGGTCACCGTCGAGCCCTTCTCGACGCGGCGCCCGAACGAAGCCGAGATGCGCGAGCAGTTCATGGCCGCGAGCCAGTTCCTCAGCACGTACCTGCCGATGATCCCGGTCTTCCCGTGGGTCCGCTGGCAGAGCCACTTCCGCGCCGCGGCCGAGGCTTTCGCCGCCCCCGCGCTCGAGACGATCGTGGACTGGCAGCGCGCGACGCAGGAGGGCCCAAATCAGGACATGGTGCTCGCCGGCCCCGGGCTCCAGAACCCGCGCACGGGCGCCACCAGCCCATCGGCGAAGCCCGGCAAGGTCCCCGCGGGCCCGTTCAAGGTCGCGGGTGGGAAGGGCCCTCAGGGGCTCGTGGGCGGGGGCCGCGGGCGGGGGTCGGGCAAGTCGGCCGGCAAGGCCAGCGGCGCCTCCCAGCGCGTGGGCGCGGGCCTGGCGGCCGTGTAGGCTTATCTGGACACCGCCCCTCGACCCCCCCCCACTCCCATGACCACCACCCGCATCCTCGAATCCTTCGTCGGCCAGCTGCTCGCGGTCGCCTTCGTGGCCGTGAGCTACGCCACCTGGAACCTGCTGCGCCTCGCCAACGAGTGGCGCCAGGACATGGCCGAGCTCCGGCGCGTGCGGCGCGTCGAGCGCCTGCGGAAGCGCCTCTCGGAGTGCGAGGCGTGAGCCTCGACTGGAGCTAGAGGTTGCCCACGTATCAGTTCGAGTCCCCCGACGGGTCGCTGGTCGAGCGCGACTACCCCTTCGGCCAGGCGCCGCACCTGGGGGAGACGGTGGAGCTCGACGGCGTTCCGTGCGTGCGCGTCATCTCGGACCACCTGGCCGTGGCCAAGCGCACGGTCGAACCCTTCGTCTCGGTGTCCCTGCCGGCGTGGGCGCCCGGAGCACCACGCTACGAGCAAGACCCCTCGAGCCCTTTCTACGGGCAACCGAAGTTCAAGGGCCGCGCCGAGGCCGAAGCGTTCGCGCGGCGCGCGGGCTACACCTACGACGGCCTGCCGCCCGAATGCGAGGGCCGCTACCGAGCCGACCAGAAGGCGAAGGCGTGGGACAAGATCCCGGTGGTGGACGGGGACCAGGTTCGGCCCGAGGACCTGGCCCCCGACGTGCTCAGCCCGGAGGGGTTGACCCCGGTGGAGAACCTCCCGCTGGCTGTCCGTCATCCGCAACGCGGCGGCGGATGATCCGCAGCGCCCCCTGCGCGAGGTAGGCGAGAGCTCGAACGCGGGCCTGCTTGGCGGGGTCCATCGAGAAGAATTCGGCCAGCGAAGCCGTCATGCCCAGCGCCGTGTCGATCGCGGCCACGGCGTCCTGCGGGGAGCCCCCGGTGGCAATCGCGTTGGCGAGTTGCGTCTCGACCAAATCGAGCTTGACCACGAGCTCGCCGAGCCGGGCCGCCAGCTTCGGGTCGTCCGGGACGAGCGCGAGCGCCGTCTGCTCCACCGCGATCTTCGTGTCGGCCACGATCCCGTGGATGAACTCGACATCAACATCGTGGTTTCCAGGCCCTGAGCAGCCCGCGAGCGCGAGGCATGCCGCCAGGATTCGGATTCTGTTTCCCATCACTGTCTCTCTGGACCTCTACCGAAGTCCGCAATGCCCTGCCCAAGCATGTGGACGCACGCCAACAAGACGAGCATCTTGGACCCGAGAGGGACCGGCAGGGCGCCGTCCCCCATCAGGCCGAGCACGATCGCTGAGGTTCCGCCGAACACGGTCCCCTTGCGGCTGGCGAAGAGCGCCTCAACCCCGCGGAGGTTCATCGCTCCCCCCGGTCGGCGCGCTCTCCTCGGTCGAGCTTCGCCTTGATGTCCGCGAGGTTCGCGTCGATCGAATCCAGCCGGGTGAACAGCGTTCCCTTGTCGCGCACGTAGGGGCCCGCCTTCTCGGCAAAGTCCTTGGCCTCGATCAAGGCGGCGCGCAGCTCGTCGTGCGTCGCGTGGGTATTGCCCTCGCGCACGAAGAACACCACGCCGGAGAGACACGCGCCGAAGAGGCCCGTGCCTACCATCTTCCAGAGGTCAATCGAGCGATCGGACATGCCGTGCCTTCCATTCATCGGGATAGAGCCAACCTGCGAACCAAGTGGCCGCGACGCAAGAACTCGCGCCGCTCGGACGCGCTGGCGCCGCGAGACTGGATCGAGAGGAACGAGGAGCTGGGGCTGTAGCCGGCGTACCTGCCGCGCAGTGCTTCGAGCGCGCGCGCCTTCCCAAGGTTTGGTTCCAGGCGCGCGAGGAGCTCACGATCCACGAGCCCGAGGGCGCGCGCGGCGCTGATTGCCTTCTGGAGCCGATCCCACGCCTTCCTGCGCACGAGCTCGGAGTCGCGGTACGCCTCCTCGACCTCGGCGTCGGACACCTGGCCACGGTGCCCGACCACGCCCGTCAGCATGCGCGTGGCGTCACCCCACGCGGCTTCGAAGTCACGCGCCTTGTAGGAGACCCCCTGCGCCAGGTCGAGCGAGGAGACGCGCACGCCCGTGGTCATCGCCAGAGTCTCGATGCGGGGGTCGTACGCCTTCGTCCCGACCACCTTGCCCTGCGTGCCGAGGTAGATCCGCCGCAGGCTCGTGAGCGTGCCCGGTTCGAGCGCCTTGCCGATGTGAGCCACCACGTCCGCGAGCTGGTCCTCGGGCGGCGCGGCCGGGTTCCAGATGCGCCGGCCCTCGCTGGTCGCGTTGCGCGCGAGGTCGATGGCCGCCTTGGTCGCCAGCTCCTCGGACATGAAGGGCTCGAGCAGCGCGCCCACGCTGCGCGTCAGCTTCTCCTGCCAGTCCTCGCCGCGCAAGAGCGCCATCAGCGGGGTCTTGAGGTACTTGTACGGGTCCGTGTAGGACAGGTCCACGAAGGTCCGGTTGCCCTTCTCGTCGCGGCCGAGCCAGAGGATGTCCGAGTTCTTGTTCCACACCGGGAGCAGCTCGCGCGCCTCCTCGTCCTCGTCGTCCGTCATGCCGAGCAGGTGGCGCGCGTAGGTCGCCAGCAGGCCCGACCAGGAGGCCGCCGCCAGGGAGCCCACGAGTCGCTGCGCGCCGATGAACCGCACGCGCCGGTTGGAGCTCTTGAGCTCGCTCGCCATCAGCGCCAGCGTGTTCTTGGTCGTGCGCATGACCTCCCAGGGGAAGGAGACGAAGGTGCCGAGCAGCGGGAAGCGTCGCAGCTTGCGCACGGCGCGGGGCACGAGCGAGTAGGTCGGGTACGTGTTGCGGACCATGCGCGCGGTCTCGCGCTCGAGCTCAGCCTCGGACGCGAAGACGCCGGCCTTGCGGTAGCGCGCCTTCTCGTTCTCCCAGGCGTAGACCTTCCAGAAGTCGTCGCCCGCGGAGTACACGCGCGTGAGGAACTCGAGGCCGCGGCGCACGCGCCCGCGCGCACTCTCCGGGTGTGCGATGGACTGGCTCCCGCTCCACACGTCCTCGAGCACCGCTCGGAGCTCGCCCGCGTTCGCGCTCTCGTGGATCACCCCCATGCGGAGAGCGTTCCGGTAGTAGTCGCGCCAGGTCTGGTCGTTCATCCGGTGGAAGGTGGTCGCCACGGCGCGCACCCCGTCCACCAGCCGATGCGCACGCCAGTGGCCCTGCGCCATGGCGAAGGGCACGTTGCCGGTCCAGTTGCGCAGTTGGGTCATCACCGACCCGACGGTTTTGCCGTACTTGGCCACGGCGTTGAGCGTGAGCCACGCCTGCGCCCAGGCCGGGAGTTGCTCGCGCTCGGCGTGGTCGCGGAACGCCTGATCCACGTCGGTCGTGGTCACCAGCCCGTTGAGCGGGAAGAGCACGCTGGTCTCGTCGGCCGCGAGCGTCGCCTTCGCCTCCGGTGGGACGTTGGGGTCGTCCTTCTGCCAGATGAACTTCCCGAGGCCCTTGGCCTTGACCTCGCCGAGGAACTGGTGGTTTCCCACGAGGAAAGCCATCTTGGCCACCGAGCGGGCGTAGTTGACGCGCGCATCGGTGTACTCGCCGAACAGGGCGCGGATTTCGGGCGCGATCGCCTCGCGGCGCTTCGTGATCGACAGGTCCTTCGAGCCCAGCTTGCCGCCGCGCGCGAGCACGGCGATGGGGTTCTGCGCGGCCTTGCCCTCGTATAGCAGGGCGTTGATGTAGCGCTCGATCTGGTTGTCCGTGTCCTTCGGCCGCGACATCCGCAGCAGGGCCTTCGCCCGGTTGCGCACCTCGAGAGGCACGCGCTCGGCCCACTTGGGGTCGTCGAACACGCGGTAGCTGCGCGTCGCGTAGAAGTCGAGGTTGGCGAGCACCGTGGGCACGAGCTCGCCCTCGATCGCACCGCTGTCGATGAGGTGCATCGAGAGCTCCTTGACGTGCTCGCGCATGGCGCGCACGGGATCGCGGAGTTCCTCCGGCAGGGCCGCGAGCTGCACGCGCGACTTGAACGCCTGGTCGATCTGCTCGACCTGGGCGGGCGTGGGGCGGCCCCATGCGGCCTTGATCGCCCGGCGCAGGTCCACGTCGAGGTCGCGGGAGCGCTGCAAGTGGGCGTTGATCCAGCCGTCCCGTGCGATCTTCGCGTCGAAGAAGGGGCGCGGGAGGTTCCCCTCGGATGTCCACTGGCGGCGCCAGGAGGAGCCCAGCGAGAACATGATCGCCTGGCCCGGCGTGTCACCCTTCTTGGGCACGCCGGCCTTGGCCGTCGAGCGCACCGCATCAGCGCGCGGATCGTATTCGAGCAGCACGTCGTGGAGGTGTTCTCCCGTGCTCCGCCGCGGCCCGCTGTAGCCCTGGGGCGTGAACACGTCGCGCACGTAGGGCGGGAGCTGCGTTTCCCAGAGGAGGCCCGCGGTCTCTTCGTCGTGCGACCCAAGGAACAGGTCGTGCCCTCCGTAGGCCATCATCAGCTCGTGGAGCTGATCGGTGGACGGGATCCGGTCCCACGCCACAACGGCGCGCAGCTGGTCGCCCGTGAACATGATGCCGAGGACAGCCTTCGAGTTGGTCGGTGTGATACGCTGCGCGATGGCCCGCAGCTGCTCGGGGCCGCGCGGGAACAGAAGCCTACGGAAGCGCTCGAGCGGGTAGAGCGTCTTGACCGTCGCGGGCACCGTTTGCGTGCGCGTGTAGTGGTTCGCCGCGTCTTTGCCGACCACCGCGAAGTACGAAGGCACCGAGACGCTGCGGGCCCAAGCGTCCACCGCTCGGCGCATCGTGTTGGTCGAGATGCTGTCTTCGACGCTCACGGTCGGGTCCCCGCTCGGGTGGTTGTGGATGAACATCACCCGATCGCCCGACATCGGAGGGACGAGCATCGCTTCCATCTGCTCGCGCGTGGACGGCACGAGCGCCGCGGCTGTGGATCCCACGCTGAAGATCGAGCTCGACAACACCGTGCTGTCCCTGGCGACCTGCACCACGAACAGGCGTTCCATGATCGGCGACGCCGGAACGCGCGCGAGGATCTCGTCGGGACCGAGGCGCTGGCCAGCGAGCGCAAACGGGGGCACCGTCGGCTCGCTGTAGTCCGCCGGCAGGGTCGAGTGGATGTGCCCCGGCTCGATGGCGAGCTCGGGGCCCTCGCAGACTACCGTTTCTTGGATGAAGGTGCGGAGGGCCGCGGGCGGCTGATGCGCGAGACCGAGACCGGGCGATGCCGCGGGTCCACGCGCAGTTCTTCGGGCGAGGGGCCCGCCGCGTAGCCTTTCGAGGGTCGGCGCTTGGGATCCTGGGGCATGGACGAACTCTACCCCACGCGCGCGCTTGGCGCGCAGGATGCGCTCGATTCGGTCGAGGCCCAGGGCCCAGGGCACGTCCGCCGCCTCGAGGCGCCACGCGCCGCCCTTCACCTGCACGGCGAGCCCGGCTTCCTCCGCGTGCTCGAGGAAGGCGCGCTCGGCCGGGCTTGAGGGCCTTACCAGCACGCCGACGCCTGCGGTCTCGGCGCGCTCGAGCCGCTCGATGAGCGGGCGCGTGCGGGCCCCCTTGGCCAGCGCGAAGCGGAACTCGCTCTCGAGCTGCTGGCGGATCGGCAGGTTATCCTCGGGGATGAAGGACGCCTGGCCCGCCGCCATGTCGCGCGCGCGCTGCGCGAGCCCGGCGAAGCGCTCGGAGATGCGCGTGGGCTTCTCGCTCAGGATCGAGCGCAGGATCCCCACCGCGAGCTCGTCGCCCTTCCAGCCAACGTCGATCCCCGGCATGACCTGCTGGCCGAGCACGTCCTTGAGCGGGGCGCCCGTCTGCGCCACCTCAGCCGCGCCCTGGGCCACGTTGCGCATGGTCGTGTCGAAGCCCACCACGCGCCCGCGCAGCGTCACCAGCGACGGTAGGGAGCGCAGCAGGACGTTGCGCGTGGAGGGCGGCGTCTCCGAGAGGGTGCGCACGTCCTGGATCACCGAGCCGAGCAGCGCGTCCTCGATCACCTGCTTGCCGGCCGCGGTCGGAATCCCGGTGGTCGGGTTGAAGAGCTCCGCCAGGTCGCGCTGTGTCAGCGCGCCGGCCTGGATCATCAGCCGCGCCACCTGGTTCGCCTTGCTGGCCTCGCCGAGGGCCTCGCGCAGGGTCCCGTCGCCGAGCAGCCGCGCGACCTGGGTGGCCACCTCGGGCGTGACCTTCTGCCCGCGCGAGACCGCTTCGGTCGTGGCGCCCTTGCCGGTGGTCAGCGACTCGTTGAGGACCCGCGACAGCTCGCCGCGCTTGCCCTCGCGTCCAGCCTCCACCACGCGCACCAGGACGGGGTTTGCCATCCCCTGGGGGTCGATGCCGAACCGGGCCGCCGCCTCGACCATGCCCGCGCGCAGGGCCGCTGCGGGGGCGTCCGCGCGGGAGTAGGCGAGCTGCATCCCCATGGTCCGGGCGTTCCCGCCCAGCACCACGCCGGTCGTGGTCACGATCGGGGGGCCGTCCACCGGCGAAGGCGTGTCGGTCGTGAGCAGCGAGACCTTGGGCCGGTCCGCGATCCCGCGCACGGTCTCGCGCATGGGGGCGCCCTCGACGGGATCGTTGTAAGGGCGCTCGTTCAGGTCGCCGCCCTCGTTCGGGGCGAAGCCGCGGCGCGCGTCGTGGCTCGGGACAAGGGCTTCCGCCTCGACCAGGGCGTAGGTGACCGGCAGGGAGTCTCCGTCCGCGAGCTCGACCGTGGCCTGGCGCCCGAGTCGCGCCTGGATTTCTACTGGTTTTCCCTTGTTTTTCTCCTTCGCTACAGCCGATGCATCGGCTAGGCTACTGCTGATGCCTCTCCCCTCTTCATTTCCGCCCGGGACGACCTTCTGGGACTGCAACGACCTCCCCGTGTCGAGGTCTGCGTCCTCCGTCTGCACGGCCTGGGATTCCGAGGACGGCCGGCGCTTTGATTGCTCGACCGTCGATTCGGACGGCGTGCCCATCTCCGAGGAAGCCTTCCGCGACCTCGTAGTGGTCGAGCTCGCCCGCGTGGCTTCAAGGGCCCGCGCCCAAACCTCCCCGTAGACCTCGCGCTGCTGCGCTTCGAGCTGGTCGCTGCGCGCCTGATCTTCGACGGACCGCGCTCCTTCGCTGCGCTGGATGTTCTGCCACTCCTCGTAGAGCGCGTGCATGCGCTCCTTGGCCTCGAGCATCGCCGGCACGTTGACCTGTACCTCGAAGGCGAGCCCGCCAGCCCGCTCGAACTGCATGAAGATGTCGCGGTATCCCGTGCCTGGGATCGGCATCGAGAAGTCGCGGAACTTGACGGGCGCCCCGAAGCGCTTGCGCAGCAGAGCCACCGCGCGCTCGGCCTGCTCGATGGTGTCCACGACGACCGTGCCCCGCACCAGGTCGCGGATCCTGGTCGCGTCGCCGGCGTAGTCGGACATCACCTTCGCCAGGGCTCGCTTGAGCTTCTTCAACCCCGGCAGGGCCGGCGGGTGCGAGGTCCCGACCTTGCGCGCAATTTGCCGGAGGGCCTGGTTGTACTTCGGCTCGAACTTCTTGGCTTCGGCGAGCCGCCCGCGCAGGGCTTTCAGCGCTTGGGTGTGTCGCTGTCTCTCGAGCAGGCGCCGCGCCGCTTCGGCCGCCGGGCCTTCTCCGCGCGCGGTCTCCGTGAGCCTCTCGGCGCGGCTCGGAGCGCGCACCGTGCCCGCCTTCACCGCGGCCTTGTACTCGCGCAGCATGGAGGCGCGCTGCGCCTGCCACGCCGCGCTCGCCTTGGCGATCCGGCCTGCCATCGCCTTCGCCGACGCCTTCGACACGCCGCCAGGAGCTCGGTGCGCCTCTGGGAAGGATGGCGCGCTGGACGGCACGCCGCGCTTCGCCGCGTACTCGTCGAAGGTGGCGACCTCGACCTCCGCGGAGGAGGCCCCGGCGGCTTCGGTCTTTCCGCGTCGGTCGCCCGACGGCGCGGATCGAACACCGGCCGCCGGGGTTTTCAGCTCGGCCGGTCGAGCAGCGGCTCGGCCAGCCGGCCGAGCGACTCGCTCAGGTGCAGCATGAGGTGCTGCGGGCAGAACCACCGCGGCACCACGCGCACGCGCACGCGGCGCCGCCCCTGACGCAGCGTCGGATCCAGGTAGAGCACCGCGGGGTGTCCGCACTCCGCGCGCGCCGCCCCGATCCCCTGGCACCCGCGGACCTTGAGGCCCTCGAGCGGCAGGTACGTCCAGAGGTGCGCCCGGCGCCACTCCCGGCTGTTCGCGTTGACGCAATCCGAGCACATCCCGCTGGTCCCCCGCTTCGGGGCCCGGCGGCACCTCGAGCAGAGTCGGGCCTGCGGCTTCGGCCGGCGGACTGGTGATCGGCGCGTCAAGTTGTTGCGAAGTTTCACGTGGAACGGCCCGCTGTGCAAGCTCGTCGAACACCTTGCGCACGGTGCGGGCGATGGCCGGGATGGTCGCGGGGTCGGCTCCCTTCTCGATGTCGGTCTCCGCGAGCTGGTCGCGCAGCTTCCGCAGTCGGCGCTCGGTCAGGGTCTCGATCTTGATCCCGGCCTTCTTGATGAGGCGCAGCACCGCGTCCACCAGGCGGCGCCCGAGGCCGGGCTGCGCGAGGGCCTGCTCGAAGCGCGCGCCCTCGAACAGCAGGGCCCCGAACTCCTCGAGGTAGTTGGACACCACCTCGTCCGCGACCCCGGCTTCGTCGAGCCCGCGGGCCGCGTACTGCTCGCGGACGCGGGCCTCGATCTTCTTCATCCCCTGGGGGTCGAGCGTGCGCAGGCCGCCCTCGAGCTCCGCGGCCAGGCCGGCGAAGGTCTCCTCGTCCTTGGCCACCAGGGCCCGCAGGTGGTGCTGGGCCTCGTGCAGCACCAGCCGGCGCTCGAGCTGCTCGCCTGGGAGGTTCGCGTCGAAGACGGCCACCCCCGATGAGTACCCGGCCGGGGCCGCGAGCTCGCCGGACTGGCTCTCGATGAAGACCGCCTCGGCGCCGCGCTGGCGGAAGAACTCGGCCGCGCGGCGCTGGTGCGTGGTGCGGGGGGGCACCACGGCGCCCTGGGCACCCTGCTCGCCGATGAAGCGCGCCGCGACCCGGCGCGCGTTCTCGGATGCGGGCCGCGCCGGCTCGACGGGCAGGATCGATCCAAGGGCATCCACGCGCGATCCATGTTGGTCGCTGGCTGGTCGTTCCGTGGTCGTTCTCTGGCTGGTCGTCGAGCTCGGTGCCACGCCCTCGCTGGCGGGCCCTTCCGGGCCGGTCATGCCGGTTCTTGACCCCGCCACGCTGGTCGTCGAGCGCCGGTGCTCGCCCGCGCTCGCCACCGCCGAGAGCAGCCCGCCCGCGACCACCGGGGGAAGCCACGCCTCGCCGCTCTGCCAGCGCTGAAGGAGGCCCCCGAGCACGTCGCGCTCCTGGTCGTGCTTGCTCACGTACCGGGCCGCCACGTCGCTCAGGACGTTCTGGACGTTCTCCTGGACGAGCTCCTCGGTGGCCTCCGCGCCGGCCGAGATGAGGGCCTTTCGCAGCGCCCCGCCCGTGGCCCGGTCCGCGCGCCCGAGGAAGCGGCCGACCTGGCCGGCAAGAGGCACCGCCTCGGTCGTGCCGATCGCCCCACCGGCCACGAAGGCCGCGAAGGCCGCATCCTGTGCGGCTTCGCTCTTCGGGTCCTTGGCCGTCCTCAGCACTTCTCGGTAGGCGCTCGACGCCTCGAGCATGCTCCCGAGCGCGGCCACGGACGCCACTGGAGGCACGCCCACGGTCGTGAGCAGCGCCGCCGTGCCACCGATGCCAACCGAGGAGCCGAGGCCCTGGCCCGTCTGGTAGGCGAGTCCCTCGCCCGCCAGGTTCTCCTGGGTGAACTCGCCCACCGCCCGGCGCACCCCGCCGGCCACGCCGGCCGCGCGCCGCGCGCCCGCACCCACCAGGCGCGAGCCGGGGAAGCTCACCGACGGGCCGGGCCGCAGCACGCGCAGGTTCGAGGGGCCCTCGAGCGCGCGCGAGGTCTGCTCGCCGGCCGCCTCAGCGGCGCCAGCGACGCCCTCGGGGAGCTGCGTCAGCCCGGCCGCGAAGCCCTTGGCCACGTCCAGGGCCTTGTCGCCCAGGCCCTTCGGCCGGAGCACCCGCAGCTTCTTCTCGTCGGCCACGGGGGAGAGCCTAGCGCTTCTTCGTGAGCCCTTGGGGGACGGTCGCCGGGTCGATGCCCCGGCGCTCGAGCTCGAGGCGCGCGCGCTTCGGGTCGCGCTGCAAGAGCCTCGTCAGCACCCCGCGCTCCATCGCGGAGAGCTGGGACCACGTGCCCGCGCCGCGCGCGCGCTTGGTGATCTTCCCGCCAGCCTCGACTCCCTTGGCCGCCGCCATCACCGCCGCCGCGGCGCCCGCGCCCACCGGGCCGCGCCCGACCGCGGCCGAAGGCATGGCCGCCTGGCTGTTCCCCCGCGCCACACCCTGCGCGCGCGCCTCTGGGCTCGCGCCCTGCTGGTCGTCGAGTAGCTTGGACAGGAAGTCGAACCGGCCGCCCTTCGGCGCCGGGCGCTGGTAGTCCTGCTCGGTCGGCCCGCGCGTGGTGCTCTGGCCCTGGCGAATCTGCTCGCGTTCGGCGCTGGAGCGCGGGGGTAGCCGAGCCGTTATGGCTGTGCCTACGCGCTGGGCCAGGCGCGCGCCGAGCTCCGGCGGCACGCTCTCCGGCGAGATGTTCTCGCGTTCGAGGATCTTCACCACCGCCGCGTCGCCCTCCTCCTGGGTCTTCGCGTAGCCGGCCGCTTGTTCGAGCTCCTTCACCAGGTCCGGCCCGAGCTCGCTCTCGAACTGCGTGGAGTAGTCTTGGAAGCCCTGGCCGTCTCCCTCGAAGGGGAGCTGCACGTCGGGCCCCGCAGGCTCGCTGTCTTGCCCCTGGCCGAGCACCCACCGCACCATCTCGTCGCGGTACTGCGCGCGCTCCTCCGGCGTCTCGAGGAGCTGGTAGGTCGGGTCGTCCGCGAGCTGGCGCAGCACGCTTTGGCGCACCTCGGTCGGGTCGTTCCGCGGCGTGCTGCGCAGCACGTCCATGACCTCCTTGTACTTCTCGTCCGGGTCGAACGCGCCCCAGTCCGTGGCCCAGCCCTCGAGGATGGTCTTCGCCTGCCGGCGGCGCGCGAGCCACTCGCCGCGGGAGATGCCGAGCTCGGGCGGCGGCTCGGGCGAATTGGCGAGCTGCTGCGCCATGGCGTGGTTCGCCGCGAACGTCGAGCGCGCGACCCGCAGGTTGCGCACGAAGGCGCGCTGCTTCTCGAGCACCTGGCGGATCTGCTGCGGCCCGATGTCGGGGCGGTTCACGTCCGCCAGGTCCTCGATCATCTGCTGGCCCTGCTCGGGGGACAGCCAGGGCTCGATGCCAGGCGGCGGCTCCATGGCCGCCTGGATCTCGCCCATGAGCTGGCGCTTCTCCTTCTCGGTCTGGCGCTGCTGCTGCTGCTGCGCGAGGTAGTCGATGGCCTCCTGCCGGCGCCCCGGCGGGAGCGTCTCGAGCGAGCGGCGCACATGCTCCTGCTCGAGGGCGGCCCCGGCGGTCGCCGCCATGAGCGAGCCGGCCCCCGTGATCCGCGGCGCGACGCGTCGCTGCGTGTCGAAGCGGAACCTGTCCCACTCGAGCTCGGCCTTCGCCTGGCTGCGCCGCAGCTCGCGGTCCTGCTGGTCCTCGATGAACGCCTGCTGCTCGCGCTCGAGCGCGCGCTGGCTGGCCTCGTCCGCGCGCTGGCCCGCCCGCTCCTGGAGAGCGAGCCCGCGCTCGGCGCGCGCGTCCTGCGCCTGCCCGCGGTGGTACTCCGCGATGCCGTGCCCGGTGGCGGATAGGCCCGAGAGGGCCCGCACCCAGCCGGGCGTGTCGTTCGTGACGAAGCGGCTCACGAGACGCCGGCACCTTTCAGCAGGGCGTACAGTCCGCTCATGTCCACGCCACCGCCGCCCTGCTGGCCACCACCGCCGCCGCCCGCGGTCAGGATGTCGAACAGGGGCGAGAAGTAGTCTGACGCCTCGGATTGGTACTGCATCTGGTACAGCCGGCCGAGGTCGGAGAGGAGCTCGGCTTCCTGCGCCGCGCCCTGCTGGTAGATCCCCGCGCGCGCGGCCCCGCCGCGGGCGCTGATCTCGTCGAGCACGCGAGAGCTCGTCTCCGAGAAGGCGCGCTGGTCAGCGCCCGCGATGCTCGTGCCGCCGAGCCCGCGCGAGGTCGAGGACTGCCCGAGCTGCTGCGACGCCTGGCGGGTCGCCTCGAGCCCGAGCCGCATGCTCGTGTTCTGCGCGTCCTCGGTCGCCCGAAGCGCGTTCACGTTGCCGGTGCGAACGGTGTCGAGCGCCTCCTGCGTCTTGCCGCGCGCCTTCGCGTAGGCCTGGAGCAGCACGGGGCGCTGCTGGTCGAGCACGAAGCGGCCCCGACGCCGGAGCGTTTGCAAGCTGATGCCGCCCTTGTTGGCGAACGATGACGCCACCGAGGCGCCAGCGCTCAGGGCAAGTGCCCAGGGGAATGGGGGCTCCATGGTGGATTCACTCCTGCAAGTGGTCTGCCGCGACGAGACGAGCGATGAGCTCGTTCACCTTGGCCTGGATATTCTGCACCTCGGCCTGCGTGGGTACAGCAGAGATCGTCTGCGTCAGCGCCGTGACACGCGCGGCTTCGCGCAGCTCGAGCGCGCCGGCCACAACCTTGATGCCGCGTCCCGCGAGCTTTGCCGCCAGGGCCGCGGCCAGGGTCGTCAGGTTGACCGTCAGGCGCCCGTCGCCGTCCTTCGAGAAGTACCCGTCGAAGTCGAGCGCGACCTTGAAGTTGACGACCTTGATGGGCGCCTCGAACGGCCGATCCGTTCGCGCCTGGAGCCCGTCCGGTCCGCTGCGCGCCACGCTCACGGGGTTGGCCTCGGTACTCGTCGGCCCGCCCGCTCCCAGTCGCACCAGGTGGAATGCAGGGCCGCGCGCTGGCCGGCGAAGGGGTTGCTCACGCGCACGTAGAGGTAGGCGCCTCGCACGGTGCGGAAGACGCGCTCACTCATGCCCGCCGGCACCCGCGCGGTCGCCATGGACACGCCCAGGCCCTCGGGGTTCTGGTTCTGGAAGACCTCGAGCATGGCGCCCTGCTGGTCGCTCGCCAGCTCGGTCTGGAAGGCGTTGAGCCGGTACTCGTACTCGGTGTCGCCCTCGGGCAGGATCGGCCCGTAGGTCACGCTCCAGCGCGTCGGCTGGCCGTCGTCGTCCACCGCGGCCGGGTCGAGCACGCGCACGAAGCCGTCCTCGCTCCCAATCAGCACGCGGCCCCCGGTCACGAAGACCGAGGTGGGTTGCATGGTCGGAGCCGCGAAGGCGTCAGGGTGCCAGGCGTTGAGTCGCGCTTCCCAGGCGTACGACTCCACGATGGTCCCGCCGAAGCCCGCGCCGAAGGGCACGGCGTACAGGTACAGGGTGTGGGTGTCGTGGTCGAACGCCATCACCACCCGGTGCGTGCTCTGGTTGATCGCGCGCAGGCGCTTCTCGATCCGGTTCTCGGAGATGCGCTCGATGCCCGCGCCGCTGATGCGGATCACCCCGCCCGAGCTCAGGAAGGCGTACACGTTGCCCAGTGCGTCCTGCGTCCACGCGCGCCCGAAGGCGATGCCGTACTCCTTGGACAGCACGTCGATCTGCCCGTCCGTCGCGGGGTCGCCCACGAGCAGGTGGATGCTCGAGCTCGTGCCGATGATCGCGCGCTCGTTCGTGAGCGGGATGAAGGCGTTGATGGGCTCGACCAGGCGGCCCGCGAGGTCGGACTGCTTCCCGTCGATCGCCTGCGTCGGGGTTCGATCCGGGCGCCCCGTGTCGTGGTCGTAGGGGTCGTCCTTGGCGGACATGATGTAGTTGAAGGGGTCGTCCGGGTCGCCGAAGCCGACCAGGCGCCCGCGCCAGCTCTCGAACACGCGCAGCCGCGGCGCGAGCTTGCCCTTCAACGCCTTGAACTCCTCGGCCACGCCCGAGCGCGTGTGCGCGACGATGTACTTGTTCCCGTCCGTGAAGAACACGTCGCCGAACAGCAGCGCGGAGGTGACCATGCTCGCGCTCGCGCCGAAGACGCCCGCGGCCACGGTCGTGACGGTCGCCGGCTCGGCGAAGGTCTTGAGGTCGGCCCCGCACACCGCGTAGAGGGCTGTCACGCGCGGCACCGCGGAGAGCGCGACCACCGAGACCAGGCGCTCGCGCGAGAGCCCGTCCTTGTCGGGCGAGCCCGAGAGCGTCGAGGACGCACGCCCGAGGTAGACGACCTCGGCCCGCCGGAGCCCGGTGGCGATGTCGCTGGGCGGGTAGGTGGGCGTCTTCTTCGGCACCAGCGCAGCGAAGCATCCCTGCGCGCTCCCGATGGTCGGGTCGGTCTGGTAGGCGACCAGCGTGGTGGCGAGACCGTTCGCCAGCACGAACAGCGACTTCGCGCCCGTGGTCGAGTCGGGCGTCACGGGGATGTAGAGGTTGGCCAGGTCGTCCACCGCGATCCGGCAGAAGGGATCGACCAGCACGCGCGAGCTCGGCATCACGAAGTCCACGCCGATCGAGAAGAAGCTCGACCCGAGGTCCGCGAACTGCACCGCGGTCGCGTCGTTCGTGGGCGCCGAGGTCTTCTTCGGCCCCACGCTGTAGATCGTCTGGCCCGAGCTGATGTCGGGCCGCAGCTCGAGCCCGTACCCGATGCCGCCCTTGAGCGCGTTCGCGCACACGAAGGCCCCGTCCTGCGCCTCCCACTTGCAGAGGATCCCGTCGAGCGTGGCCAGTTGGTTCGGGTCCGCTCCCGCGGTCCCGCTCCACGGCACCAGGCCCTTCTTGAGCGCGCCGGTCGCGTCGCCGTAGGGGTGGATGTAGGTCGAGTCCGCGCCTCCGTCGCCCACCTTGTAGAGCTGGAAGCTGGCCACGGAGCCGCCGTCGAGCAAGTGCCCGATGCCGTACTCGCGCATGAGTGCGCCCTCGATCTTCTCGAGCACGGTGTCGCTCGTGCCGTCGAAGGCGATGTCCGGGTAGTCGTACGCCTGCGCGCCCTCGTCGCTGAACAGGTCCGCCTCGACCCCGCTCGAGCGCCGCTTGAGGACGATGATCTCGTAGACGTACCCCTGCATGAAGCCCCAGTTCACGTTGGGGGACACGCCCAGGTAGGTGCCCTTCGCGTGCTCGACCGGCCGCGAGTCCCAGCGATCCACCGGGCACCCGTTCACGCGGAACACGCTCTCCATCGTGCCGCCCGGCGAGAGCCGGCCCGTGCAGACCCACGAGATGAGGACCGCGGCCGGCTGGAGCGCGGCGCCCGCCACGGCGCTGTGCGTCTTCGTATCGAAGCGCATGGAGCGCGGCATGCCGCCCGTGCCGGCGCCCACCGCGGCCGGCGCGGTCGGGGCCCCGTCGTCGCTGATCGACACGAGCCCGCTGGCCACCGCGCCCAGGCCGTCCGCCTCGTCGCGGTTGAAGATGATCCCGCGCTCGAAGGCCGCGCCGTCCACTTGCCCCAGCGTGTTGTCGGTCTTCTGCGACAAGAGGCAGTTCATGGCCGCCTGCGCCACGGGGACCGCCACGACGAAGACGGCGAAGGCCGCGCCCAGGTGCCCAGGGAGCGCGCTCTGCTGCTGGTCCGCGAAGCCCGCGACCACGCCGGGGTTGTCGGGCGTGCGCATGAAGTTGTCGAGGCCGTTGAAGTAGAGCGCCGGCTTCCCGAACAGCGGGCCCTCGGCCACGTAGCGCGGGGGCGTCGCGGTCTTCGTCTGCGCGACCTCGCCGTACGGCACGTACCAGGAGCGATCCACGCCGTTCTTGGCGATCGAGGTCCAGCGGTTGCACTTGAGCTCTTCGTCGAGCTCGAGCGAGTCGCGGCGCCCGGTCTTGTACCGGGCGTAGATGCTGATGAGGCCGGCGTCCTCGTAGGTCTGCACGGTGTCCCCGACCAGCGCCTTCGAGGTCAGGGGCGCGATCGGGTTGGCGCCGCGGGTCGCGTTCGGTGGCGAGCTCGTGTAGACCGCGCCCGAGGGGGCCGCGCGGATGCAGCGCGAGGGGTAAGGAATCTCCCACTCCCGGAACACGCGCGGCGTCTCGGTGGTCAGGAGCTCGTACACGACCGCGAAGGCGCGGCCCTGGCGCACGTCGTTCTGCACGGTGTAGAGCAGCCCGCGGCTGTAGTGCAGCTCGCCGATGAAGCGGTTGGGCTTGATCGTCCAGGTGAGCCGGTACTCGACTTTCCCGTTGAGGTCCAGGCGCGGGTTCCAGCGCGCGAGGAAGGCGTCGCTCTGCAAGCCACCCTCACCCACGCCCACGTACACGTTGCGGAACTCGTCCACCTCGAGCGCGCGCAGCACCGCGGCGCGGTTGACCACCGGGGCCGCGACGGCCTGCACGAACTTGAGGTCGGCCGAGTACTTGGCCCAGCCGAGATTCCCGTCGAGGACGTAGACGTTGCCCACGTCGTCCATGGCCAGGTCGCGCACGGCCCCGTGGCTCGGCGGCTTGTCGGTCAGGGCCGTGATCGAGGCATCGGCCACCACCGAGTAGGTGACGGCCTTCTGGTCGAGCTGCACCTCGATCATGTCCGCGACCTTCGAGGCCCCGATGGCGACCGTCGAGAACTTGCGGAAGCCGGCGCGCTGCGCGCTGTCCACCAGGCGCCCAGTCACGGGGTCCTGCACGCGCGCGTTGAGCTCGTCGGGTGTGGTGCCGCGCTCCTGGTCACGCTTCGACCAGTTCTCGGAGAGGCCCTTGCGGGGCGACACCAGGCGCAGGCGCTCGTTCATGGTCCCGCCACGCTCGAGCCCGACTCCCAGTCGTGGGAGTAGGCGTCCTGGGTGTAGATCGCGCCGTTGCGCAGCGGCCCGAGCTCGGGCTGAAGCTCCAGGTCGCGCATGATGGCCGCCTCGAGCATCGGGTTGCCCTGCGCCATGCGGCTCGCCAGGCGCACGGAGAGCGGCTCCCGGTCTTGCTCCTCGAGCCCGCGGGCCCACTCGACGCAGAGCTCGAGGAAGTACCCGTTCAGGTAGTCCGGGATGGAAACCTGGTCCGAGTCGTTGTCGATGTAGGGCCAGCCCCCGGCGAAGGTCGCCACCAGGGCCGCCGGCTCGTCGGCCACGGGCACGGGCGCGATCTCGAGCACGGGCACGGGCGCCCCACCCGAGGGGTACTCGTCCGAGATGGTCGCCCGGTAGGGGCCCGGCCCGTCCGGCGCCGGGGCGCCGGGGAAGTAGGGATCGATGAGCTCGAGCTGGAGCCCGGTCACGTAGACGATCTTGGCGACCTCGGCCAGGTCCGGGTCCACGGGCTGCACGATCACGCGCAGAACCCCGGCGTCCACCACCATGTCCCGCGTGACGGCCAGCGCGAAGCGCACCCAGCCGTCCTGCAGCCGGGTAAGCGAGACGGTGTGAAGCCCGGCGCCCGCGCTCACGGGCGCGGACACGCGCGCCACGATGGTCGGGACGGCTCCCCATACGATGTTCGCACAAGTGCGCAGCGTGCCCGAGCCGGGCACCGCGAGCTGCACCGTGCTGCGGGTCGGCCCGGCCGCGCCGTCGGCGCGCAGGTAGCCGCTCAGCCAGTAGACGCCCTTGTCCTTGAGCCGCGCCGCGGGCACGTCCTGGAAGAAGTTGCCGCCCGATGAAGCGGTCAGCTTCGCCACGCCCTTCTCGCCCGTGACGGGGTGCAGGGGATCGCTCGCGCCCGAGGCGATTGCCACCGAGATGGTCCCGGTCGTGAGCCAGACCGGCCCCGTGGGCGCGCCCTCGTGCAGGCTCTCTGTGCGCAGCAGCAGGTTCGGGTGCGTCGGGCGCTGGAAGGCAATCGCGCCGACCACGCGGAAGGCCCCGGCCGGCGGCTCGTCCGAGCGCACGTCGAGGAGCTCCTGGGCCGTCCCCGGCGCGAAGCTGCGGTTCCTGCTCGAGCAGCGCCAGCTCGTGACGTGGCGCAGCTCGCGCGGGAAGAAGAAGGGCAGGCGCACGAAGGGCTGGTTCTTCACGAAGTCCAGCGCGACCTGCTGGCGCTCGAGCCAGCCCCATGGGTGCAGCGCCACGAGGAACTCGCCGGCCGGGTTCACGATGTCCGGCAGCGAGCTCTCCGGTTGGCCGCCGAGGCTCTTTCGGATGCGCGCCGCTATGCGTGCGAGCGAGAGGGCCACGGCGTCACACCTTGGCCCAGAAGTGAAAGCCGTTGAACAGGCACGGGATCGCCACGCCTCCGGTCGCGTGACCTACCTGCGCGATGGCCACGCCCTTCGACGCGGCGTTGAGCGTGGTGGCGCCGCTAGAGAACTCGAGGGCGTTGGACAGGTTCGAGTTGATGGCGCCCAGGTCGCCCGCGACGATCACGTCCGCGGTCGAGAGCACGAGCACGTCCAGGCCCCACATCATCGCCATGCCGTCCTGGCCCGGCGGGATGTCCTCGAGCAGCGCGCAGAGCAGTGCGAACGCCTGGCCGCCGAGGTTGCCCGCGGCCTGGAAGTCTGGATCGACGACGTTCACCCAGCAGGAGTCGCGCCCACCGTGGTGAACCGTGGTCGTGGCTGGCGACTTGCGGAAGGTGTCGAACTGCATCACGCTCGCGCGCGGGCGCAGGGCCGCCTCGCGGTTGATGACGCGCACGGCCTTGAGCTCGAAGTCGAGACCCAGGTGCGGCAGGGTGCTCTTGATCCAGGAGCTCATCCCTTCCCCCATCCGAAGAGGCCGTTGAACAAGGCGCGCATGATGGACCCCGCCGGCTTGTTGCCCAAGCTGTCAATGGCGATGCCCCACACCTTGGCCGCCGCGGCGGTGCCCGTGCCGTCCATGCGGGGCACGAGGTTGTTGTACCCGAGGGACTGGCCGGGCGTGGTCGGGTCCTGCCCCGCCTCGTAGAGGATCGGCGCCTCGGGGTTGTGGATCCAGGCGCGGCCCTCGCTGCCGTTCGGCACGGTCTCGTCGAAGATCGCCAGGATGGCCCAGCCGTCTTCGGCCACGGTGGGGAGCACGAGCGTGGAGAGCACGCTGTCCGCGCGACCTGGGCGCCAGGTCGTCGCTACGGTCTGGCGGATGTCGAACATGCCCATCTCGCCGCGAATCCGCGTGCCGCCCGTGCGGTTGACCACGCGCACGGCCTTCGGCTCGGAGAACGCGATGCCGAGGTGCGGGAAGGTGTCCGGGAAGACGCCGCCCATCAGGGACCTCCTTTGCCGATGCCGAGCACGCCGAAGAACGAGGCCAGGCAGAGCCCGAGCCCGCCGACGGCCTGGTGCGCGATGCCGGCGACGCGCGCGCCCGAGGTGGGCGTCGCGTCGAGCGCGCCCGAGTTGTTCGTGGTGGTGAGGGTGAGGGGCTGCCCGATGGTCGTCGGCCCATCGACCAGCACCAAGAGCTCGGGATGCCAGAGCCAGGCTTTGCCCTCGGCCTGGTTCTCGACGGTCGAGTCGAGACAGCAGACGATCCCGAAGCCGTCCGAGAAGGTCGCCGTGGGCGGTCCGCCCACGAGCACGTAGGCGCTGTCCGGGTCGCCGAACTTGAAGTTCGGCGGGTTGGCGTGACCCGCGGCGCTCGTGGCCAGGAACGTCAGCACCGACCCTTTGACGCGGCTCGTGCCTCCCACGTTGCGCACGCGGATGGGCCGGTTCGTGATCTGGAAGCCCAGGCCGGGCGAGGTCGTGGCAACGAAGTCGGACACCGGGCGCGCGCTCCTAGTCCGCGACCTTCGAGACCTTCGAGAAGAGCGACGAGTTGCAGCTCACGAGTGGCGCGTAGATGCCGCGCGAGGGTGAGACGGCGAGCGCGTCGATGTTGCAGGCGTCCTCGGTCATGTGGACGGCGCGGACCTCCAGCGTGAGGGTCACGAGGTCTCCAACCTGGAGCTCGTTCCCGTTCTTGTCGTGAGGCATGGAGATAGGGAGAGGGGAAGGGCACACGCGCCCCGCCGGCAAAGCCACTGAACGCCGACGGAGCGCGGGTGCTGGGGATTTACCGGGTCGCCGGCCAGAGGCCGTTGAACCACACGTCAGTGAGGACCTCGACGGCCGAGGTCGCGGCCTGCTCCGCGCGCGCGACCACGCGGCCCGCCACCTGGTTGAAGTCCGCGACTCCAGCCGTGGTAACGATGGCTTCCTCGCCACGGATCCAGGCGTTGCCAGCTCCGCTGTCGAGCGCGAGCGCCTTCACCTTGCCCATGAGAAGGACCTTGCCGGTGTCGCCCGCGACGATCGCGGCGTCCACCACGACACCGAAGATGGACATGCGGCCGGTGACGCCGGCCGCGCCCGCCTGAGGAAGGACCGAGTGGTTGTAGCCCGAGCCGAGGACACCGAACCGCAGGGAGGTGGTGTCGGCGTCCACGAGCGCGAGGTCCAGCTGGACCACGCGCCCAATTGTTTGCGTCACCGCGGTGACGTTCTTGATGGCAAACTTGGCCGTGCCACCCTCTTGGAGACCGAGGGGGCCAACAGCGAAGGGACCAGTACCGGAGCTCATGGGTGTGCCTTCCTAGAGGTTGACCGAGGGAGCCACGATCCCGTGACGGCGGCGCGACCGGCACACGTTGTTGTGCCAGATGTCCACGATCATGATGTGGGTGTAGGGCTGCTTCGACGGCGAGAACGGCGGCTTCTTGTAGAAGAAGCGGTCGCGGTGGATGACCTTGAGCACGTACTGGCCGTTGACGAACCAGAAGCGCGCGCCGATCTGCGCAGCGCCAGCCTCAGCGGCCGGCGTGCCGGTGTTGTTGTAGAGCGCGGCGGTGTCCAGGTCGGACACGTACACGAGCTCGATGCCGCGGAACTGCGGCCCGTCGAAGGCCGGGTCCTGGCGACCCGCGGCCACGAAGGTGTCCTGGTTCATCCGCAGGGCGGCCTCAAACTTCGAGATGCCGTTCAGCGAGCAGGGGATGAACGTGGGCACGCTCGTCGGGTCGCTGTACTGCGGCTGGCGGGGCAGGCGGTCGAACCGCAGCCGGTAGTACATGCGCGACATGGCCACGAAGATGTGGGCCACGACGCCGCCCGCCGACGCGAGTCCGATGCCGTCGTAGGGCTCCACGGCGTTGCGCCAGGCGACCTTCGTGGTGGGGTTGATCCCCATGACCGTGCTCCACGCACCACCGAATCCGTCGAGCGGGGCGATGCCCGTCGAGCCGGCGGTCGGAGGAGATCCGGAACCGGCCTGCGTGATGAAGGCCGCGAGGGTGTACGGCTTTTCGCCGTCCGACGCTTCCATCTCCACCACGTCCGGCTGCGCCCAGAATTGGTCATCCAAGAATTGCATCAACCCCGTGTAGAGGTTTTGCTCCTTGGAGTACTTGAGCGTCTTGAACTTGTGGTGCCGGGCACCGTCGCTCATTTCGCCCGTGTTGAGACCGATCTCGTGGTCGGTCCACACCATCTCGTCCTTGGTGTAGCGCCACGGGATGCTCCACTGGGTGAGCACCTGCGGGTTTCTGTAATTGAACTCCGCGTTCGGCTTGTAGTTGGCCGAGTTGCTGTCCGCACCGAGGAAGATGTTGTCCTTGATGCTGTTGCCGCCCTGGATCATCTCGCGCATCGACTTGCCGAAGATGAAGCGGGGCAGGGTGTAGGTCGTCTTCACCGCATCATTCACGATGTCCTCGGGCCCCGTCAGGAACGACGGCCCCGTTGACACCATGTAATCGGTGAAGACATCGATTGAGCTGCCAGACACGTGAGGACTCCGCGCGCCAGTGGCGCGCTGTGGCTTGGACTACTTGAAGACGGCCAGCCTCGGGTTCTCGTACATCGCCTGGATCTCTTGCATGGCTTCCTTGTCGCCACGCTCTCGAGCGGAGAGCCAGAGGTCGTCCAGCTCCTCTCGTGTCTTCACGGACGCGAAGCGCTGCTCGCGGTGCGCGCGGGGCGTGGTGGGCGATCCGTTCTCGCGTGCCGCGTGAACCGCCTTCCTCCCGTTGCGCCGCTCTGCGGCTCGCTCGGGGTCGCCGAGCTTAACCCGCGCCGCGTCCTCAAACGCAGCGTCGATGCCCGCGAGGCCACGACTGTAGTGGCCTCGCTTCACGCCGTCCTGATAGAGACCCTCGGCGAGTGCCGAGACATCATCCCAAAGCCGTCCATCGCGCATGAGCGCGGGGAACCGCTCCCCGAGCTTCGACCGCTCGCGCTCGTCCATCAGTTGCTCGAGCACGACGGAGCTCTCGCTTCCGGCGCGCTGCTCGAGCAGCTTCGAGACGTAGCCCGACACGGCCTTCGCGGCCTTCCTTCCAAGCTCCTCGTCGAGGTGTGCCTCGCCGAGTACGGCCTCGAGCTCTTGTAGGTCGTCTCCACCTGCGCCGTTGTCCCGGTCGGTGTGCTCGTCGCGCGTGTCTGGTGCGCGCGAGTCCTTCCGTGTGGCGGTGAAGAGACCTCGCTCTCGGTCTCGGTTGCGGTCCGCGAACTTGCGGTCAAGGTCCTGCTGGTTGCGAGCGCGGTGCAGTCCCACCCGAACGATGGTCTGTTCGCTCGTACCGTCGAGGTCCTCTTCCGACCACCCGTCACGACGCAGAGCTCGACGGGCGACGAGTAGGTCGCGCGCGAGTGCTTCGTCACGGTCCCCGCGGGCGCCTTCGCGTCCGCGGTGTTCTTGCTGCTCGCCCTGGTCGTCGTCGCCTTCGTCGGCGTCCGCGCCCTCGAGCTCGTCCAGCTCCTCCTCCGGCTCCTCGTTGAACTCGCGTTCGGCGCCCGACTCGCCCGGCAGGAAGCGCCCGTTCGCGCCCTGGCGCGCGTTGGGGCGCTTCTCGCGCGTGCGCGGCTCGCCCGGCTTCTTGATGACGTTCCCGCTGGCGCGGTCCTCGCGCGACCAGACGACCGGCTTGTTGTCGTCCAAGGGGTTGCGGCGTGCGGGCGCGGGGCGCGCCGCGCTCGAGCGCGCGTTCGAGGAGCCCTTCTTCCCGGAGGCGCTGGTGCTCTTCGGCTTCCCGTGCCGGGCCTCGATCTCGGCCAGGGCGTCGTCGTCGTCTCGACTCGGGGCCTGGGTGCCTGCGCCGGCTCGAGCTGGCGCCCCGGTGCCGTCCACGGCGGCGGCGCGGGCGTTGGAGTCGAGCTCCGGGTCGATGGGGAGGGTGGCTTCTCGGTCTTGATCGCCCAAGGGGATCCTCGGGCAGGGGCTACCTGGGCCCTGGTCTACCCCTCTGGCGCGGCCGGCGCAAGGGCGCGCGCGCGGGGAACGAACAGGTCCTCGCCGAGCTCCACGCAGAGCTGGCGCACCCAGCGCTCGCAGTCGTCGTAGCTGCCCTGGTAGGGCCTCACCCTCCACGCCCAGGCGAAGCCGTCGGCTTGGACCTCGCGGAATTGCTGGATGAAGGGGCGGCCGGCTCGGTCGATGAATGAGGCCCCGTCGAACGCGGCCCACAAGACCTCGAAGGCCATCAGCTCGAGGATCGGGATCTCGACTTGAGGCCAGCAGAGCGGATCGGCGCTGCTGCACCGTGGCGGCTCGGGGACCGGCACGCGCAGGGAAGCGCCGTTGCCCTCGGCTCGCCAGCACTCCACGCAGGGCAGGCTTTCGGCCCGCAGGATCTCGGCCACGCCGAGCAGCGCGCTGCCGTGGCGGTTGCACCTACGCCCCAGGATCGGCCGATTCACCCAGGCGAGCGTCGAGACCTCGGAGTAGCCTTCTTGCATGGAGGACCGTCTACCTCTTCCTCCATTCCTTCGACATCTTTTCTACGGATTTTCTCTTCCCTTTAGTTGAGGTCTTGGGCTAGTGTGCGGGGGGGGTCGGGCGCGTGCCCGGCCTTGAATCTTCTCAACAACAACAACCGGGAGGTGAGCGATGGCGAAGGTGCGGTACGAGGTGGTCACGGTGACGGAGAGCGGTGAGCTGCGCGTGGCCTACTGCTTCTCGAAGGAAGCACTGATCCAACGCATGGCGGCCCTGTGCGCGCGCAACCTGGGAGCGTGCGAGCAGCGTGGGATCCGCGCCGACCTCAAGGGGCACCCGATGTTCACGGGCTTCTGTGGCCCGATGTGGGGCGGCGTCGTGAAGGCCGACGCTACGGACCCCTTCGACTTCACGGTGCGGTACGAGTCGGACGCGGCAGAGGCGGTGCTCTCCTCGACCGACGCGGAGGCGCTGGACACGAAGCTGCCGAAGACGGCCGAGGTGTCCAAATGAGCGACGAGCAAGACGACC
>CAZMRX010000002.1:42850-45110 GCA_964568755.1 uncultured Acidobacteriota bacterium | reverse complement strand
TGAGAACGAGCCGGGCAGCTCGATCATGCCGGGCAAGGTCAATCCGACGCAGGTCGAGGCGCTCACGATGGCGGCGGCGCAGGTGATGGGAAACGACGTGGCTGTCGGCGTCGCCGGGATGTCGGGGCAGCTCGAGCTCAACGTGTTCATGCCGCTGCTCGCCTACGACCTGCTCCAGAGCTGCCGGCTGATCGCCGACGGCTGCGCCAGCTTCCGCGAGCACTGCGCCGCCGGCATCGAGCCGCGCCGCGACCGCATCGGAGCCAACCTGGAGCGCTCGCTGATGCTCGTGACCGCGCTCAACCCGCACATCGGCTACGACGCCGCGGCGCGCATCGCGAAGACGGCCCACGCCACCGGCAAGACCCTCCGCGAGACCGCGATCGAGCTCGGCCTCGTCACACCAGAGCAATACGACGAGTGGGTGCGTCCCGAGAAGATGGTGGGAAGGTGACGGCCCTCCCCGAGAGGAGAATGGGAATGACGAGGAGCCTGATCGCCGTCTGCCTGAGCGCCGCGGCCGCTGCCGCCGAGCCCGCCGAGATCCGCGCTCGCTTCATCGGCAACATGGCGCTCCAGCTGACGGACGGGAAGGTCACGCTGCGCAGCGACTTCCCGTACGAGTCGGGGTACTCCGGCTACATGACCTGGACCGACGCCCTCGTCCCTCCCGCGACCGGCGAGGCGCTCTGCCTGGTCACGCACTCGCACCGCGACCACTTCCTCGCGTCGCTCGGCGCGCGCTACTGCCAGAAGCTCGTCGGCCCGGCCGAGGTGGCGGCCGCGCTACCGGGCCGCGGGCTTGCGATGGGAGCGAGCGTCTCCTTCGGGCCGCTCGTCGTCGTCCCGCTCGCGACGCCGCACGCAAAGCTCGAGCACTACTCCTACCGGGTCGAGTGGAGCGGGCTGCGCTTCTACTTCACGGGAGACACGGAGGACGCCGCGGAGCTGCTGCGCCAGCGCGACCTGGACGTCGCGTTCGTGAGCCCCTGGCTGCTGCGGTCTGCCACCCGGGGCGGCCGGCGCATCGACGCGCGGCGAGTCGTCGTGTACCACCACCAGCAGGACGAGAGTGTCCCCGAGATCCAGGGCCGCGAGCTGCCGCGCCAGGGTGACGAGCTCGTGTTCCGGAAGGACTGAACTTGCCGAAGCCGACCAGGCCCGGATCCGCCGAGGCCGCGTTGCGAAAGCACGCGCTCTCCTACCCCGAGGCGCACGAGGACTTCGATCCGCGGGCCGCCGGGCCCTGTGAATTCATGTGTTTGGGGGCTGCGGAGCTTGCGGCCGGGCCAGGATCGGCTAAGCTTCCAAGGCCCGAATCGTGGGCCGGCGCCCCAGGAGTGTGTGCGTGAGACTCGAGTCATCCCTTCTCCGTTCTTGTGCCGCGGGCGCGCTCATCGCGCTCGCCGCCTGCGGCGGCACGCCCGCCACGGGGCCGACGACGCCGATCCCGACGCCCCCGCCGGTTCCGACACCCGCGCCGACGCCCACTCCGGACTCGAGCATCCCGCCCGAGAGCAGCGGCTGCGGCAAGCCGTATCCACCGCCGCTCCATGGAATCAACGTCAAGCTCCACATCATGGCGCCCGAGTACTTCACGCTCGACGCGACGCCGCTCGTGGGGCCGAGCTCCCCTTACTGCCGCGAGATCGGCTACACGGACGGGCGCGAGTTCTGCCCCGTGCGCCTCGAGGGCGATCCCGACCGCCGGTTGTGCGAAGCCTGGATCCTGGGCAATGCCGAGGACACCGGCAAGCCCGGGCCCACCTGGAGCCGCGACTGGGAGTACTGGTGTACCACCTTCGAGGCGAGCGGCTGCCAGCACAACCCTGACAACCCGCTGTCCCTCTTCATCCAGCTGGGCGGCTCGTACCAGGCCTGCAAGGGCGAGGAAATCTGCGGCCAGGTGAAGATCGACCGCTAGTGGCCGAATGACGGCCGCAGACGCGACAGCGACCGGGAGGATCTTCGAACACGACCGCGTCGCGGGCGGCTACGCCACGGCTCGGCCGTACCTCCACCCCCAGGTCTTCGCTCGCGTCCGCAAGCTGATCTCCCTCGAGGCGAGGGTGAGGCAGGCGCTCGACGTGGGATGCGGGACGGGGATGTCGTCCGTCGCGCTCGCGGCGCTGGCCCGCGACGTGGTCGGGACCGACGCCTCGCTGCCCATGCTGCGCCGCGCGCGGCGGGCGCCGCACGTGCGCTACGTGGCCTCCAGCGCGGAGGCGCTGCCGTTTCGTGCGGCTTCGTTCGACCTGGT
>CAZMRX010000002.1:0-42750 GCA_964568755.1 uncultured Acidobacteriota bacterium | reverse complement strand
CGAGTACGCCGCCTTCCTCACGACCGAGTCGAACGTGATCGCGGCCGTCGAGTACGGCACCGCGGCCGCCGAGACGGTCCGGGCCCGGCTCGACGCCGAGCTCGTGCCGCTCTTCGGCGACGGGCGCCGCCGCGTGACGTTTGCGGGCTACGTCCAGGCGCTGCGCAGGCCCTGAGGCCACTCCCATGACGAGCCCAACCGCGGGCCGCCGGCGCGGCTACGCGTACGCCCTCGGCGCCTACACGACCTGGGGGTTCATCCCGGTCTACTTCAAGCTGGTGGCCGCGGCGCCGCCGCTCGAGCTGCTCTCGCACCGCGTGCTATGGGCGTTCCTGCTGCTGGTGCCGATCGGTTGGCGAAGGGACGGCCTCGCCGAGCTCGGCCGGGCGCTACGCTCAGGCGCGGCGCGCCGCGGTCTCTTCGTCAGCACCGTGCTGATCGCGGTGAACTGGCTGATCTACATCTGGGCCGTCTTCGGGGGCCGGATCGTGGAGGCGAGCCTCGGCTACTTCCTGACGCCGCTCGTGAGCGTGCTGCTCGGCGTGTTCGTGCTGAAGGAGCGGCTGGAGCGCCCGGTGGCGATCTCGCTCGCGATCGCCGCGTGCGGCGTCGTCTGGCTGACGCTGCTTTCGGGACGCCCGCCGTGGATCGCCGTGGGCCTGGCCTTGAGCTTCGGCTCGTACGGCCTCACGCGGAAGCTGGTGCGCGGCGTGGGGGCGGTCGCCGGCCTCACGGTGGAGACGGCGCTCCTGTCTGCGTTCGCCCTCGGATATCTCGCCTGGTCCCACGAGCGCGGCACGCTCGCGTTCCTCTCGGGATCCCCGAGGCTCGACGTCCTGCTGCTGCTCGCGGGCCCGATCACCGCGATCCCGCTGCTGCTCTTCGCGGGCGCCGTCGCCCGGCTGCCGCTCTCGAGCCTCGGCTTCCTGCAGTACGTCTCGCCCAGCATGCAGTTCCTGCTGGCCGTGCTCGTCTACGGCGAGCCGTTCAGCGCGGCGCAGGCGGGGGCCTTCGGCGTGATCTGGCTCGCCCTCGTCGTGTTCGCTGCGCACACGCTCCGCCGCGGCGCTCCCGAGCCGGTGATGGAGCCCTGAGCTCCTAGGCGAACGGCTTCCAGTCGATCTTCGGGTCGGAGACCTGCTTGGACTTGAGCAGCTTCTCCCAGGTGACTTCCTTCCCGGTGTAGGCCGCCTCGCGCCCCAGCATGCTGGCGAGCGCCGAGTCGGCGCCCTGGCTCGCCTCGTTCACGAGGTTGCCGCTCGTGATGCTCTCGATGAAGGCCTTCTGCTTGTTCGGGTCGGCGTCGTCGAGCGCGCCGCGGAAGGCCCCGGTCACGGCGGCGGCCGCGTCCGTGGGCTCTGGCTTCTTGAGGCCCGGGAATTCCCACTCGGTCTCGGCCGACAGGCGCACCGGCGCGTCGTAGCGCGCCTCGGCCCAGCCCTTGGTCCCGTAGTACTGCATGCCGACGCCGCCCCACTTCGCACTCGTGAACTGGGTGGAAGCGAAGCTGATGCGCACGTTGCCCGGGTAGGTGAAGATGCAGTTGAAGTGGCCGTTGCAATCGCCGGCGTCGGTGCGCCCGGCGCGGCCCGTGTAGCCCACCGCCTTGACCGGGGTCGCCTTCAGCATCCAGTTCGTCACGTCGATGATGTGGATGTTCTGCTCGACGATGATGTCGCCCGAGAGCGCCTTGTCGTGCACCCAGTTGCGCACCCGCCGCTCGACCGGGGTTGCCTGCGGGAAGTCCGGCCGGCGGATCGCGGAGGCGAAGTAGTGGATCTGCCCGGTGACGGGCGCGCCGATCTGGCCCTCGTGGATCCGCCTGGCGAGCTCGACGTAGGGCGAGGCGTGCCGGATCTGGAAGCCGACGGCAAGGCTGAGCTTGCGCGCCCGGGCGCGCTCGCCGAGCGTCACCACCTTCTTCGCGCCGGGAACGTCCACGGCGACCGGCTTCTCGAGATAGATGTGCTTGCCGGCGGCGATCGCCGCCTCGAGGTGCTCCGGGTGGAACCAGGGCGGGGTCGCGATGTAGACCGCGTCGACGTCCTTGCTCGCGAAGAGCGCTTCGTAGGCGCGCAGGCCCTTGAACAGCCGGGCCGGATCGACGGCCGGCTTGCCGAACTTCGCCGAGACCTCGTCGAGCCTCGCCTTGCCGGACTCGAGCTGGTCGGGGAACAGGTCGCCGATCGCGGTGAGCACGGCCGGCGTGTGCTCCAGGAACGAGCTCATCACGCTGCGGCCGCGACCGCCGCAGCCGAGGAGCCCGAGCCGCACGGCCGAGTTGGCCTGGCTGCCGAAGGCGATTCGTGGCTTCAGGATCGTCACCCCGGCCGCGGCCGCGGTGACGCCCATGAACTCCCGACGACCGATCTTCGCGCCCCTGGCCTTGCCCATGATCACTCCTCGTGTCGCCGGGCATTCTATTCTCCCGCGCTTGGCCAGTGTCAATGGTGCAGGAACCTGTTGAGCCGCGGCGCCGGTTGGGAGTAGCCTCGCCGGGCGGAGGCCTCATGATCACTATCGACAGACGCGCATTCCTCGAGACAGCGGCGGCCGCCTCGGCCCTCGCGGCGCTCGGCCCACGCCCGGCGGCGGCGGCCGGCGGGATGAAGAAAGCCCTCTACGTCTCGATGCTGCCGAAGGAGCTCCCCTACCGACAGCGCTTCCAGATGGCAATCGACGCCGGCTTCCAGGGGATCGAGATCGGGACGATCACCGAGGCGCCGGTGGCTTCCGAGATCAAGGAAGCCGCGGCGGCGACGGGACTCAAGATCCACTCGGTGATGAACGCCGAGCACTGGCGCTCGCCGCTCTCGAGCGCCGACCCCGAGGTGGTGACGAAGAGCGTCGCCGGCATGGAGGCCTCGCTGCGCAACGCCAAGCTGTGGGGCGCCGACACGGTGCTGCTGGTGCCGGCGGTGGTGAACCCCGAGACCTCCTACAAGGACGCCTGGACGCGCTCGCAGAAGGTGATCAAGGAGCGCATCCTGCCGCTCGCGCAGGAGCTGCAGGTGGTGATCGGGATCGAGGAGGTCTGGAACAAGTTCCTGCTGAGCCCGCTCGAGATGGCGCGCTACGTGGACGAGTTCGCCTCGCCCCTCGTGAAGGCCTACCTCGACGTGGGCAACATGGTCTTCTACGGCTTCCCGCAGGACTGGATCCGCACGCTCGGACCGCGCACGGTGCGCGTGCACATCAAGGACTTCAAGCTCGACCGCCCGAACGGCAAGTTCTACTGGAAGAACCTGGGCGAGGGCGACGTGGACTGGCCCGAGGTGCGCAAGGCGCTCGGCGAGGTCGGCTACGAGGGCTGGGTGACGACGGAGATCGAGGGCGGGGACGCGGCGTATCTGAAAGACGTGGTGGCGCGCTTCGACCGCTTCCTCGCGGGGCAGAAGCCGGTGGCCGCGGCAGCGGGAGCATGAGCATGACTCTCACGCGACGTCAGGCACTGCGGCTCGGGACGGCCGCGGCGGTCGTCCCGCTCGCCTCGCTCCGGGCCGATCCGCAGGCACCCGCGCCGGCTCCCGGCCCCGCCGCCCCCGCGCGGGTGGCGCTCGCCGTCTCGACCTACTCCTACTGGCACTTCAAGACCGAGAAGTACCCGATCGAGAAGGTGATCGAGCACGCGGCCTCCGTGGGCTTCGAGGGCGTCGAGATCCTCCACCGCCAGATGGCCGACGAGACGCCCGCCTACGTGAACGGCCTGAAGCGAGCGGCATTTCGCAACGGACTGTCGTTGCCGATGCTCTCGATCCACCAGGACTTCGTCCACCCCGATCCCGCGGAGCGCCAGAAGCACGTCGAGCACACCAAACACTGCCTCGAGCTGGCGGGACAGCTCGGGATCCCGGTGGTGCGGCTCAACTCCGGGCGCTGGAAGACGATCAAGTCCTTCGACGAGCTGATGAAGGTCAAGGGCGACGAGCCGCCGCTGCCGGGCCACACCGATGCCGAGGCCTTCCAGTGGTGCATCGAGTCGATCGAGGCGTGTCTGCCGACCGCTGAGAAGGAAGGCGTGATGCTGGCGCTCGAGAACCACTGGGGCCTCACGACGCGGCCGGAGAACCTGCTGAAGATCTACCAGGGGATCCGCTCGCCCTGGTTCGGCGTCAACCTCGACACCGGCAACTTCCCGGGCGAGCCCTACGCGGGGCTCGAGCTGCTGGCGCCGCACGCGGTGATCGTGCAGGCCAAGACCTACTACGGCGGCGGCGAGTGGTACACGCTCGACCTCGACTACCCGCGCATCGCGGGCATCCTCAAGAAAGCCGGCTTCCGCGGCTGGGTCTCGCTCGAGATGGAAGGCAAGGAAGACCCGCTCACCGCCGTCCCAAAGAGCTACGACGTGCTGCGGAAGGCCTTCTCCGCTTAATGGCATCCCCCGCCCCCGGTGGCCCGGGGGGCGCGGCATGCCCCCGCCCAGGGGGGCCCGGGGGGCGCGGCATGCCCCCGCCCAGGGGGGCCCGGGGGGCGCGGCGGTAGAGCGCCCCCCGGAAGGCCGTCTGTCGCTCGTCCGGTGTTGGTTGTGTGGTGTTGGGTGTCCGTTCGTCGTTTTGCGTTGTGGGGTGTGCGTTGCCCCGGCCGTGCCCGCCGGGGGGGGGGGGGGGGGGGGGGGTGGCCCCGCCCCCCCCCCAAGGCTGTTCTTCTGTTGTTCGTTGTTCGTTGTCTGTTGTTCGTTGTTCGTTGTCTGTTGTTCGTTGTCCGTTCTTCGTTGTCCGTTGTGCGTTGTCCGTTCCCCCGCCCGTCCTCCCCCGCGCTTCGCGCCCGTTGCGTCCTGGTCTAGGCTAGGAGGATCTCTCCCGCTGGAGGCCTTCATGTCGAGCCTGCGCCCGCACGCCGCCCTGGTCGCCTGCCTTGTTCTCGCCTCGCCGCTCGCCGCAGCCGACTGGCCGCAGTGGCGCGGCCCCGAGCTGCGCGGCACCAGCCCGGAAAAGGGCCTGCCGGTGAAGTGGTCGATGAGCGAAGGCCTCGCCTGGAAGCTGGCCCTGCCGAGCGGCAGCGGCTCGACGCCGATCGTGAGCGGCGACCGCATCTTCCTGAGCGTCGCGGAGGGCGACACGGTTTCGCTCTGGTGCCTCGACCGCAAGACGTCCGCCGTGCAGTGGAAGAAGCCGCTCGGCCCGTCGGCCGGGCACGCGCACCGCAAGCACAACATGTCGACGCCGTCGCCCGTGACCGACGGCAAGCGCGTGTTCGCGATGACCGGCCAGGGCGTGCTCAAGGGCTTCGACGTGGCGGGCCAGGAGCAGTGGGCGCGCGACCTGCAGAAGGAGTTCGGCCCGTTCGGCACAAACTGGGGCTACGGCAGCTCGCCGCTGCTCCACGAGGGCGTTCTCTACGTGCCGGTGCTCCACGGCATGAAGACGGACGAGGCGTCGTACCTGCTGGGCGTCGAGGCCGCCACGGGCAAGACGCGGTTCCGCGTGGAACGTCTGACGAAGGCGCACACCGAGTCGCCCGATGCCTACACCACCCCGACCGTCGCGCGTCGCGGCCAGAAGGTCGAGATCGTCGTCACCGGCGGCGACGTCGTCACGGGCCACGACCCCGCGAGCGGGAAGGAGCTGTGGCGCGCGAACGGCCTCAATCCCACGGACCACCCGTTCCAGCGCATCGTGGCCTCGCCGGTCGCCGCCGGCGACGTCGTGATCGCGCCCACGCGCGTCAAGCCGATGCTGGCGTTGCGGGCCTTCGGCAGCGGCGACGTGACGACGAGCGCGCTCCTCTGGTCCTTCGACAGCGGGCCCGACGTGCCGACGCCCGCCAGTGACGGCACGCTCCTCTACGTGGTGCGGGACAACGGCGTGCTGTACGCCCTGGACCTCGCCACCGGCAAGGTCCACTACGGCCCCGAGCGGCTGCACGCCGGCACCTACAGCTCCTCGCCGCTGCTGGCCGACGGCAAGCTCTACCTGACGAGCGAGGACGGCGTCACGAGCGTCGTGAAGGCGGGCACCGCCTTCGAGGTCCTCGCCGAGAACGCGCTCGACGGCTTCACGGTCAGCTCGCCGGTGGCGGCCTCCGGCCAGATCTTCATCCGCACGAGCAGCCACCTCTACGCCGTGGGAGCGGTCGGCGACCGCTGAGACGGGCCGTCACCGGGCGAGTTCTGTCACAAGAGTCGCCGCGTCATTGGGTCCCGGCCGGGCGCGAAGACGGAATCAGTACGAGCGGAACGCCAGCTCCGGCACACGCTTGAAGTGCTGCTCGTCTCGGGAGACGACCGTGTGGCCGTGCTGCAGCGCGAGGGCGGCGATCCACAGGTCGTGATCGCCGATCGGCGATCCGCCGGCCCGGAGCGTTCGCGAGACCCGTGCGGCGCGCCAGGCGGTCTCCGTATCGGGCCACAGCACTCGAAACCCGGCCAGGAACCTGTCGCACGCGGCTCGGCCGTCATCGCCGAAGCCTTCCGCGAACTCCATCCACGTCACGAATGCGATGAGCGCCGGAGACTCGCCCGACTCCTCGAGAAGTCGGCTGGCCGCGCCGGGCCGCTCGCGACGCAGCTCTTTCTGGAGGTCGACCAGTACGGTGGTGTCCAGGATCATCGCGTTCGGGAGCGTCCGCTCCTCACGGAACGCGTCCGTGCGCGCTCGTCGATCCGGTCGAGGACGTCGTCGGGAAGGAAGGCCTCCGGATGACGCGCGCGCAGCTCGGTGAGGTGCGCGAGGACGGAGGCCCCCGTGTGGGGTCCATCGTCGAAGCGCGCGCGTCGGACGACTTGCGAGAAGGACTCCCGGTCAGAGTGCTTGGCCCTTCGGAGCTTCTCGTAGGCGTCCAGCTCGAGAGTGATGGTCTTGGTCGCCATGCATGAATCATGCATGATCGTCTCTCCGTCGTCAAGGAAACCGGAGGGCCCCCGAATCGCGACTAGCGTCCAAACCACCACGCAATCTTGAGCATCAACACGTCGTCGGCCGGAGCCGCGAAGAGATTCCCGAGATCGCGGCCGAAGGCGGGGTCGCCGGGGTTCGCCCCGTCCTGCCGGCGTTCGGTCCAGACCAGGTAGGCCGCCGAGCCGGGGCGGAACTCGTAGCGCAGCACGGCGTTCACGCGCAGCGACTTGAAGTTGAAGTCGGGCACCGCGAGGCGGAACGCCCGCGCCTCGCCGTCCGCGTCCGGATCGATCGTGTAGAACGGCAGCTCGGGGTCGCGCGTGATCGTGCCGATGTCCTTGCCGTAGACCGGGAAGTCGTAGCTGCGCGGCGCCGCGAGCTCCTTGATCTGCGGGTAGTCGCCGGCCGAGAGCAGCGCCTGCGTGTACAGCTGGAGCGACAGCTTCGGCGAGAGCGCGAGGTTGACGCGCAGCGGGATCGCGACCTCGCGCTGCTCGAGGCCACCGAAGACGTAGCGGCTGCCGTAGGTCGCCGCGGCGGTGGGATCGAGCACGGTCTGCAGGTACTGCGCGACGGTCGTCACTCGCAGCCAGTAGGGTGTCGCCTGCAGCGTGAGCGCGGTGAGCGGGCGGAAGTTGAGCGTCCCCAGCACCTGCCGACTGCGGCTGCCGAACTCGCGGTCCTGCGCCACGTAGCCGGCGGTCGCCCAGAAGCGGCGCCGCGCGTCGCTCGTGAGCCCGATGCCGAGCGTCCCGATGCCGGGGCGGATCGTGGTCGGCCCCCCGCGCGTCAGCTTGTCGTCGAGCGTGTTCCACGACTTGCCGAGCGTCAGATCGAGGGTCCAGAAGTTGCGCAGCTGCGCGCTCGCCTGGAGCTGGACGCCGTCGCCCTGCGACTCGCGGCCGAAGTTGAAGGTCCACCACTTGGCGATCGCCAGCTTGCGGCTGCGGGTGATGCCGTCGGGGGTGAGCTTGCGGAACAGCACCTGCGCGTGCGCGCCGCCCCTGTCGGTCTGGGTCGCGAAGCCCAGGTCGTTGGGCTCGAAGCCGGGGCTGATCCCCCACACGGCGGTATTGAACGTGACGTTGCCGCTGTTCTTGTTCAGGCCGAGCCGCCCGCTCCAGCCCGAGAGCGACGTGGCCTGCGGGTCGAGCGATACGTGCGGGGCGTCCGGCCGCTGGTAGTAGCGCTGCGCGGCGCGCTGCAGCCGCAGCACCGCGGCCCGGCTGCCCGCGACGCTGCTCCCCGAGAGCCCGCCGGAGACGACCCAGTCGCGCTTCCCGTCGAGGAAGACGTGCCCGTCGAAGCCGCCCAGCAGGGCGCGATCCGTGAGCTGCGCCTCGAGGCCGGTGGTGCGCAGGTCGCGGTTCGTGGCCGTCGTCAGGAAGCCGATCGCGCCGCGCGAGCCGAGGTCGCGCTGCGCCCGGCCCACGAAGTAGTTGGTGAGCGGCTCGACCTCGAGCTCGCTGCGGGCGGATCCGTCGGCGATTCGCGCAAACTCCCGCCCCGTGAGCGCGTCGAGCACTCCGACGTTCCAGCCGTGGCTGCGACCGACGAGCTTGGCCGCACCCAGGATCGTGGTCGAGGCCGGCGCGTCCACGAACGGGCCCGCGGACGCTCCCTGCGGCGCGCGCCCGATCCGCCGCGAGTAGAAGAGCAGCGGCTCCGGGTAGAAGTAGGTCGTGTAGTCGACGGCGCCGCTCCTGCCGAAACGCAGGAACACCTGGCTGCCCTCGGTGAAGAACGGGCGCTTCTCCTCGAAGAAGGTCTCGAAGGCCGTGAGGTTGACGACCGCGGGATCCACCTCGACCTGGCCGAAGTCGGGGTTCACGGCGCCCACGAGCGTCATGCCGGTGCCGAGGCCGTACTCGAGGTCGAGGCCGACACCGGCCGAGTATCGCGAGCCGTCGTTCCAGGGGCTGCCGCTCACGGGCGGCTCGACGTACTCCGCGAGCGCGCTGGCGTAGGGAAGCAGCTCGAGGTGGCGGCCCGGCTCGATGTCGGCGATCCCCTCCAGGTGGGCCATGCGCGACACGAGCCCGCTCTCGTTCTTCGGCACGAGCACGAGCCACGAGCTCTCGTTCTTGCGGTGGACCACGCGGCGGGCGTTCAGGCCCCAGCTCGGCGAGACCGAGGGGAAGCGCAGCTGCGAGAAGGGAACGCGGATCTCCAGCGTCCAGCCCTCCGCATCGCGCGTCACCGCCGACTCCCACACGGCGTCCCAGGTGACGTCCTCGAAGTTGTCGTCGTAGAGCGTCGCGTCGCGCTGGACGCCGGCGGCGCTCACCTCGAGCAAGACGCCGGTGCGGTGGTCGTGGTGCGGGTCGAGGAAGAGCGCGAAGCTGTCGGCCTCGGCGGCGGCGTCGCGCCGCGAGAGCTGGCGGGAGATCGCCATCCCGGCCGAATCGGCCAGCCGCACGCCCGCGTAGAGGGCGTCGTCGTCGAACAGCAGCCGCAGCTCGGTCGGCTCGGTGGCCGGCTGGCCCTGCTCGGGGTCGCGCTGCAGGAAGCCGCCGGCGGACGGGGCCGCGAGCCAGGCCGCCTCGTCGAGCCGGCCGTCTACCCGAATCTCGCCCTGGACGCGGGCGGCGCGCAGCACCACCCCGCTGCCCGGCGGAGTGGCCGCAGCCGGTGCGACGAGGCCGAGCGCAAGCACCACGATCCAGGGCGTCGAGCCACCCGACGGACGTCCTCGAAGACCCAGGTCAGCCGAGCCGCGCGATCCGGTCGCGCACCTCGTCCTCGAACTTGCGGATCAGGCCCTGCGTGTACGCGAACACGTCCAGCGCGTCGTTCTCCACGAGCGGCGTCAGGTCCATCGCGAAGTTGAGCGCGTCGGTCTTGTCGGTCGCGTGCGACTCGAAGAACGTGGCGTGGGCCATGCGCCGGCCGGCCACCGCGGTGTCGTAGCGCTTGCCGCCGGTGATCTGCGAGTCGAAGACGCCGGAGAGCGAGGCCGCCAGGTTCTTGTGGCGGTCGACCGGCAGCACCATCTTGTCCTTGTCGTTCAGCCAGTCGAGGTCGCGCCAGATCTCGCAGCCCAGGAGGCGCGCCGGCCGCTGCGGCTTCGGCAGGGAGCGGATCGCCGCGAGCGTGCGCAGGCAGACGGCGACGTGCGTGTCGTGCTTGTCCGCTGGATTGTGCACGTAGACCACCTCGGGCCGCACGGTCGCGAAGATCGCCGTGAGGTCGGCCAGGACGCCCGCGTGCCCCGGCTGCTTCACGTCGCCGCTCGGGTGCATCAGCTGGATCTCGCAGGCGTACTCGCCGATCGTCGCGGCCTTGCGCTGCTCCTGCACGCGCACCTGGATCATCTCGGCATCCGTGTAGTCCGCGTAGATCCCGGTGCGCGAGCTGCCGCCGCCGTTCGTCACCACGACGCCGGCGAAGCCGCGGTCCTTGCGGCCGAAGCACTCCGCGATGCCGTGGAAGGCCATGAACTCCTGGTCGTCCTGGTGCGCGCCGACGCAGACGTGCGTGGCGCGCCGCAGCGCCTCCGGCATCGGCGTGCCGTCCGGCACGAAGACGTCCGCATCGGGGCGTGAGAGCTTCATCTAGGCCTCTCTTCTGGACCGGCTGGCTCGGCGCGGACGTCCTTCCGGGGGGTGCGGAGCGACGACTGGCAAGCTTGCGGCGGCGATGGCCTGGCCGTGGCGCTTCTCCTGCTCGTCAGGCGTGCGCAGCCTTATCCGCTCGGCCAGCGCCGGGAACTCGTCCTTCAGCACGCGCTCGGCGGTCGCGACGATCAGGTCGCCGCCGCTGCCCGAGGTGACGCGGCCCAGCACGAGGACGCTGTCGATCGCGTAGAAGTCGGCGAAGTGGGCGACGCCGTAGCCGAGGTAGATCCCGATCGCCTCGTAGATCTTGCGCGCGCGCGGGTCGCCCTGTGCCATCAGCCGTTGCACCTCGACCAGCCGGTCCGCGAGCGGCATGTCGGCGGGAACCTCGATCCCCGCCGAGGGCAGCAGTCGGCTCACGGCCTGCTGCGAGAAGTACTGCGCGCCGACGCCGGGGTCCCCCGACCACTCGTCGGCCGGGGCGCCCTCGCGGTAGTCGATCGGCACGAACGCGAGCTCGTTGAGCCAGGGGGTGATGTTGCCGTCGGGCGTGACGTAGCCGGCCGCGGTGCTCGTCCCGAGCGAGATGCCGAGCACCGCGTTCGAGCGCAGCGACATCGAGCCGGCGAGCGCGGTCACCTCGCCGTCGTTGACCACCTCGAACGGCACGCCGCCCCACCACTGCTGCAGCGCGCGGAACAGGCCGCGGATGTGGCGGTCGAAGTCGGGCTCCGAGATGCCGCGATAGAGCGAGCCTACGCGCGGCTCGCTGTTGACGTAGACCCCCGCGGCGCTGCCGCCGATCGCGTCGATGCGCGGCAGGTGCGCCGCGGCGCGCCGGATCGAGTCGTTCACGCCCTCGAGGTGGTACGCGGGGTCCTTCTCGAAGTACGGGTTCCACTTCACCTCGTCCGAGAAGACCACCTTGCCGTCGACGACGGCCGCGGCCTTCCGGTCGCTGCCCCCGAGATCGAAGCCGATGCGGCAACCGTCGAGGTGGCGGCCGAGCGGCCGCTGCGTCTCGCGCGCGGGCGGCAGCTTCTTCACGGCCTTCACCGAGATGGGCTGCCCGAACACGCGGCGGCCGAGGAAGTCCCGGTCGAAGGCGCGCAGGCCCTTCGCCGAGTAGCACGCCTTTAGCATGCGCGCGACCGGGTCGCAGCCGGAGACGAGCAGCTGCGAGCCGCCCTTCTGCCACAGCAGGAACTTGACCAGGCGTTCGACGTAGGTGCGGTTGAGCGCGTTGTGCGCTGCGCCCGGGGGCAGGATCCGCGTTCGATGGGTGAAGACCGTCCCGTCCTCGCGCGCGAGCGCCAGCCCCAGCTCGACGCCGCCGCGCGCGGCGCGCACGGCCGCGGCATAGGCGCGGTTCCAGAGCACCGCCGGCAGGAAGCCAGGGTCGACCTCGGGCCGGTGGCGGACGTGAACGTCGAGGTGGACGGCCAATCGGGCCTCCCGCGTCAGCGTGGACTCGCGTACGGCGCCGGCTACGCTACGGGACGCGCTCCGCGGGTGTCAAGGTGCCTATAATCCATCCACCACCGCGAGGTTGCTTCGATGAGCCAGGTCGAGACGGAGATCCGCGAGCAGCCCGAGGCGCTCGCCCGCCTGCTGCGCGACGGCCGCACGCAGGCCGAGGCGCTCGCGGCGCGGATTCGCGATCGCGCACCGCGCTACGTGGTGATCGCCGCGCGCGGCAGCTCGGACAACGCCGCGCGCTACGCTCAGTACCTGTTCGGCGCCCACAACCGGCTGCCGGTGTGCCTGGCGACGCCGTCGCTGTTCACGGCCTACGCCGCCGGGCCCTCGCTCGTGGGCGCGCTGGTGATCGGCGTGAGCCAATCCGGCCGCTCGCCCGACATCGTCTCGGTGCTCGAGGCCGGCCGACGCGAGGGCTCGCTCACGGTCGCGATCACGAACGAGCCGGCCTCGCCGCTCGCGCTGGCCGCGGAAGCCGTGCTGCCGCTGCTGGCCGGCCCCGAGCGCGCGGTCGCGGCGACCAAGACCTACACCACGTCGCTCGGCGCGCTCGCGATGCTGAGCGCGGCGCTCGAGAGCGACGCCTCGCGCTGGGCCGAGCTCGACCGGGTCCCCGCGCTCGCGCGTGCCGCGATCGAGCTGAACGCCGCGCTCGCGGACAAGGTCGCCCGCTACCGCTACGCCGAGCACTTCGTGGTGGTGGGACGCGGCTTCAACTACTCGACTGCCTTCGAGGTCGCGCTCAAGATGAAGGAGACGAGCTACCTGGTCGCGGAGCCCTACTCGCCCGCCGACCTGCTGCACGGGCCCGTGGCCATGATCGACCGCGGCTTCCCGGCGCTGGTCGTTGCTCCGTCCGGACGGGTCTTCGCGGACCTCGTGTCGTTCGTCGACAAGCTCGACGAGCGCCACGCCGAGCTCGTGGCCATCTCGGACGACGCGACGGTTCTCGACCGCGCGCGGGTGGGACTCCCCCTGCCGTCCGGCGTCCCCGAGTGGCTCTCGCCGCTCGTGGCCGTCGTCCCCGGTCAGCTCTTTGCGGTGGCGCTCGCCCGCGCGCGCGGACTCGACCCCGACCGGCCGCGCGGCCTCAGCAAAGTGACGGAAACGCTCTAGAGCGTCCGACCTCAACTCGGCACATCTTGGGCCAAAAGATGCAGCCGGCCGAACCGTCCCAATTTTTTGGAACCGGAATACCGAATCAACATCGACGTGCCGGATCGCACAATCACAGCCAAACCCCTGAAATCGCGATGAGTTGCATCCGTTCGTCAAACATTGTCGCGCCGGGGCACGGGTGTTGCTCGCCCTGAGAATCCGAGTCTTGGTGCCCGCCCAAGAAGGGCTGTCGGGCGGGCCTTCTCGAACAGAACCGAGGGAGTTGAAATGGTTCAGATCCGCTGGACGTTCAAGGCAGCGCTGGCGCTCGCGATTGGCGCGTCGCTGCTCGTTCCCCTCCCGGCCGCCGCGCAGACGCTCTACGGCTCCATCGTGGGCACCGTGAGCGACCCGCAGGGCGCCGCGATCCCCGGCGCGACCGTCACCGCGACCAACTCCGGAACCGGCCACAAGGTCGAGACGGTTTCGGACACCGACGGCAACTACGCGTTCCGCAACCTGCTGCCGGGGACCTACACCCTGGGCGCGTCGCTGCAGGGCTTCCGCGAGCTGAACCAGACCGGCCTGCGCGTGTCCGCCAACACCGGCGTGCGCGTCGACCTGAAGCTCGAGGTGGGCGCCTTGGCGGAGACGGTCAACGTCGTGAGCGACACGACGCTGCTGCAGACCGAGAAGGCCGACCTCAGCACCGAGCTCGGCTCGAAGGAGATCGTCAATCTCCCGCTCAACCAGTTCCGGAACTACCAGGCGCTGCTCAACCTGTCGCCCGGCGCGACGCCCGCGCAGTTCCAGAACGCCGAGATCGACACGCCCGGCCGGGCGCTGCGCACGAGCGTCAACGGCATGCAGGGCAACAGCAACGCCTTCCGCATCGACGGCGCGGTGTCTGTCAACATCTGGCTGCCCCACCACGTCGGCTACGTCAACTCGGCCGAGACGATCGACACCGTCAGCATCTCGACCAACAACTTCGACGCGGACCAGGGCATGGCGGCGGGCGCCGCGGTGACGGTCGTCACCAAATCCGGCACCAACGAGCTGCACGGCTCGGCGTTCTTCCTGCGCATGCAGGACGAGTTCAACGCCAACACCTTCAACAACAACGCCAACAATCTGGCGAAGCCGAACCTGTCCAACAACATCTACGGCGGCACGCTCGGCGGACCGATCGTCAAGGACAGGCTGTTCTTCTTCGGCGCCTGGGAGCGCTACCAGGGCCGGCGGGGCGTTCAGAGCACTTACATCGCACCCACCGCCAAGATGCGGGCGGGCGACTTCAGCGAGGTCGCGGCGGCGTATCCGGCGTTCCGGCTGTTCAACCCCTACACGGGCACCGCGGGCGGCGTCGGGCGCGAGCAGTTCCCGAACTACACGATCCCCTCCAACCTGCTCAACCCGACCGCGCTCAAGGTGCTCGCCGACTGGCCGTCGCCGAACAGCAGCACCGACCTCGACCGCAACGGGATCCTCGACGACATCGTGATCCCGCGCACGGTCCAGAACGACCGCGACAACTTCGACCTGAAGCTGACCTGGCAGCGCTCGAACACGCACTCGGTGTGGGCCAAGTTCGGCATGCTCGACGCCGAGGTGATCGACCAGTTCATCCTCGGCTTCGACGAAGGCAGCCTCGGCGACACGCGAACCTACGTCGGCGGGATCGGCCACACGTGGACGCTCAGCCCCACGCTCGTGCTCGACGGCAACTTCGGCATCAACCGCATGGAGCAGACCGTGACCGGGCCCGACTACGGCGAGAACTTCGGCACCGACCGCTACGGGATCCCGGGCACCAACGGCAGCAACATCCGCGCGAGCGGCATCCCCTACTTCGACTCGAACTACGACTTCGGCACGACGCCGAACTGGATGCCGCTGTTCCGCACCGAGCAGAGCTTCACCTTCAGCTCGGCGCTGACCAAGGTCTTCACCAAGCACGAGGTGCGCTTCGGCATCGACGTGGTGAAGCACGAGCTCAACCACTTCCAGGCCGAGTTTGGCTCGATCGGCGGCGTTCGCGGCCGCTTCACGTTCGGCAACGACCTGACGGGGACGCCCGGCTACGTCTCGCCGGGCTGGAACTCGTTCGCCGGCTTCTTGCTGGGCCTGCAGTCCGTGCAGGCCAAGGACGTGCAGGAGATCGAGATGACCGGCCGCGAGTGGCAGATGGCCGCCTACATCCGCGACCGCTGGCAGATCGGGCAGAAGCTGACCCTCAGCCTGGGCCTCCGCTTCGAGTACTACCCGCTGATGACGCGCGCGGATGACAAGGGCATCGAGCGGCTGGACTACAGCACCTACGAGGTGCTGCTCGGCGGCTACGGCAACACGCCCAAGGACGTGGGCATCGACATGCAGAACTTCTACCTGGCGCCGCGCGTCGGGGCCATGTACCGGCTCACCGACAAGACCGTGCTGCGGGCAGGCTACGGCCGCACCATCAACCCGCTGCCCTGGTCCCGCCCGATGCGGGGCTCCTACCCGTTCGACATCTTCTACAACAACACGGCGGAGCAGTACGGCAACCTGGGCACCCTCGAGCAGGGCATCGCACCGGTGCCGATTCCCGACCTCAGCAGCGGCCGCGTCAAGCTGCCGCCGAACACCTTCATGCGCTCGCCGAGCGTCGACGACGCCGACCGCGCGGTGCTGCAGCAGGCCAACGCAGCCGTCGAGCAGCGCCTGCCCTGGGACCTGTCGATCGAGGTGGCGTACGTGTACGGGCGCTCGGACGGCGGCTACGCCGACCGTAACGTCAACTACGGTGAGCCCGGCGGCGGCCAGGCCGCGCGCCAGCTCTTCTCGGTCGCCGGAACGACGGACGTCTGGGACTGGGCCGGCCGCACCAAGCGCCGCTACAACGCCCTGCAGGTGGCCCTCAACCGCCCGTACAAGAACGGCCTGCTGCTGAAAGGAGCCTACACCCTGAGCGAGGCGAAGAACGAGACCGACGAGGACGGCTGGACGACGCTGCCCTGGAGCCACCCGCTGAAGCTCGACGACAACTTCGCGCTTTCGGGCGAGGACCGGACCCACATGCTGCAGCTGGGCTTCCTCTACGACCTCCCGTTCGGGAAGGACTCGAAGGGCGTTCTCGGGGCGATCGTCAAGGACTGGCAGATCAACGGGATCTTCTCGGCCTACTCGGGCACGCCGTTCTCGGTGCCGGGCACCAACAACGCGCTCAACTGCCAGGGCTGCTCCAGCATCGGCACCCTGATCAACGTGCAGGGCGACCCGAGCCCGATCGGGACCCCGGGCTCGACCACCGATCCCTGGTACGACAGGTCGCTGTTCTCGCAGCCGACGGGCACTGGCGTCGACGGCTTCGGGACCAGCCGCCGCAACCAGTTCCGCACGCCTTCAGTCTGGAACATGGACCTCGGGATCTTCCGCGCGTTCCCGGTCGGCAGGCTGCGGCCGGAGCTGCGCGTGCAGATCACCAACCTGTTCAACCACACCAACTGGGGTCGGCCGGTCACCACGTTCACCGATCCGCGCTTCATGACCTTCATCCCCACCGCGGCGCACCAGTTCAACGCCCTCTGGGGGACGGCGACGGTCGAGCGTCAGATTCAGATCGGCCTGCGGCTGGAGTTCTAGCCGGGGCCCAGCTCCCTTCGCCCGGCCCAACGAGAGCCGGGCGGAAGGGCGCACGGCGGGCCGGGGCGCCGCGAGGCGCTCCGGCCCGTTCGCTTTCTGCCAGGCCCGCTCGCGCGCCGCTCCGTGCCCTACGGCGCCTCGCGCACGGTCAGGACCTGGTCGGCTGCGACAGCCTCCAGCACCTGGATCGTCCCGCTCGGCCAGCGGATCTCGACTCGGTCGATCGTCTTCGCTCGCCCGGTGCCGAAGTGCAGGGGACCCGCGCTCGCCGAGGCGTAGCCGTAGGCGCTCGTCGCGTGGTTCCACTGCTCGCGCCAGCGGGGGTCGCCGCTCGCTGTGAGCTTCACCACGGCGCCCGTGCCGTCGCGATTGCTCTTCGTCCCGACGAGCCGCAACGCGAGCCAGTGCCCGGCCGGCGACTCGTTCCGCCACAGCTCCGCCGGCTCGGAGAGCGCGCTCACGACCGCGTCCACGCGGCCGTCGCCGTCGAGGTCGGCGAATGCCGCGCCACGGTGCGCCCGGCGCGGGCCCGACGCGAGCCCGGAGCCGACGGACAAGTCCTCGAACGTGCCGTCGCCCAGGTTGCGGAAGACGCTGTTCGACTCGCGGTAGCTGCGGGACTCGAAGCGGTCGATGGCGTCGTTGACGTGGGAGTTGGCCGTGAACAGGTCCTTGAAGCCGTCGTTGTCGAGGTCGACGAGGGCGTTGCCCCAGCCGCTGCGGGTGGCGACCGCGGCGGCGAGCCGCGCGCGGTACGTGACGTCCTGGAAGGCGCCCCCGCCCAGGTTGCGGTAGAGCGGGAAGCTCTCGCCCGCCAGCGCCGTGACGTGGATGTCGGGCAGGCCGTCGTTGTCGTAGTCCCGGAAGTCGACGCCCATCGCCGAGATGTCGCCGCCGTGCTCCGGGAGCACGCTGCCCGACTGGAGCGCGCGCTCCTCGAAAGCGCCGTCGCCCCGGTTGCGGAACAGGAAGCTCGGCAGCTTGTCGTTGGCGACGTAGAAGTCGACGCGGCCGTCGCGGTCGTAGTCGGCGAACGCGACGCCCATGCCGCGGCCGAGGTGGCGCGCGATCCCGCTCTTCTCGCTCACGTCCTCGAAGTGGGCGTCGCCGCGGTTCCGGTAGAGCGACGAGGCCACGGGCTCGAAGAACCGGGGATGGCAGTAGACGCGGATGCCGCGGGCGGAGTCGCCGCAGAAGCGGTCCATCTGGGCCGTCCACACCGTGTAGTTGACCGCGAGCAGGTCCAGCCAGCCGTCGTTGTCGTAGTCGAGGAAGCCGGCGCCCACGACCCACTGGTCGCTCGCGAGGCCCGCGGCGGCGGTGACGTCCTCGAAGCGCCCCCCGGTGTTGCGCAGCAGCTGCTGGCGGTGGACTCCGCCCACGTACAGGTCCGGGTCGCCGTCGTTGTCGTAGTCGCCCACGGCCACCGCCATCGCGTAGCCCTCGCCACGCAGCCCGGCCGCCTCCGTCACGTCTGCGAATTGGAGGCCGCCGAGGTTGCGGAACAGGCGGTTCGAGTGGCGCGGCGAGCCCTTGACGAGGCTCGGCAGCTCGGCCCCGTTCGTGAAGAAGACGTCGATCCGGCCGTCGCCGTCGTAGTCGAAGACGGCGACTCCCCCGGGCATCGTCTCGATCAGGTGCTTGCGCGCCGTGGGGAAGTTCTCGTGCACGAACGCCAGCCCGGCCGGCTCGGCCACGTCCCGGAGCCGGATCGCCGCGGTCCCGGGCGCACTGCCGGCCGCGCTCCCGCCGGGCGGGAGCTGGGCCCCGGCCGGCAGCGCCAGCAGGGCTGGGACGAACGCGAGCAGGAAGCGCCGCGCCATGGACAGGTGCGCCAGAGACGTTAGCACGCGCGTGTCTCGGCTGGCGTTGCTGCCGCTTCAGCGCGGCGTGATCGGCGGCTCCGCGGGCGCGGCGCCAGTGCCGCTGCGCAGCTTGCGGAGGCGCTCCCACTCGGCGAGCGCGCGATCGGCGTCTTTCTCGCGGCCGGCGGCCCGGTACGCGCGGGCGAGCTGCAGGCGGAGGCTCCCGTCCTCGTCGACCGAGATCGCCTTCTCCAGATGGGGCACGGCCTCGGCGGCGCGGCCGACGAGCGCGTAGGCTCGGCCGAGGGCGCCCTGCGCGTGCGCGAGGCCGGGCTCGAGCCGCACGGCCTTCTCGAGCGGCGGGATCGCGGCCTCCGGCTGCTGGCGCGCGAGCAGCACGTCCCCGAGCAGGTAGCTCAGGCCGGGCGCCTCCGGCTGCTCGCGCAGCGCTTCCTCGAGCACGGCCTGCGCCCCGGCCAGGTCGTTGTCGAGGCGCAGCGTCACCGCCAGCTCCTGGCGCAGCCTGATGCCGGGTGCGAGCGCGAGCGCGCGGCGCCATTCCGCGACCGCCTCGGCGTAGCGTCCCTCGTCGCGCAGCAGGCCCGCGCGCCACTCGTGAAGCGGCGCCGAGGGCGGCAAGCTCTCGAGCGTGCGGAACGCCTCGGCGGCCAGCTCGTTGCTCGAGCGCGCCAGCCAGTACGCGGCCCCCAGGGCGGTCGCTCCCGACGCCGTCGCGATCACCTCGTGGTGCCGCCCTTCGGCGAAACGGCACTCGAGCGGCTGCCGCGCGCAATCGGGAGCGGGCAGGCGCCGCTCCCGCTCTTCCGCAGCGGCGGCCTCCGCCTCTCGGCCCAGCTCGCGCTCGAGGGCGGCGATGGACGCGTTGAGGCCGCGCATGCCCGGCGCGCGCTCGCTCGCCTTGCGGTAGAGCTCGAGCGCCGCCTGGGCACGGCCCTCGTCGCGCCGCACCGAGGCGACGAGCGCGAGGGTGAAGGCCGACTCCGGGCCCCGCTCGAGCAGCGTCCCGAACGCCTGCGCGGCGAGCGCCTCGTAGGTCCGGCCCAGCCCGAACCACACCGCGGGATCCTGCGGCGCGAGCCGGCTGAGCGCCACGAGGTGGGGCTCCGCCTGCGCGTGGCGGCCCTGCGCGACGAGCGCGTCGACGAGCTGCGAGCGCGCCTCGCGGCTGTCGTTCTGCAGCCGCACCGCCCTCTCGAGTGGGGCGATCGCGGCGCGCGGCTGGCCCGACGCGAGCCGGGCGGACCCGAGGAAGAGCGCGGCCGGAAACGACGCGGGCTCGAGCCGGAACGCCGCCGAGAGCGGCTCCACGGCTTCGCGTGAGGCACCCGAGAGGTGCAGGGCCATGCCGAGGTTCAGCAGCAAGCCAGGGTTGCCGGGAAGGGCCTTCGCGAGCTCGCGGTACACGGGCACGGCTTCCGCGTAGCGGCCCGCGGTCATCAGCTCCTTGCCGCGGGTCGCGAGCACGTCCGCACCCTCCTGGGCGTCGGAGCCAGGTGGCGCGCCGACGGCGAGCGCCAGCAGCAGCGGCAGGCGCAGCCGGGCGCGACGCGGGCTACGAGGCGGCACGCGCACGCGCACTCGCCGCGGTCGTGATCAGCATCCTGAAGCGAGGCTCGTCGCGCAGCGACTCGAGCGAGGGCTCGATCGCGGCGCGGGCGACGGTGAGCCGCGGCCGCTTCGCGGCGGCCCGCTCCAGGCAGTCGAGCGCCTTCTCCTGCTCGCCGCGCAGGGCATGGGCGCAAGCCGCGTAGTAGGGGCTCATCGAGTCGTCGACCCCGCTGCGCATGCGCCGCTCGAACGCCTCGAGAGCCAGGTCGAGAGCGGAGCGCCCCGGAGCCGTCTCCCCGAGCCGCAGGTGGGCCTCGCCGATCCGCTGCTGCAGCTCGATGAAGATGCGGCCGCGCAGCGCGTGGTCGACGCTGCGCACGAAGTCCAGCTCCTGGCCGTACTCGGCGAGCGCGTCGCGCTGGCGGCCCTGCAGCGCCGCGACGTGGCCGAGGCGCATGTGCGCGCCGACGATGATCATCCCCGCGCGCCCGGAGAGGAAGGCCTGCTGCAGCTCGAGCGCGCGCCGCGCGGCGGCCTCGGCCTTCGGGAAGTCGCGCAGCAGCGTCGCGCAGTGCGCCAGCTGGAGCGCGCTCCAGCCCGCGCGCGGGTTGAGCGCGAGCGCCCGCTCGTAGGCGGGGACCGCCCGCGCGAAGTCGCCGCGCAGGATGAAGTGCACGCGGCCGATGCCGGACTGGGCCGACGCGTCCAGCGGGTTGAGGCCGAGCGCCATCTCGAACGCCGCGAGCGCCTCCTCGTCGCGGCCCAGCGAAGAAAACGCACCGCCTCGGTAGCGCCAGACCTCCCCTGAATCGGGCCGCAGCGCGAGCGCGCGGTCGAGCGCCACCAGCGCGCGCTCGGAGAGCTCGGGCGTCGTCAGGTAGTCGCCCTTCAGGTCGAGCGTGGCGCCGAGCATCATGTGGGCGCGCGCGTAGTCGGGGTCGAGCCCGATCGCCCGCTCGAAGAAGACGATGGCGCGGTCGAGTGCCTCCTGGCTCTCGGCCTGCAGGCTGAGCAGGCCCTTGGAGAAGGCCTCGTAGGCGGCGAGGCTCTGCGTCTCCTCGGGGCGCGGCCCCGAGGCGGGCAGCTTCGGACGCAGGCCGGCCGTGATCTCGGCCACCAGGCGGTCCTGCAGCTCGAAGATCGCGTCCCGCGCGCCGTCCACCTGCGGATGCAGCACCACGCGGCCGCCGGTCGTCTCGATCACGCGGGCGATCACGCGCACGCGGTCGCCCGCGCCCTGGTAGCCGCCGCTCACGACGCCGCGCACGCCCAGCTCGCGCCCCACGCGCACCGCGACCCCGGGATCGTCCTTGTCGGCCGACAGCCCGAGCTCGCGCAGCACCTCGAGGATCCGCTCGCGCGAGACCACCACGATCCCGGGCACGCCCGCGAGCCCGGCGCTCACGCTCTCGGCGAGGCCGGTCGCGAGCCAGGCGTCCTCCGGCCGACCCGTGATGTTGGCGAAGCCGATCACCGCGACGGTGTGCTCGCGAGTGGCGGGAGCGCTCGCGGCTTCTCCCCGGGCGAGGGCGCCGAGCTCGACGAGCACCTCGCGCATGTCGGCGGGGCGGCGCTCCTTGTCCTTCTCCAGCATGCGCAGCGCGAGCACGCCCAGCCCTGATGCGAGCGGGCCCGAAGCGCTCGGCGGCGCGGGATCGCGGCTCAGGATCGCCTCGACCAGCTCGACCATGTTGCGGCCGTCGAAGGGCCGCCGGCCCGCGAGCATCTCGTAGAGCACGACACCGAGCGAGAACACGTCGCTGCGCGCGTCGGTGGCGTGGCCGCGAGCCTGCTCGGGCGACATGTACGCGAGCGTCCCCGCGATCATGCCTTCGAAGGCGCCGTGGTTGCCGCTCCAGGTGAGCGAGTCCTCGTGCGCGGGCGGGGCGAAGCGGGCGAGGCCGAAGTCGAGCACCTTGACGAGCCCGCGCTCGCCGAGCATGACGTTTCCCGGCTTGACGTCGCGGTGCACGATGCCGTGATCGTGCGCGTCGGCGAGGGCCTCGGCCACCTGCTCCACCACCTTGAGGATCGCGGCGGCGTCCAGCCGGCCGTCCTTCAGCCGCTCCGCCAGGGTCCGGCCCTTCACGTACTCCATCGCGATCCACGCCGAGCGCCGGCCCGCCTGCTCGTCCTCGCCCACGTCGTAGATGACGGCGACGTTGGGGTGGCTCAAGGTCGACGCGACCCGGGCCTCGCGCAGCAACCGCGCGGACGCCTCGGCGTCGCCCGCCGCCGCGGCGGCGAGCCGCTTCAGCGCCACCAGGCGGTGCAGCCGCGTGTCCTCGGCGAGCCACACCTCGCCCATGGCGCCGGAGCCGAGGCGCTCCTTGAGCCGGTAGTGGGCGACGCGCTCGTCCTGGGCCATGGCCTGCTGCTTCATTATGGGCCGCTGGCAGCCCAAGCACCCGCGCGCGGGCTGGGCGCCCCCGCTTCGGGTGGCTTCAGAACAGCTTGCGCGAGTCGAGCAGGATCGTCACCGGCCCGTCGTTGACGAGCGCAAGCCGCATCGTCGCACGGAAGACGCCGGTAGCGACCTCGAGGCCCGAGGGCCGCAGCGCTTCCACGAAGCGACCGTAGAGCCGATCGGCTTCCTCGGGACGCGCCGCCTCCACGTAGGAGGGCCGCCGGCCCCGCCGCGCGTCGCCGAGCAGAGTGAACTGTGACACCACCAGGAGTCCGCCGCGCACGTCCAGCACCGAGCGGTTCATCTGCCCGGCGGCGTCCGCGAAGACGCGCAGGTTCAGCGCCTTGTCGGCGAGGGCCGCGGCGTCCGCGTCGGCGTCTCCCACCTGGACTCCGAGCAGCACGACGAGGCCCGCGCCGATCGCGCCCCGCAGCTCGCCGTCCACGCGCACCGACGCTTCGCTCACCCGCTGCACCACGGCGCGCACGGCCGACGAGCATAGCACCCTGCCGGCACCACGGGTTTTGGGCTACGATGCGGCATCTGCCCCGGGGTTTGCCCGGAAACCAGTCCTTCGAAGGAGGGGGTCGTCCGATGGCGTACGTGATCGCTGAGCCCTGCATCAACACCAAGGACACGGCGTGCGTCGAGGTGTGTCCCGTCGACTGCATCCACCCGAAGAAGGACGCGCCCGATTTCGCGGCGGAGACCAAGCTCTACATCGATCCCGAGACCTGCATCGACTGCGGCGCCTGCGTGCCGGTGTGCCCGGTGCAGGCGATCTTCCCGGTCGAGGAGCTGCCCGAGAAGTGGGCGCATTTCACGAAGATCGACGCCGACTGGTACCTGAACCGCAAGAAGTAGCCTAGAGGTCGAAGCGTGCCTCCCTCCGAGCGCCGCCGCGATCCGCGCATGGGCATGAACGTGACCGTGCGCGTGCTCGGGCACGACCCCGACGGGACGCCGTGGGAGGAGATGACGGCGAGCGACGACATCTCGTACGGCGGGGCGTCGTTCCCGCTGCGCCACCCCCACGGCGTCGGCCAGGTGCTGCTGCTCTCGGCCCCGCTGCCGCGCAACTTCCGGCGCTACGACCTGGCCGAGACCTCCTACAAGACCTACGCGCTGGTGCGCAACTCGCGCAGCACCGAGGAGGGCGGGCACGTGGTGGGCGTCATGTTCCTGGGCCGCGTCCCGCCCAAGGGCTTCGAGGCCAAGCCGGGCGGCCGCTACCGGCTGCCGACCGACCCGCGCGCGGCCAACACGCCGGCCTCGGCCGCCCCGCCGGGCGAGCGGCGGCGCCACGAGCGCTTGCAGCTGTTCGTGAACCTGCGCGTCAAGCGCGCCGGCGAGTCCGGGGTGATGGAGGAGCAGACCGTCACCGAGAACGTGAGCCGCGGCGGAGCCCGCGTCTACACGACGCTGCCCGTGAAGAAGGGCGAGTCGCTCTCGGTGACCGACCTCGAGAACACGGTCGCCGCGGAAGCGGTGGTGCGCAACGTGTACGTTGGACAGGACCGCGTGACGCGGCTCAACCTGCAGTTCCCGGACGCGCGCGCCTTCGAGCGCCTGCTGCTGGCAGCCGGCACGCCGCCCTTGCCCCCGGACGAGACCTCCCCGTGAGCGAGGCGACCGCGGCGCGTCGGGTGGTGATCCGCTTCGCGGCGCCGCGCGCACTCGGCGCAGCGGCCGTGGTGGCGCTCGAGGACTACGCCCGCGAGCTGACGCAGGCGAGCGCCGCCGAGGCTCTCGTGGCCGAGGGCGACCCGAGCCGCCTCGGCGGCCTCGCGCTCGAGGCGCCGCGCATGGCACCGCAGGGCGCGGTGCTCGAGGACATCGAGGCGTTCGCCCGCGACCTCGCGGAGCGCGAGGGGCCCGGGCTCGGTTGGTCGTGAGAAGGAGGCGGCGATGATCCAGGAATACGCGCGGCTGGCACGGCCCTACTTCGTCATGCTGGCGATCGTGACGGTGGGCCGTTGGCTGATGGGCACCGCGTTCGAGGTTCCCTACGACAAGGGCACGCACCTCCTCAGCATCGTCGTGCTCACCCTGTTCGCTTCGATCTTTTCGGCCGCATTCACGCGACGCTGGCTGGGCTGGCGGCTGCCGCAGGCGGCCGGGTTCGCGATGTTCATGGCGCTCGTCTCGCAGGCCGTGATCCTGCTCTCGACCTTCGTCTCCTACGCCTTCGACATACCCAGCTACTTCCGCGAGCCGATGGCGCTCAACCGGCAGACCGAGGCGATCGGCTTCGGGGCCGCCATGGGCTTCCGCGCCGTGGGGGTCGTGGTGAACACCATGATCAACGGCATCACCGGCGCCCTCGGCTGGGCGCTCGGCGGCCTGCTCCCCGCGCGGGAGCGCTAGCCGGACGCGAGAAGCGCCTTGACGGGCCAAAAGCACTTTTGCTAGCGTGTGCCCCGCCCTGGTGATCGTCACTCTGGCACCCGTCGTCGCGCCGTCCACGGTGGGCGGCACCGGCGCCCGGGCGCGCACGCAGCTTTCGCCAGGCAAGGCTAGGGAGGCCTATACGTTCATGGTCGAAGGTACGGTGAAGTGGTTCAACGAGTCCAAGGGATTCGGCTTCCTCTCGCGCGAGGGTGGGCCGGATGTGTTCGTTCACCACAGCGAGATCAAGGCTGAGGGGTTCCGGACGCTCAACGAGGGTGACCGCGTGCGATTCGAGGTCGTCGACAGCCCGAAGGGGCCGCGCGCTGCCAACGTAACGAAGATCGGCTAGGGGACTCTTTCGAGCCACTGAACCGAGAGACGCCCGGGGCCCCGAGGCTCCGGGCGTTTTCATTCTGGGGGGCGCTGCGGCGCGCCCCCCAGACCCCCCCACCGCTTCGCGGGAGTGAATCCCGCTTCGCTCCGAGCCTGTAGCCAGTTCGCTTGCGCTCCGCAGCCGATTTTCTGGTGGCCGGGCTGCGTCGCACCCCAAGCCCCCCTCCTGCTGCGATGGAGTGGACCCCGAGCGTCAGCGAGCGAAACGAAAGCATCCTCGGCTTGACGACGGCGCTGATAGGATGCACCCCATGACCGACGTCGGCGCGCCTTCTGCCGTTTCCGGGCGGCTCTTGTCGCTCGACCTCTTCCGCGGGGCGACGATCGCCGCGATGATCCTGGTCAACAACCCCGGCGACTGGGGCAGCGTCTACTGGCCGCTGCTGCACGCGCCCTGGCACGGCTGGACGCCGACCGATCTCATCTTCCCGTTCTTCCTGTTCATCGTCGGGGTGTCGCTCACGCTGTCGAAGCGGATCGGCTTCCGGCCCGCGCTCGCCCGCGCGACGAAGCTCGTCGGCCTGGGGCTGCTGCTCAACCTCTACCCGTACTTCGGGGTCGCGGAGCTGCGCTGGCCGGGCGTGCTGCAGCGCATCGGCGTGTGCTACCTGGCGGCCTGGGCCGCCAAGCGCTACCTGCGCCCGCGCGGCCAGGCGATCCTCGCGGTTGCCCTGCTCGCCGGCTACTGGCTGGTGCTGGCGCGCGTGACCGGGCCCGAGGGACATCCGCCCGGCTTCGAGATCGAGACGAACCTGGCCGCCCAGGTGGACCGGATCCTGCTCGTGCCGCACGTCTGGAGCGTGACGCGGACCTGGGACCCGGAAGGGGTGCTCTCCACCTTCCCGGCCATCGCCACCACTCTCGTCGGCCTGCTGTTCGGGGAGTGGCTGCTCGCGCGGAGCACCCGCTCGCCGTTCCGGACGACGCTCGGCCTGCTGCTGGGCGGACTCGTGCTCACGGTGCTGGGCGTGGCGTGGGGCGAGCTCGTGCCGCCGTCGCTGCTGTTCCCGATCAACAAGGGGCTGTGGACCTCCTCCTACGTGCTGCTCACGGGGGGCCTGGCCGCGGCCCTGCTCGGGCTCAGCTACTTCGTGGTGGACGTGGCGGGACTGCGCCGCTGGGCGACGCCCTTCGTCAGCTACGGCAGGAACGCGATCGCCGTCTTCGTCGCGTCGGGTCTCCTCGCCGACACGCTGTCCGCGCTGCGCTTTGCGGGTGCGGACGGCACGCCCGTGTCCCTGGGCGCGCGTCTCTACGCCTTCTTCCCCGCGAGCGTCCTCGAGCCCTACGCAGCCTCGTTCGTGTGGGCCCTGATGATGGTGGCGCTCTTCTACCTGATGGCCGCCTGGATGGACCGGCGCGGGATCTACCTGAAGGTCTGAGGCTCGGCGGTCATTCCTTGTCGTCCCTCTTGAGCCCCGCCAGGACGGCGAAGGGGTTGTTGAAGGCCGGCCGGCGCGACTCCGGCTTGCGCGCTGCGGCGGCTTCGGGGCTCTTGGGCCGTTCCCGCGCGGCCGAGGGCCGGGCGCGTCCCGGCGGGCGATCGCCCGGGGGTTGCGGGCGCTTTCGCTCGGGTCGCTTCTCGACGCCTCGACGCGCGTCCGCCGGCTGCTGGCGCGCGGCCGCGGGGCGCGGCTCGGGCCGCGCCCGCTCACGCGGCTTGCGGACCGCGGCGGGGCGCTGCGGGCGCGGCTTCATGCTCAGCGAGATCTGCTTCTTCTCGAGGTCCAGCTTGAGCACGCGCACCTCGACCCGGTCGCCGGGCTGGAGCGGGGCACCCGCCTCCGACGACTTGCCGGGCCCGAGCTGCGAGACGTGGACGAGGCCGTCCTGGCGGGCTCCCACGTCGACGAAGACGCCGAAGCTGGTCACGTTCGTGACGAGGCCGGGGCAGACCATCCCCGGCTTCAGGTCCTCGATCGCGCGCACGTCGTCGCGGAACGCGAAGGGGACGAACGGCGGACGCGGATCGCGACCGGCCTGCTCGAGCGCGGCCGCCACCGACGCGCGCGTGAGCGGCCCGAGCTCCGCGTCGAGCTCGGTCGCGTCGCGCACGAGTCCCGCGCCCGCGCCCGTGAGCTCACCCACGGCGCGTCCATGCCGCGCCGCGAGGGCCTCGAGGGCGGGATAGCGCTCGGGGTGGACGGCGGTCGAATCGAGGGGGTGCTCGCCGCCGCGGACGCGCAGGAACCCAGCGGCCTGCTCGAACACGTCCGGCGTGACCCCGGGCACCTCGAGCAGGCCGCGCCGCGTCGCGAAGGGGCCGCGGGCCGCCCGGTGCTCCACGACGGCGGCGGCCAGCGCGGGCGAGAGGCCGGGGACGCGCGCGAGCAGGGCGCGCGAGGCCGTGTTGAGGTCGACTCCGACGCTCGCGACGGCGTCTTCGATCGCGGCATCCAGCGCGCGATGCACGAGGGCGTGCGGCACGTCGTGGTGGTGCGGGCCGGCGCCGAGCGTCTTGGGCTCGAGCCGCACGAGCTCGGCGAGGGGATCCTGCAGCCGCCGCGCGATCGAGACCGCGGCGCGCACGGCCGGCTCGACGTCCGGCAGCTCGGTCCGGGCGGCTTCGCTCGCCGCCCAGCCGCTCGCGCCCGCCTCGCTCACGAGGACGACCGGCAGGTCCTGGCCGGACGCGCGCAGACCGGCGCGGGCGCCGAGCTGCAGCTCGCGCCCCCCGGCGCCGTCGCCGATCGCTACCGCCGCGGCGCCGTGAGCGAGGGCGAAGGCCGAGAGCTGGGCGCCGGCGGCCGCCTTCTGCTCGTCGCTGGAGAGCTCGACGGCGAGGCTCGCCACGAGCTCGCCGCCCGGGCCCACCGCCGCCAGCTGGCAGCCGCGCGGCCCCGGGTCCACGCCCACCACCGGCCGCGCGCCGAAGGGCGCGGCCAGCAGCCGGCGGCGGGCCGTGTCGGCGAAGCCGCTCGCGATCACGGCGAACGCCGCCTCCGTGAGCGTGCGGTGCACCTCGTTCTCGATCGCCGTCCGCACGTCGTTCTTGAGCGCGATGCGCGCGGCGTGGCGCAGGACCTCCGCCCCGGGAGACGGGGCGACGCTGCAGGCCGCCTGCTCGAACGCGGCCTCGAGCCGCGACGCGAAGCCCGGGTCCTCGGGCCCTCCGCCCATCGCCAGCTGGAGCTCGTCCTCGGACTGCCCCCGTCGCAGCGCCAGGTAGCGCTGCGTGGCGAGCGGCTCGCGCAGCGCGGAGATGCGCTCGCGGAACGCGAAGTAGGCCTCGAAGCGGCTGTGCGGCTTGGCCTTCGCGGTCTTGGCGGCGAGCAGCCAGCCTTCCTCGAAGTACGCGCGCCGCACCAGCGCGCGAAGCTCCGGCGTGCCCGCGATGCGCTCGGTGAGGATGTCGCGGGCGCCCTCGATCGCGGACTTGGCGTCCGGGATTCCCTTCTCCTCGTTGCGGAAGGTGAAGGCCCACAGCTCCAGCGTCTGCCCCTCCTGGGGCGTGTCGAGGCCGTGGCCGCAGTCCCAGATCCAGTCCGCGAGCGGGCCGAGCCCGGCCTCGCGGGCAGCGAGCGCGCGGTTCTTCTTCTGCTGGCGGTACGGGTGGTAGAGGTCCTCGAGCGCGTCGGGGTCGAAGCACGCGAGGATGCGCTCGCGCAGCTCGGGCGACAAGGTGGCGTGGCGCTCGATCGACTCGACCACGATCGCCTGGCGCGAGCGCACCTTCGCGAACAGCTCCCCCGCCTCGAGCACGCGCCTCACCGCCCGCGCGTCGAGCCCTCTCGCCTGGTCGCGGCGGTGGTGCGCCAGAAAGGCTGCGTTTGGCGGCCCGCCCAGCTCGAGCACCGCGCGTGCGGCCGCCGCGGGGATGTCGGGGACACGGGCCTGGAACCAGGCGTCGAAGGCGGGAGGGAGCGTTTCGGCCACGGCGGGCTATTCGGAAAGGGCCCCAATGCTGCCACGTCCGGGCTGTTTGGGAAAGCGCCGTGCGCGGGAGGCCCGGGCGCCCCCCCCGCCCGCCCCTGTTCTGGCGGGCGCCCGCCCGCGCATGTTAACGTGCGCCGCGTGGCAGAGGACCCCTTCCTCCCCGAGGCGCGCCCGGTGTCGCCCGAGGACGAGAAACGCCTGCGGGCGCTCGCCAAGGTCGAGCTGCACCAGCACGTGGACGGGTCGATCCCCGCCGACGTGACCTGGGAGCTGATGCACCACTATCGGCTCAACCCCGCCGATTCGCTCGAGGAGATGCGGCGCTTCCTCGAGATCCAGGACGGCGAGGAAGGCACGCTGCTCGCGTACCTCGACAAGATGCACTACCCGCTGTGGGTGACCCAGTTCTACGAGAACGTCTCGAAAGTCGTCGAGGAGATCGCGCTCGCGGCGGCGGCCGCCTCCGTTCGCACGCTCGAGCTGCGCTACGCGCCGCTGATCCACACCTACGCCGGGCTCACGCCGCGCCAGTCGATCCGCGCGGCGCTCAGCGGGATGAACCGGGCGCAGCGCAAGCACCCGCAGATGAAGCTGGGGCTGATCGTGATCACCATGCGCCAGCACGGCCCGCACATCGCCAAGATCCTCGCCCGCCAGGCGCTCGCGGAGGCGCAGCACCTGCACGAGCGCACGGGCGTCGTGGGCTTCGACATCGCGGGGCCGGAGCGCGGCAACCCGCCGCGCCTGTTCCGCAGCGCCTACGAGATCGCGCGGCTCGGCCGCCTGGGGCTCACCGCGCACGCCGGCGAGGACGCGCCGCCCGAGTTCGTGTGGCAGGCCGTGGACGAGCTGGGCGTCGACCGCGTCGGCCACGGCTGCTCGGCGGTACGCGACCCCGAGCTGCTGAAGCGGCTGGCGCGCGACAAGATCGCGGTCGAGGTGTGCCTGTCGAGCAACTACCACACGGGCGCGGTGCGCCGCGGCACGCGGCATCCGCTGCACGCCTTCCTCGAGGCGGGCGTGCCGGTCGCTCTCTGCAGCGACAACAGCACCGTCTCGCGCACCGACGCGCTGCGCGAGTCGCTGCTGGCGGCGGCGCAGGTCGGCGCCGACGCCGTCGAGACGATCCACCGCGCGGCGGACTCCTACTCCTTCATCCGCCCGGAGTCGGCGCTGCCGGGTCGTCCGGAGCCCGGACTGTAGCGCTGACGCGAAAGCGGACAGGAAAAGGCGCATCCTCCATGACAGTCGACGTCCCCGGGCACAAGTCCTTGTGCCTCAGCACGCGCGGCCCTGGGCATCAGCCTTGCTTTCTTCCGGGCGGGGTCGCGAGGACGCGGCCGACCGCCGCCGGGCGGCGCGCATGGGGTGGGGTTGGAGGGAGCCCTGCTCCGACAGCGCGAATCACCTGGGATGGCGGGGCGGTGAAAGCGTCCTTGAGCGACCCCCGTTTTCTTTGCGTCGACACGACACCATGACGGGCGCCCGCGAGTGCCCGTTCTGCGGCGCGGACACGGACGGCGCGGGGGCCGAGCGGCTGTCTCGCGACGGAATCCTGCTGGCTCAGGCCAACAACCCGTGGTGGCGTCCGCAGGCCGGCGTGTGCGACGAGTGCGCGGCCGGCTTCGAGAAGGCTCTCGAGTTCGTCCGCGCGCACGAGGCGGGCTTCGCGCACGGCGGCGTTGCGATCCTGCCGACGCCGATACGCCTGGGGGCGCCGGACGAGCGCACCGGGCGCGGGGTCACGGTCGCCTTCCTCGACTCGGGCTTCTTCGCCCACCCCGACCTGGTGGAGCCGCGCGACCGGATCCTCGCCTACGTGGACGTGAACGACCCGAGCGCGAGCCGCCCCGACCTGGCCCTTCCCGACGTGTCGAGCTGGCACGGGATGATGACGTCGGTCGCGGCGTGCGGGAACGGCTGGCTGTCGCAGGGGCTCTACCGCGGCCTCGCCTCCGAGGCGAGCGTGGTGCTCGTGAAGGTGGGAAGCGCCCGGCGCATCAAGCACGACGACATCCGGCGCGGCCTCGCGTGGGTGACCCGCCACCGCGAGCGCTACGGGATCCGCGTCGTGAACGTGAGCTGCGGCGGCGACTACGAGGCAAGCTACCAGGAGGACGGCCTGTCGCGCGCGGCCGAGGCCGCGACGCGGGCCGGCCTGCTGGTGGTGGCCGCCGCCGGCAACCTCGGGGACCGTCCCGGGCACCCCGTGCTGCCGCCCGCGTCGGCGCCCTCGGTGCTCACGGTGGGCGGCCTCGACGACAAGAACCGCCTGCCCTTCTCGGGCTACGAGATGTACCACTCGAGCTACGGGCCGACGCTCGACGGCCTGCAGAAGCCCGAGGTGATCGCCCCGGGAATCTGGGTGGCGGCGCCGATCCTGCCCGGGACACCGACGGCGGATCAGGCGGCTCTCCTCGCCCGGCTCGCCTCGAGCGCGGACGCGGAGCTGCGCGCGACGCTCGACGCGAGCCGGGGCGTGGACGCGGACCTCGACGCCGCGCGGGAGCTCGAGCCCCCGCTGCTGCGCCAGCTGGTGGCGGCGAAGATCCGCGACCACAACGTGATCTCGGGCGCGTACAAGCACGTGGACGGCACCAGCTTCGCGGCGCCGATCGTGTCGTCGCTCGCGGCGCTCCTGGTCGAGGCCAACCCCGCGCTGCGGCCACGCGAGCTGAAGCGCTTGATCATGGGGACGGCGCGGCGGCTCCCCCACGTGGACGTGGACCGGCAGGGCTGGGGCGTCGTCGACGTGCGGCGCGCGCTGGCCGCGGTCACAAAAAGCCGGGGCGCCTTGGAAGGCGCCCCGGGTGCGTCCTAGAAGGATGGTCCCCTCGTTGGGGGGGTGGGCTTCGTAGAGGACGGGAGCTTATGTAGAGGTTGGATGATCCATCAGGAAATGCATGGAACAGTTCGACCTGGGAGAGTGCAAGCGGCATACCAACGACCCGCCGGCTAGACACTCACCGGCAAAGGACGCTGGCTCAGTGGATTGCGACGATCAGCCCATCCGCCTGGGTCGCCTGGCCGTCTCGCCGATACCACATTCTTTCTGGAAACGGGAGTGGCGCTGCGTGATTTCTGCGCAGGCGGCGGCTCAGTGGCCGGCTTTGAGGCGCGCCTGCTCCAGCTCGCGCGCGCAGGCGTGACACACGAAGTCGTAGCCCGAGTAGATGTCGTAGACGCGCAGGCAGTCGGCGCACGCGTAGCGCTCACAGATGTCGCACTGCAGGAGGTCGCGGTTGTGGACGACCGCGTCGCCGCGCCGGTACTCGAGCCTGCTTTGCGTCACGGCTTGGCGGCACGACTGACAACTGCCAGGTGGCTCCATAGGGGCGTTCCGAGGGGCCGGCGGCGGCGTGAGCTTTCTGGAGTTACGATAGCATAGGCGACCTGGCGCGGCTTGCCGGGCACTCGCCCGCGGGAGGAATCCGAGGGTATGATCCCGGCCCTGCTTTGGCCCGTACGCAGACGAGAACACCTTCCCGGAGACTGAAGCCCGTGATGAAGAGAACGCTGGCCGCATTCGCCGTCCTGGCCTTCCTGGCATCCGAGGGCCTCGCCCAGTCGAAGCTCGACCAGGCCTGGACGAAGGCACTCGAGCAGATCCAGAAGGGCAAGCCCGAGGACGCGGTCAAGACCATGACCAAGGCCGCCGGCGAGGCGGGCGCCGAGGGCCAGGTCGCGCTCGGGCGCCTGCACGAGCGGCTCGGGAACCTCGACGAGGCGCAAGCCGCCTACGGCCAGGCACGCTCCACGGCCAGCGGCGCCGGACGGGCCGACGTGCTCGCGGCCGTCGCCAACTTCACGCTGCGCAAGGGGAACGGCAAGGAGGCGCTCGCGCTCGCGAACGAGGCGGTAACAGCCTCGCCGACGGCCGAGGCGCTCGCCGCCCAGGCGCGCGCGCTGGTGCGGACCGAGGACGGCCCGGGCGGGCTCGCGGCCGCGGACAAGGCGGTGGCCGCGGGCGCCTCGAGCGCCATGGCCCACGTCGCGCGCGGCGAGGCGCTCACGGCGCTCGGACGCAGCGCCGAAGCGGAGCAGGCCCTGAAGCGGGCGGTGGAGCTCGACCCGAAGTCGGCGCTCGCGTACTCGCGGCTCGCGCGCGCGCAGGCCAGCATCGCCGGGCGCGTCCCTGACGCGCTCGCCTCGGCGCGGAAAGCCACGGAGCTCGACGACAAGTTCGGCGAGGGCTTCGCGATCCTCGGGCTCACGGTCCTCGCCGACAACCCGAAGAACTGGAACGACGCCATCGCCCAGGCGCAGCAGGGAGCCTTCCTCGACCCGGGCAGCCCGCTGGTCCAGGTCGCGGTCGGCAAGATCTTCGAGGCGAACGGCCAGCTCGAGCAGGCGGCGGGCGCCTACCGCAAGGCGCTCCAGACCGACGCGGGCTTCGCCCCGGCCCGGCTCGCGCTGATCCAGGCCGAGCTCAACCGCGGCAACCGCGACGTGGCGCTGGCCGAGGCCAAGAAGGTCGCGGCCGAGATGCCGACGAGCCCCGAGATCCAGATGCTGATCGGGGAGATGGCGATCCGCAAGGGCGACTACGCCGAGGCGCTCGCCTACCTAGAGCGCGCGACGAAGGGCCTGCCGGGCAACGCCGACGGCTGGGCGCTGCTCGGGCGCGCCTACCACTACAACCGCCGCTTCGACGAGGCGGCCGACGCCTACAAGAAGGCCGTCGCGCTGACGCCGCTCAACGCCAGCTATCGCGCGACGCTCGGCCTCATCCTCGGCCAGGCCGGCGAGCTCGACGAGGGACTCGCCGAGCTGCAGAAGGTGACGAGCACGCCCGGCTACAAGGACGCGGCGGGCTGGGCCAACCTGGGCTGGGTCTACCGCAACCTGAACAAGGCTCCGGAGTCGATCGCCGCCTATCAGAAAGCCCTGGCGCTCGACCCCAAGGAAGAGCAGGCGGCGCTGGGGCTGGGGTGGGCCTACCAGTACACCAAGAGCTACGACCAGGCGATCGCCGCCTACAACCAGGCGATCCAGATCGACCCCAAGGACGCGGCCGCCGACGCGAACATCGGCATCGCCTGGTGCTACTTCTTCAAGCGCGACATGGCCCAGGCCAAGGTCTTCGCGGACAAGGCGGCGGCGGCGGGCCGCAGCGTCGCCCAGCTCAAGGAGAACATCGACAAGGTCGAGAAGCAGATCGCCGCGGGCGCGCGCTTCAGCGACGAAGAGATCGAGAAGGCGCGCGCCGAGCAGCAGGCCTACGAGGAACGCGCCAAGAAGCTCGAGGCCGCCAACAACGCCGCGCGCTCGCGCAACCCCGCCACACGCGCGCGCGCCGCGCGCGACCTGGCCGCGGCCGCCGGCCCCGACGCCGTGCCGACGCTCGTGTTCCTGATGCAGAGCGACCCGAACTTCGACGTGCGCATCGCCGCCACCAACTCGCTCGGCGCGCTCGGCCCGGCCGCGCGTTCAGCGCTGCCCAACATCGACGCGATGCTGCGGCAGCCGCCCTACGAGCCGCCGATCAACGCGAGCGCCGAGGAGCTCGACGCGCAGATGAAGGATGGCGACTACAAGCGCGCCCTGCGCGACGCGCGCGCGAGAATCGCGCGCTGATTCCATCGGGGGCACGGGGCTTCTAGCGGGGGCTCGGGAGGCGCTTAGCTCCCCGTGAGCTCGGTCCAGAGAACCCTGGCCGGTTCCCCTTTTCTGCTCGTCGGTTCATCCCTTCGCTTGTTCGTCCGCCAGTCCGTGGGATCGTCTCAGCCGGCGATTCCTTCGTCCGCCGGTCAGCTCCACACCCCCGCCACGACGCAGCGGCAGTCCGGACATCGCCCGCCCGCGCCCACCCGGTTGCTCAGGACCCGGTAGCCGAGCCGCTCGACGAGCAGGCCGCGGCAGCCGGGGCAGTAGGTGTTCTCGAAGCTGCGGACGGCGCCGGGCAGGTTGCCCGCGTAGACGAAGCGCAGGCCCTCGGAGGCGCCCGTCTCCGCGGCCCGCAGCAGTGACTGCACCGACGTGGCGGGACGCTCGTCCATCTTGTAGTCGGGGTGGAACGCCGTCACGTGCCACGGGATGTCGGGCGACACCGAGACCAGGAAGCGGGCGATGTCCCGCAGCTCCTCGGGCGAGTCGTTCCAGCCCGGCACGACCAGCGTCACCACCTCGACCCAGAAGCCCTTGGCGTGGAGCGCCTGGATCGTGAACAGCACGCGCTCGAGCGTCCCGCCGAGGTCGCGGTAGGCCCGGTCGCGGAAGCCCTTGAGGTCCACCTTGTAGAGCGAGACCCACGGCCGCAGGTACTCGAGCACCTCCTCCGTTCCGTTGCCGTTCGAGACGTACGAGCACACGAGCCCCTCGGTCTTCGCGGCCTTGAACACCTCGACCGCCCACTCGCTGGTGATGAGCGGCTCGTTGTAGGTCGAGGTGACGATCCGCGCCCCGGCGCGCTTCGCGGCGTTCACGATGTCCGCGGGGCTCACGGCGTTTGCCGGCGCCGTGGCCGCGGGATCCCGCAGCGCCTGCGAGGTGACCCAGTTCTGGCAGTTGGAGACGCCAACGAGTCCCGCCAGGTAGCTGTGCTCCCCGTCGACTTCGAGGTTGTAGACCTCTCCAGCGTAGGGCTCGCGGTCGACGGAGCGCAGCGGTATCAGGTAGTGCTGGTCGGTCTCGATCATGCGGCGCCGACGGATCTCGTTCTCGTACCAGACCACGGTGTACTGTTGAGGTGCCCGCGTCACACTGCGACCCTGCACGACCCCGGCCGTGCCGACATCCTTGATGTAGACGGAGGGGAAGTGCCCCGCGCGCAGCGCGAGCCAGGCGACGCCGTAGGCGAGCGTGCGCGACACCGTCGTAGCGCTCACCTTTCCGTTGGGATAACGGTGGCCATCACCCGCGACGTAGGCCCGAAGGAAGGCCCGTACGACCTCGGTGGCAGCGCCGGCCAGGATGTGAGGAACGCGCTTTTGCGTGCTGCGACCTCCCGCGAGCGACTCCAACAACAGCGCCGCGGAGGCCTTGCCGACAGCAACCGCGAGCGTCGTGTCGCGGACCACCAGACGAGCCTCGAGGCCCAGACACCGTTTCAGCAGGACTCGCGTGCGCTCCGCGAGCTCTGTCTCGCCTGGTGCGAAGCTGAAGTTCACCGCGTAGCTGTTGGGCCGCCTGTTGCTCCTCACGACGCAGCCTTCTGCGCAGTAGTAGCCGAGGAGTTCCGCCAGGTGCACGTCGACATCCAGCCGGGCCGGGATGCCCGGCCGACGCTCACCCGGAAAGCGAACGAAGTTTCCTTCAGCCAGGATCGACCGGGTCCTGACGTCCGCGCCGTGGCCGCGGGCGAGCTTGCCGCGCACGTGACGTACGTATGAGGCGTCCTTGCCGATCACGCGTGCAATCGCACGTGATGTCTCACCGGCCGCCGTGGCCAGGGCCACGAGCTCTCGATGCTTGGCCGGCAGATCCCAGCTCACCTTGTAGGTGACGAGATGGGCGCGCAGCTGCTCGGCCACACCCACTGTCCCTTGGCTCTCCGCGCACGGACGGCGCGGGATGGCGACATAGTGTTCCGGCGTAAGGTCCCGCGCCGGCATCAACGCCGGAGGGTCGCCGGGCTTGCGAGTGACGAAGATGCGGTGGTCGGGTGTGGACCGAAGAGCCGGCAGATGGAACGGCTGGATCTTCACCAGCTCGCCGTGATACGTGTGCCTGACCACGCCTCGCAGCGGGCGCAGCGCGCCGGAGGCAGTCACGACGCGCCGATCGACGGGGAAGCCCAGCTCCGCGTCGACACGCTTTTCCGTCCGTGAGCAGGATTCGAAGAGAAGCCTGAAGGACGTGGGGCCCCGTTCGGTGACGACCATCGTGTCGCCCGTGAAGCAGTACCCGCAATGGTAATCGCAGCCCAGCATGCCGAAGGAGAGCGCCTTGGCGCCCGGGAGCGCGTGGAAGAACGGCTTCTTCTCGACCGGGTCGAGCTGCAGCGCCGCCACGTAGCCGAAGGGCACGCGCAGCGTGCCTTCGTCGTTGAAGCGCACGCGGCAGACGCCGTCGCGGCCGGGCGGGATCAGGCAGCGGTGGCCGCAGGCGAAGCAACGCACGCGTCCGTTGTCGAGCCGTTCGTAGAGCTCCCCCTCGCGCGTATGACGCGCGAGGAGCTCCGCCAGCGGCTGCGCGGCACTCGGCATCGACGCTCCCCTCTACCAGTATGCTCCTGCGAGGCCGCGCGTGCGTGCGCCCGCTGCGGTCGCGCCGCTATACTCCCGCCCGGGAGATCCGGCATGAGTGGAGTTCGCATCGAGCGAGACGGGCCCGTTGCCGTGCTGCGGCTCGACAAGGCGCGCGGCAACGCGATCGACGAGCCGCTGGCCGAGGCGCTGAGCGAGGCCGCCGCGGAGCTCGCCCGGGACGACGGCGTGCGGGGCGTGCTGCTCGCGTCGGCGCACCCCAAGCTGTTCTGCCCAGGGCTCGACCTGGTGGCGCTCGCCGCGTACGACCGCGCCTCGATGGAGCGCTTCATGACGACGTTCGGCGTCGCGGTCTGGGCGCTCTACGGGCTCACCAAGCCGGTGGTGGCCGCCGTCTCGGGAGCCGCGGTGGCGGGCGGCTGCATCCTCGCCCTCACCGCCGACCACCGCGTGCTGCGGCGCGGCGCCCCGATCGGTCTGAACGAGGTCAAGGTGGGCGTGCCGCTGCCGTGGTCGGTCACGTGCCTGCTGCGCGCGAGCGTGCCGCCGCAGGCGCTCGCGCGGATCGCGCTCCTCGGCCGGAACTTCGCGGACGCGGAGGCGCTCGCGGCCGGGCTCGCGGACGAGCTCGCCGACGCCGACGGCTTCGAGGCGGCCTGCCGTGCGCGGCTCGAGGAGTTCCTGGACAAGGACTCGCGCGCGCTCGCGACGACGAAGGCGTGGCTCCGCGAGGGAGTGCTCGCGGAGATGATGGCGCACGAGAGCGCGCGCCTGCCGGCCTTCCTCGACGGCTGGTTCTCGCCGGGCACGCAGGAGCGGATCCAGGCCGCCGTGGCGAGCCTGCGGGCGAAGGGCCAGTAGGCTACGGGGCCTTCCGGGTCCGTCGCCAGACCCACACGAGGACGGCCGTGGTTGCGACCAGGGCCGCGATACCCAGCGCCTGGTTCGCGTTCGAGACGAGCGCCTTGACCGCCTGCCAGTTCGCGGCGAGCTGGTACCCCGCGGCGGCGAGAAAGGCGTACCAGATCGCGGAGGCGAGCGCCGCGGCCACGAGCGCCTTCGCCGCCGGAAACCCCGCGACGCCGGCAAACGGCGGCACCGCGGCCCGCAGGCCCGGCAGGAAGCGGCTCACGAAGATGCCGGCGGTGCCCCAGCGCGCGTAGGCCTCTTCGAGCGCCGCGAGCACCTCGGGCGGCATGATCTTGCGTCCCCAGCCGTCCTGGAAGAAGGCGCGCCCGTGGCGGCGGCCGAGGAGGTAGGTGCCGCAGGCGGAGGCGAGGTTCGAGAGCCAGCACAGGATCGCGAGCGGGACGACCGAGAGCTCGCCGCGCCTCGCCAGGAAGGCTCCGAGCGCCACCGCGGTGTCGGCGGGGACCGGCGGGAACACGTTCTCGAGCGCCGAGAGCGCCATCAGCGCCAGGTAGGTCGGGACGAGCGGCAGCGACGCGAGCGCGTCGAGCAGCCGCTCAAGCACGCGTGACGGCCTCGTGCACCAGCGCGTGCAGCGAGCGGTACGGACGGCCGACGGCGCGGGACATCCCGATCTCGCAGGTCCGGCAGGTCGAGTAGCAGCCCGCCCGCGGCTCGCGCGCCAGCAGCTCCCTCACCTCGGCGGCCTCGACGGCGGTCGCGCTCGCGGTGAGCTCGGGCAGCGCGAAGCCCTTGTCCCCGGCGAAGCCGCAGCACTCGGCGAACTGCGGAACGCTCACGCTCTCGGCGTGCGCGCTCGCGACCGCCAGCAGGTCGGCAAGCCCGCCGCTCTTCACGAGCGTGCACGTGGGGTGGAGGATCACCGGCCCCGGGCGCCGCGGCGGCGCCTCGAGCCCCGGCAGCACCTCGCGCGCCCAGAACGCCGGGAAGTCGAAGGTCCGCAGCTCGCGCCCCGTCTCGCGCAGCAGCCCCTGCACGGCCTCGGCCAGGGTCCCGGCGCAGGGCGAGGCGTCGGTGACGACCGGCAGGCGGCCGCCGCGCGTCGCGCGCGCGAGCGCCTCGGCCGTGCGCCGCGCCGCCGCGCGCGCGGCCTCGGTGTAGCCCTTGCTCGCGAACGCCATGCCGCAGCACAGCCCCGAGGCGCCTTCCGGAACGCGCACGGAGTAGCCGGCCCAGCGCAGCACCTCGCGCATCGCGCGGGCGGGAGGCACGCCGTTCTCGCCGGGAAGCGGGCCCACGATCCGGGTCAGGCAGCTCGGGAAGTAGACGACGGCGCGCGCCTCGCCGGGCGCAACCGCAGCCGGCAGGGGCGGCGGCTCCTCGGAGGCCAGCAGCGGCGCCGGACGCGGCAGCGCGAGCGACGGCGGCAGCCGCGGGACGAGGCCGGGCAGCAGCAGGGAGGCGCCCTCCGCCACGGCTTCCACCACGCGCGCCCCGAGCGGCAGCGCGCGAACGGCGGACGCGGCGGAGAGCCCCGCCCGCGCCAGGCCCGCGACGAGGCCGAAGTGCTCGGCCGCGACGGTCGCGATCCGCGAGGCGGCGGGAGCGTGCGCGGCCGCCCGCAGCTCCTTCATCAGCGCGCCCGTGTCGATCGTGACCGGGCAGGCGGACTGGCACATCGAGTCCGCGGCGCAGGTGGCGACGCCGTCGTAGGCGAAGTCCTCGCGCAGCGACTCGGCGCACTCGCGATCGCCGGGCGAGGCGCTCGCCAGGAGCCGCGTGATCTCGCGCGTGACCACGATCCGCTGCCGCGGCGTCAGGCTCAGGTCGCGCGAGGGACAGCGCGGCTCGCAGTAGCCGCACTCGATGCAGCGGTCCGCGAGCGGCGAGATCGTCGGGCAGGGCTTCAGGTTCTCCAGGTGGCAGCGCGGGTTCGCGTTCAGCAGCACGCCCGGGCTCAGGATGCCCTCGGGGTCGAGCAGGCGCTTGACGCGCTCCATCACGGCGTAGGCCCGCTCGCCCCACTCGCGCTTGACGAAGGGCGCCATGTTGCGGCCCGAGCCGTGCTCGGCCTTGATCGCCCCGTCGTACTTGTCCACCACCAGCTCGACGAGGCCGTGCATGAACGCGCCGTAGCGCTCGACCGCCTCGGGGCTCCTCACGTCCTCGGCCAGCACGAAGTGGAGGTTGCCGTCCTTGGCGTGGCCCAGGATCGCCGTGTCGGGAACGCCGTGGCGCGCGAACAGCGCCTGGAAGTCGCGGATCGCCTCGGCCAGCCGCGCCACGGGGACGGCGACGTCCTCGGTCAGGAACGCGGTCCCGCTCGGGCGCATCGCGCCCATGCGGGCCGCGAGGCCCTTGCGCAGGTGCCACAGTACCGCCCGCTCCGCCGCGCCGGTGGTGAAGCGGGGCGGCTCGATCAGGCGGTGCTGCTTCAGGATCGCGAGCGCGTCGTCCACGGCCGAGGCGAGCCTCCCGGCGTCGGCGCGCCGCAGCTCGACGAGCAGCGCCGCGTGCTGCCTCTCGACCTCGAAGGGCAGCCGGTGCTCCGACGCGATCGAGCGCAGCGAGCCCGCGTCGAGGATCTCCAGGGCGTCGGCCCCCGCCCGGGCCAGCGGCAGCACGGCGCGGCCGGCCTCCTCGAGATCGGCGAAGAACACGAGCGCCGTCGCGCGCGCGGGCGGCTCGTCGACGGTGCGCAGCGTCATCTCCGCCACGAAGCCGAGCGTGCCCTCGGAGCCGACCATCAGGTGCGCCAGGATCTGGGCGGGGTCGTCGAAGTCGAGAAAGGCGTTGAGGCTGTAGCCGCTCGTGTTCTTGGTCTCGAACTTCCGGCGCACCAGCCCCGCGAGCGCCGCGTCCTGCCGCAGCTCGTCGCGCAGCGCCACGAGCTCGGCGTGCAGCGCGGGACGCGCGCGGCGCAGCTGGGCGTCGGCGTCCGGCTCGCGCGTGTCGACGAGCGCGCCGTCCGCGAGCATGACCACCAGGCTGTCGAGCGTGTGGTAGCTGTTCTGCGCGACGCCGCAGCACATGCCCGACGAGTTGTTGGCCAGGATCCCGCCGACCATCGCGGTGTCGATCGAGGCGGGGTCGGGGCCGATGCGGCGCTGGTGGGCCGCGAGCAACCGGTTGAGGTGGCCGCCCACGACGCCGGGCTGCGCGACGACGCGCGCCCCGTCGTCGAGCACGCGCGCTGCCCTGAAGAACGGAGCGAGCTCGACCAGCACGTCGTCGGTGACCGCCTGTCCCGACAGCGAGGTCCCGGCGGTGCGGAACGTCAGGTGGCGGCGCTTGCGGCGCGCCCACGCGAGGAGCTCGCCCACCTCGCCCGCGCCGCGCGGGCGCACGATCGCCTCGGGGATCAGCCGGTAGATCGAGGCGTCCGCGGAGCGGCCGAGCCGGTCGATCGGCCGCGTCAGCACCCGCTCCGGCGCCAGGATCCGCGCGAGGTCCTCGGCCGTGGCCCGGTCCGCGGGACGCAGGGCCGGGCCGCTCACGGGGCGCCTTCCGCGACCGGGACCTGGAAGCGGTAGCGGGTGCCGCCGGCGTTGAGCGTGATGGTGGCCGTCTTCTTCGTGGTGAGCCGGTCGCGCGTCATGCCCGAGGAGTCGGTCACGAGCACGCCGCCGGAGGAGAACAGCGTGCCCGCCGAGCTGCGCAGGCGCACCTCGACCCCCGGGAAGCGCTTGCCGCCCCGCTTCTGGATCCGCACCAGGATCTGCGCCTGGCCGCCCCCGGCCGGCAGCTCCTTCGGCTCGGCCCACGCGGCGACGACGATCGGCTCGCTGACCGCGACGACCGGGAGCGGCTCGTCGTCGGAGGGCGCCTGCGGCTCGGGCGTGAGCGCCGTGCCTGGCGGGACGCTCGGTGGCGCGGGCTCCTTGCGCGAGCCGAGCGTCGAGCACGCGCCGCAGGCGATCGTGCAGAGGAGCAGCCGGACGACGAGGGAGGGCCGAGCTCGTGACATGAGGGGCGCCCGCCCGAAGGCGGACTAGGGGTCCTATCGTACAACGCCCTTACCCTCCCGCCCGACCCGAGCCGGGACGGGAGTAGAATTTGCTCCGTCCGAGAGCCCGGCCCCACAGGAGCGTTCTGCCCGACCACCACCGACCGGGGAGGAGGGGGAATGACGACCATCCGGCAGATCCTGGAGCGCAAGCCGGAGATCTTCTCGATCGATCCCGACGCCACGGTGTTCGAGGCGCTGGGCCTCATGGAAGAGAAGAACATCGGGGCGCTGCTCGTGATGAAGGGCGGGCAGCTCGTCGGGATCTTCTCCGAGCGCGACTACGCCCGGCGCATGATCCTGCAGGGCCGCACCTCGCGCGAGACGCCCGTGCGCGAGGTGATGACCTCCAAGGTGTTCGTGATCGCGCCCGACACCACCTCGGGCGAGTGCATGATGCACATGACCGACCGCCACATCCGCCACCTGCCGGTGGTCGAGGGCGGGCGCGTGGTGGGCGTGATCTCGATCGGCGACGTGGTGCGCAGCGTGATCCACGACCTGCGCTTCACCGTGCGCCAGCTCGAGGACTACATCAAGAGCGGGGGCTAATCAGCGGCGTTCCGCGCAGGATTCGTTGCCGTTGTCGAAGCGGAACGCCGCTTTCTAGGCAGTCCTCCTGTTCCGTTTCCGTTGTTCCGTTTCCGTTGTTCCGTTTCCGTTGTTCCGTTTCCGTTGTTCCGTTTCCG
>CAZMRX010000001.1:0-52808 GCA_964568755.1 uncultured Acidobacteriota bacterium | reverse complement strand
GTGATCCAGGCGATGGTTCCCGTGGTGACGAATCCGACGTAGGCGCCCACGTGGACGTACCTCGGCGGCATGCACACGACGCCCCGCCCGAGGACCGCCCCGTCCCGGACCGCCGAGCCCCCGGGGACGATCCGCACGCCGGCCGCCGCGTCGAGGCGCTTGAGCGGCAGGGTGTCCTTGTCGAAGAAGGGGAGCCGGCCGTGATCCATCGAGGCGTCCACGACGTCGCCGTGCCGGAAGCCCAGCAGGATCCCCTGCTTGACCCAGGCGTTGACGCGCCAGCCGGTGGGGGAGGATGGGTCGGGCTCCGCCGCGCGCGCCTCGCCGCGGGCGAGCGCCGCCCGCAGCTCCGCGAAGCATGCGCGCGCCTCGTCCCGGCTGGCCGAGGCGCCCGCCGCGAACAGCTGCTCGACGCGGGCGCGCAGCGGCGCGAGCGCCTCGCTCACGCAGGGACCGCCGCGGGCGCGGGCCGCACGCTCGCGAGCACGCGCGCGAGCCTCTCGCGCGTCTCGGCTCGCGGCGGCACCATCGGCAGCCGATAGCTCTCCTCGAGCAGGCCCATCTGGGCCATCGCCGCCTTCACCGGGATCGGGTTCGACTCGGCGAAGTTCGCGAGCATCAGCGGCAGCAGCCGCGTGTGGATCTCGCGCGCGAAGCCGAAGTCGTTGGCCTCGGCCGCCTCCACCAGCTGCGCCATCTCGGACGGGAGCTCGTTCGAGGCCACCGACACGACGCCGCGCGCGCCCACCGCCATCGCCGGCAGCGTGAGCGCGTCGTCGCCGCACAGCACCAGGAACTCCGGCGGCACCGCGCGCATCACCTCGCAGATCTGCGTCATGTTGCCCGAGGCCTCCTTGACGCCCGCGACGTTGGGGATCGTCGCGAGCCGCGCGAGCGTCGCGGGGTCGACGTTGCAGCCCGTGCGCCCCGGCACGTTGTAGACGACGATCGGCAGCGGCGTGGCCGCGGCGATCGCCTCGTAGTGGCGGTAGAGCCCCTCCGGCGTCGGCTTGCTGTAATACGGCGTGACCGAGAGCAGGCCGTCCGCCCCGGCCGCCTGCATCGCGCGCGCCGCTTCCACAACCTCGCGCGTGTCGTAGCCCCCAGCCCCCGCGAGCACGGGCACGCGCCCGCGCGCCTCGTCCACCACGATCTCCACCACGCGCGAGCGCTCGGCGGCCGACAGCGTGGGCGCCTCGCCGGTCGTGCCGCACGGCACCAGGAAGTGGACGCCCGCCTCGACCTGCCGCTTCGCCAGCCGCCGCACCGCGGCTTCGTCGACCGCTCCCGACGTCGTGAACGGTGTCACCAGCGCCGTCCCGCAGCCCGTGAACGGAGTTCGCATCGCTCCTCCTAGAGCCTCAAGCGAGTCCCAGTACGTCCCGCATCGTGAACCAGCCCCTGCGTCCCACCACCCAGCGCGCCGCGGCGAGCGCGCCGTGCGCGAACGTGGCGCGGTCGCGCACCGTGTGCACGAGCTCGAGCGTCTCCGCCGGACCGTCGAATCCTATCGTGTGCGTGCCGGGAATGAAGCCGGCGCGCGTCGACGACATGTCGATCGGGCGCGGGAAGCCGGAGCGCTCGAGGGCGCGCCGCAGCGCGAGCGCCGTGCCGGACGGGGCGTCCTTCTTCGCCTGGTGGTGCGCCTCGTGCACGTAGGCGCCGAACGCCTCGGCGCCCGCCAGCAGCCGGCCCGCGCTCTCGCCGAGCGCCTCGAGCACGCTCGCGCCGAGCGAGAAGTTGGCCGCGACCACCGCGCCGACGCCGGCCGCCTCGACGGCGGCGCGCAGCTCGCTCTCGCGGGCCTGAAAGCCCGTGGTGCCCACGACCAGCGAGATGCCGAGCGCGGCCAGTCGCGGCGTCGTCGCGAGCGTCGCCTCGGCGGTCGAGAAGTCGACGGCCACGGCCACGCCCTTGCAGCGCTCGGCGTCGGCGCCCTGGCCGCCGGGGTTCGAGGCGCTGTCGAGCACTCCGGCCAGCTCGAAGCCGTAGGAGGGGGCGAGCGCCTCGACCAGCCGTCCCATCCGTCCGTGGCCGACGACCAGCAGGCGCATCGCTCTTCGACCTCAGGCGGTGGCGAGCGCCGCGGCTTCGGCGCCGGCGGGCTCGGGCTCGAAGAAGCGCCGGTGGAGCCGCTGCATCGCGCCGGTGGCGTCCGTCTCGGGCAGCACGACCGTCACGTTCGTGCGCGAGCCTCCTTGCGAGACCATCGCGAGCGGCAGGCCCTCGAGCGCGCCGATCACCTGCGCGGCGAGACGCGCGTCGCGGCGCAGTCCTTCGCCGACGGCGCTCAGGATCGCCATTCCCGACTCGCACGTCACGTCGGCGAAGGCGCGCAGCGCCGCCGCGATGGCCTCGATCGCGTGGCGGTCGTCGATCGTCACCGACACGCTCACCTCGGAGGTCGTGACCACGTCGACCGGCGTCTCGAAACGCTCGAACACCTCGAACACCCGGCGCAGGAAACCGTAGGCCATCAGCATCCGGGTCGAGGCGATGTCGATCCGCGTCACCCCCCGGCGGCAGGCGATCGCCACCGGCCCCGGCACGCCCTCGGCCGCGGCCGCCGTGATCAGCGTGCCCTCGGCGTGCGGCCGGTGCGAGTTCAGGATGCGCACCGGGATGCCGAGGCCGACCGCGGGCAGGATCGTGCTCGGGTGCAGCACCTTGGCGCCGAAGTACGCGAGCTCCGACGCCTCGGCGAAGCTGAGCCGCGAGACCACGCGCGGGACCGGCACGAGACGCGGGTCGGCGGTCAGCATCCCGTCCACGTCGGTCCAGATCTGGATCTCCTCGGCCTCGAGACCCGCGCCGAAGAGCGCGGCCGAGTAGTCGGAGCCGCCGCGCCCGAGCGTGGTGGTGATCCCGGCGGCGGTCGCGCCCACGAAGCCGCCGGTGACCCCGACGACACCTTGCTCCAGCAGCGGGCGCACGCGCGCACGCAGCCGCTCGTCGGTGGCGGCGCGATCGGGCGCCGCCGCGCCGTGCGCCGCGTCGGTGACCAGCAGCTCGCGAGCGTCGACGAAGCGCGAGGGGACTCCCGCCTCGGCGAGCGCCGCGGCCACGATGCGGGAGCTGGCGAGCTCGCCCGCGGCGACGAGCGCGTCGCAGGAGCGCGGCGACACCTCACGCACCACGGCCAGCGCGGTGGCCACCGCCTCGACCTCCGCGAAGACGGCGTCGAGCGCCGCGAGCAGCTCCGCGCGGCGCTCCGGCTGGCGCACGAGCGTCGTCATCTGCTCGTGGCGCAGGCGCAGCGCGCGGACGGCGTCGCGGGCCGCCGTCGCATCGCCGCGCTCGGCGAGGCGGACCACCTCCAGCAGCGCGTCCGTCACGCGCGCGAGCGCGGAAACGACGACCAGCCGCGGCCGCGTCTCGCCGGCGACCACCTGAACCACGCGCGACACGGCCTCGGGGTCCTGGACCGAGGTGCCGCCGAACTTCATGACGATCAAGGCCAGCCTCCTAGTCGAGCAGGCCCTCGGCCTGCATCAGCTCGGCGTTGAGCACCGACGCGCCCGCCGCCCCGCGCACCGTGTTGTGGCCGAGCGCCACGAACTTCCAGTCGAGCACCCCGCACGGACGCAGCCGGCCGACCGACACCGTCATGCCGCGTCCGCGCGAGGCGTCGAAGCGCGGCTGCGGACGATTCGGCTGCTCGAGGTAGACGAGCGGCCGCTCCGGCGCCGACGGCAGGCCGTGCCGCTGCGGCAGCCCGCTGAAGCCCTCGATCGCCGCGCGCAGCGCCGCCTGGGTCGGCTTGTCGTCGAGCGCGACCGAGACCGTCTCGGTGTGACCGTCCACCACCGGCACGCGGTTGGTGTGCGCGCTCACGCGCACAGGATGGGGCTCGACCGTCTCGCCCGAGAGGGCGCCGAGGATCTTGCGCGTCTCGGTCTCGATCTTCTCCTCTTCGCCGGAGATGAACGGGATCACGTTGCCGAGGATGTCGAGCGAGGGCACGCCCGGGTAGCCCGCGCCGGAGACGGCCTGCATCGTGCTCACCAGGCAGGAGCGCAGGCCGAAGGCCCGCAGCGGCGCGAGCGCCATCGAGAGCACCACTGTCGAGCAGTTGGGGTTGGTGACGATCGCACCCGGCTTGCCGCCGCGTCGCTTCGCCTGCGCGCGCAGCAGGGCGAGGTGCTCGGCGTTCACCTCCGGCACCAGCAGCGGCACCACCGGGTCCATGCGGTGGTTGCGCGCGTTGCTCAGCACCACGTGCCCGGCGTCGGCGAACGCCTGCTCGAGCTCGCCCGCGACGCCGGCGTCGAGCGCCGAGAACACGAGCCGCGGGCCCTTGCCCGGCGTACACGCCTCGACGGTTCGGCTGCCGATGCCCTCGGGCATCGGCGTTTCGAGGCGCCAGGGGGCCGCGTCGGCGTAGCTCTTGCCCTCCGAACGCTCGCTGGCCGCGAGCCAGGTCAGCTCGAACCAGGGATGCCCTGCCAGCTGCTGGATGAACTGCTGGCCGACCATCCCGGTCGCGCCCAGCACCCCGACCTCGATCCGCTTGCCCATCTCGTCTCCGTTCCCGCGTCAAAGACCCCGAAAAGCACGAAACCCGCCGGCGGCTGCGGCCGCTGCGGCGGGTTCGGGTGGTTGCGATTCTCTGTGCTTGGTTCTGCTAGGGGCACAGGGCCACACCGCCGCCTAAGCGACTCGTGCACTTTCGAGTGGCCCGCTTTCGAGCAGCGATCTGGACCGACCGAAGCATGATGCCGGAGTATATGGACCGTCCCCCGCGCCGTCAAGACCAACGCGGGGGTCCTTCGGCTCAGGCTGGGGAGCGACGGACGAGCCACGGACCTGGGGGGCTCCGAAGCCGCCCCCCAGACCCCCGGGCTTAGCGTTCGTAGATCCGTGGCACCCGCGCGCTGATCGCGGCCAGGATCTCCCAGGGCACGGTTCCGGCCCACTCGGCCAGCTCCTCGACCGTCACGCGGGCGCCGTCCTGCTCGCCGATCAGCACCACGTCGTCCCCGTTCCAGGCCTCGTTCCACTCGATGTTGACCATCATCTGGTCCATGCACACGCGGCCCACCTGCGGGTGGCGCCGGCCGCGAAGAACGACGAAGGCGCGGTTCGAGAGGGCGCGGAAGTAGCCGTCGCCGTAGCCGACCGGCACCGTGACCAGGCGCACGCGGTGGTCGCTCTTCCAGGTGGACCCGTACGAGACGGGGCTCTCGGGCTCCACGACCTTGAAGTAGACGACCCGCGAGCGCCACGTGAGCGCGGGCTGGACCTCGATCGCGCGCGCGGCCGCCTGGAACGGGTAGACGCCGTAGAGCAGGATCCCCGGGCGCACCATGTCGAGGTGCGTCTCGGGCAGGCGCAGCAGCGCCGAGGAGTTGGCGATGTGCCGCTGCGGAGGCGGCAGCGAGCGGCGCTCGTAGAAGCGCAGCACTTCGAGGAATCGCTCGAGCTGCAGGCGCGTCGAGGCGAGGTCCTCGGCATCGGCATTGGCGAAGTGCGAGTAGATGCCCTCGACCTCGACGTGCGGTGAGCGCGCGGCCGCCTCGAGCAGCGGCGCGGCGCTGTAATGGTGGATGCCGATGCGCTCCATGCCGGTGTCGATCTTGAGGTGGACGCGCGCCTTGCGGCCGTGGGCCGCGGCCGCCTGCTCGATGTCGGCGAGCCGCGCGAGCGAAGGAACCGTGAACGTCAGGCGGTGCTCGAGGAAGAGCGGGATCTGGCGCGTCCAGATCCCGCCCATCACCAGGATCGGGCTCTCGATCCCGAGCGCCCGCAGCGCGATGCCTTCTTCCACCAGCGCCACGCCGAAGGCGTCGGCCTGGGGCGCGAGGCAGCGGGCCACCGCCTCGAGGCCGTGGCCGTAGGCGTTGGCCTTGAGGACGGCCATCACCTTCGCACCGCCGACGTGTGCCTTGACGGCGGCGAGGTTGGTCCGGAGCCGCGACAGGCTGACGGTGACGTACGTAGGCCGGAGCCGTGCCTCCTCCGGATCGACCGGCGCCAGGAAGTCCATCGCCGCGATGAAGGATAGCTCGGCCCGCCGAGCTCAGCGTTGTGCTGAAAGCGGGGCGGCCGCTGGTCCGCTACGGCCGGCGCTTCGCCTTCAGGCTCCCGGAGTTGCCGCCGCCCTCCCACGTGCCCTCGAGCGCGTCGCCCGTGATCTTGCCCTGAATGGCGTAGCTCACACCTTCGTAGTCGACCTTGAGCTTGAGCACGTCGCCCTCGAGCGCCTCGTCCGAGACCGTGCGCTTGATCCCGCCGAGCTCGATCTCGGCCTTGATCTGGCCCTTGGCCTCGCCCTTCGTGACGGTCATCACCGAAGGCATCGGTCCGTCGGGCGTGGAGGCCACGACGTCCCAGGTCCCGAGCGCGGCTTTCTCAGAGGCGCTGGCGGGAACTCCGACGAGAGCGAACAAGGCGAGGGCGAATGCAAGTCCGGCGGCACGCTTCATGGTCATCAAGCTCCTTGGAGCCCCATCCTACACCGGCCCGCGAAGACGAGCGCGACGCAAGCCTTGGCCTGGTTCGCCCCGGCCACCACGGCCGAGATCTGGATACGCCAGGCCTCGTGCATTCACGCACCCGCGGCCAGGAGCTCGACGAGCGCGTCGGCGAGCACGGCGTACTGCGATTCGTCGTTGTAGATCTGCGCCGACACGCGCAGGATGCGCCCAGGCGACGCCGGCCAGACGGACGCCAGCACCTCGATCCGGTGGCGCTCCCAGAGCGCGGTCAGGATCGGGTCGGTGCTGAGCGGCGGGGCGTCGGCCGCACCGGGCGCCGGCGGCAGCGGCACAGTCGCGAGCGAGCCGATCATGCTCTCCGGGGCCGGGGCCCCGATCTCCAGGGCCTCGCAGACCAGCGACCGGCCGCGCAGCGCGAGGGCGTGGTTGCGGCTGCGAAGCTCGTCCCAGCCCCCGGGCAGGAGCGACCCCATGAAGCGGATGGCCTCGGGGATCGCGAGCCAGGCGCTCGGGTCCTGCGTTCCAGTGAAGTCGAACTCCAGCCGGAAGCGGCTGCGGTCCTTTCGCGGCGCGTTGCGCCCGTGGCTGATCACGAGCGGGTGGATGCGGTCCTGACGGTCCGGGCGGACGTAGAGGAAAGCCGACCCCTTGGGCGTGCACATCCACTTGTGGCAGTTGCCGGTGTAGTAGGCGGCGCGGAGCGCGTCGAGCGCGAGCGGAACCATCCCCGGGGCGTGAGCGCCGTCCACCAGCGTGTCGACGCCGCGCGCCTCGAGTCCGCGCACGATCGCCTCGATCGGCAGCACGAGGCCGGTCGCGCTCGTCACGTGGTCCACCAGGGCCAGCCTGGTGCGCCCGCTCACCCGGTCGAGGATCGCGCGCGTGACCTCTGCCGGGTCGGCCAACGGGAACGGCGCGTGGGCTGTGACCACGCTGGCCCCGGACCGCTCGGCCACGTAGCGGGCGGCGTTGGAGCAGGCGTTGTAGCCCTGGTCGACGACCAGGATCTCGTCGCCCGGCGCGAAGTGGAGCGAGCGCAGGACGGTATTGACGCCCATGGTGGCGTTGGCGACGAGCGCGAGCGCGTCGGGGTCGGCCCCGACGAATCGGCCGAGCACGGCCCTCGCCTCGTCCATCAGGGACTCCCACGCGCGGGCCATGAAGTCGACCGGCTCTCGCTCGAGCCGAGCGCGAATCTCCGCCTGGACTGCGAGCACCGGCTTCGGGCAGGCGCCGAACGAGCCGTGGTTCAGGAAGACGACGTCTGGATCCAGCGTCCAGTGCGCGGCGAAGGGCTGCATGCCAAGGATCATAGCCAGCGAGGCACGCGGTCCGCGAGCTCGAGCGCGCCGATGCGGGCGAGCAGCGGCTCGAGCGCGTCGCGCCGCGCCCCGTGCCACTCCAGGTCCGCGATGCGCTCGGCGAGCGGGACGTCGGTCCGCAGCGTGGCGAGCCGACGGTACAGCGCCGCGTCGGTGCGTCGTTCGCGCAGCGACGCCGCGAGGCGCTCCTTGCCGCGCACCTCGACCGACCAGCTCCCAGCGTCGTCGGGGATCGCGTCGATCGTGAGGTAGCGGCCGAGCACGGACGCAGCCGCCTTCTCTCCGAAGCCGGGGATGCCGGGGATGCCGTCGGCGGAGTCTCCGACGAGCGCCAGCCAGTCGGGGATCGAAGCGGGAGGCACGCCGAAGCGCGCCACGACGCCCGCCTCGTCGCGGTCGGCGGCGCGCCGGCGGTCGCGGCAGATGACCCTCTGGCCCACGACGCACTGGGACAGGTCCTTGTCCGGCGAGCAGATCACCACCTGCTCGACGCCCGCGGCGTCGCGGAAGCGTGCCGCTGCGGTCGCAAGGGCGTCGTCCGCCTCGAACTCCACCATCGGCCAGACGACGATGCCGAGCGCCGCCACCGCCTCCTCGGCGGGGTGGAACTGGGCGAGCAGGTCGGGCTCGATGCCGTCGCCGGTCTTGTAGCCCTCGAAGAGCTGGTTGCGGAACGACTCGATCACGTGGTCGAAGGCGCACGCGACGTGCGTGACGCCGGGCTCGCGCACGAGCGCGACCAGCGTGGAGACGATGCCGCGCAGGGCGCCGACCGGCCGGCCCTGGCCGTCGTGCGCGGGCGGGACGCCGTAGAAGGCACGGAACAGCTCGTAGGTGCCGTCGACGAGGTGGACCTTCACATGCGAGCGCGGCGCAGCAGGTAGAGCAGCGTGGCGGCGAGGAGCGTCGCGCCGAGCACCGCGAGCTCGCGGTTCGTGGCGTGGGCCAGGATCCAGAGGATCACCGCCATCGCCGCGATCGGGATGACCCGCTCGCCCGGCAGGCGCAGCCCGGCGGCGTCGGGCGCGGCGGGGCGCCAGACGAAGCGCAGCGCGGCCGCGCAGCCCAGGAAGTAGAGCGTCAGCACCCCCACGTTCGAGAGCAGCGCGAGATGCGTGAAGGTGTTGGTGGCGGCGACCCCCGCCACCAGCAACGCGTGCGTGACGATCGCGACGTGCGGCGTGCGGAAGCGCGGGTGGACGGAGGCGAACAGCCGCGGCAGCAGCGCGTCGCGGCCGAAGGCGAAGATCGAGCGCGGCGAGGCCAGCATGTCGCCGCTCAGGTAGCCGAACATCGAGACCATGCCGCCGAACAGCACGAGCAGCCGGCCCCAGTCCCCAAGCAGCTTCCCGGCCGCGGCCGCCAGCGGGGCGCTCGCCTCCCGCGCCAGCTCGCTGCCGAGCACGCCCTGCGCCACGGCCTGGATCGCCATGTACAGCAGCGTGGTGAAGGCGAGCGCCAGGCCCACGGCGCGCGGCACCGTGCGCTCGGGCTCGCGCACCTCGCCGCTCGGCACGAGCGCCACCTCGATCCCGGCGAAGGCGAAGATCAGCAGCAGCACCGTGCTGCCGAGCGCCTCGCCACCGGGCCAGCCGGGCCAGGCGAGGTTGGCGGGCTCGATCGCGAACACGCCCACGCCGATCAGCAGCGCGAGCGGCAGCAGCTTGGCGACGGTGATCCCCTCCACGAGCCGCGCGCCCGGCTTCACCCCGCGCACGTTCACGAACGCGAGCAGCGACAGCGTGGCGAGGATCACGGCGAGGCGCGGCGCTCCGGCCGCCAGGACCGGGACGACGAGGCCCACCTGGTCGGCGAAGGCGCTCACCAGGCCGGCGGCCGTGAGCCACAGCACCAGCCACTGCACCATCCCCGCCAGCACCCCGACGAAGGGGCCGAAGGCGACCTCGACGTAGGCGTAGATCCCGCCCGTGACGGAGACGCGGCTGCCGGCGAGCGCGAACGAGGTGACGATCAGCGCCATCGCCACGGCGCACACGACGTAGGCCGCAGGGGCCGCGGCTCCCAGCCCGGCGGCTACCGCCGCGGGCAGCACGAAGATGCCCGCGCCGACCGTCACGTTGACGATGCTGGCGGTGAGCTGCCGCAAACCGATGGCGCGGACCAGCTGCGGCTCCGCGTGCGCCTCGCTTCGGCTGGCCGGCTGGCTATCCTGCATCGGCGCAATCTGCCGCACGTCGGCCCGCGACGCAAGCGCGGGGCGGGAGCCTCAGGGCAGGAGCGCGCGCAGCCAGCGGCCCCAGATCGGCGCGAGCAGCGCCTTCAGGAACCAGTCGGCGAGGATCCCGCTCAGCACCGCCATCACGTAGGCGCCGCGGCCGGTCACCTTGAGCCGGCCGCGCGCGGCGGGGAAGACGCGGAAGAACAGCGGCTCCGCGAGCAGCACGCCGAGCGTCGCGAAGGCCGCGACGCGCGCGATCGCCCACGGCGACCAGCCCAGGAGCGCCACGCCCCAGGCCGGCATCCCCGCCTTGGCGAGCTCGGCGACGTAGAACGACATCTGGTTCATCAGCAGGGCGCCCATCAGGATCGCGCCGGCGCTCACGCTCACGAGCCCGATCGCGACGAACGCCGCGAGGTGCAGCAGGTGCTGCGGGAGGAACAGCCGCGGGCTGCCTTCGCGGCCGAGCCCGGTGCGGATCCAGCGGAACATCTCGTCCTTGTACTCGGGGCCGTTCACGACCAGCGGCCCGAGCGGCTCGGGCCACCACACGAACGCGAGCGTGCCCACGAGCGCGAGCGCCGTCGCCCACCACAGCATCGCCCGTACCGCACCGCCGCGCTCGCCCTTGCGCAGCCGGTGCACGAGCACGATGTAGGCCGGCAGCGCGTTGAGCAGCGGCAGCAGCCACGGCTGGCGCAGCCCGAGGCCGATCGGGTACGAGGCGAGGGTCGCCAGCAGCAGGATCGCGAGGTCGTTTCTCACCGGAGTTGCTCCTCCACGGCACGCTCGAGCGCGCCGCGCTCGCTCGAGCCGGGGCCGAACGGGTCGGGATGGCTCCGCCCGGGCCACGGGCAGCCGCCGTTGGCGTGCGCCTCGACCGCCGCGGCGAGACGGCTCACCATCCCGGTCGCGAGCGAAGCGGCGCCACGGCAGTGGGCGCAGTAGCCGTGGCCCGACATGAAGCCGGCCACGTCGCGCAGGTCGCGCAGGTCTCTCGGACGCGAGCCGCCCGACTCCAGCCCACGCAGGATGCGGGCGAGGCTCGCGGCGCCCACGGCGCACGGCGGGCACTGCCCGCAGCTCTCACGCTCGTAGAAGGACGCCACCGAGACCGCCGCGGCCAGCGGGCAAGCCCTGGCGGAGACCACCAGCAGGGCGCCGGTCCCGAGCGCCGAGCCCTTCGTGCGGAGCGCGTCCGGATCGAGCGGGGTGTCGAGGTGCTCCGGCAGCAGCGGAGCTGCGCCCGGCCCGGCGGGAAACACGAGCCCGATCTCGTCCGTCGCGCCCCCGGCGTGCTCGTCGATCACCGCGCCGATCGGCGTGCCGAGCCGCACCTCGCGCACGCCCGGCTTGCGCACGTCGCCCCAGAGCGTGAGCAGCGTGGACTCCTCGGCGCGGAAACCCGCGGGCTCGGCGATGGCGTCGCCGACCCGGGCGAGCGTCTCGACGTTCTGGACGAGCGTCGGACGTCCCTCGAAGCCGACGGCGAACGGCAGCGGAGGTTTCGGCCGCGGCCAGGGCTTGCGGCCCTCGAGCGACTCGATGAGCGCCGTCTCCTCGCCCGTGATGTAGCCGTCGTCGCCACGGCGGATCTCGACGCGCAGGCCGTCGAGCGCGGCGCCGGCGAGCGCCTTCTCGATCGCCCGCGCCGGCGCGTCGAACGAGGCCTTGAGGAAGACGACCGCGTCGCTCGCACCCACGGCCCGAGCCGCGAGCCTCAGCCCAAGGACGACGTCGTCCGGCCGGCGCCGCATCACGAAGCGGTCCTTGAACGAGCCCGGCTCGCCCTCGGCGCCGTTCGCGATGACCATCGGCCGGCCGCCCTCGGCGCGCACGGCCTTCCACTTTCGCGCCGCGGGAAACCAGCCGCCGCCGCGCCCGCGCAACCCGGATTGATCGAGGCGCTCCACGAGGGCTTCAGGGGTGAGATCGAGGGGGAAAGTCATCCAGAGGCTCCCGAGGGGCGACGGCATTATGCCTCGGGGCACGACAACCCCAGGGGGGGCCGGGGGGGCGGCGCCCTCGGCCAAGAGGGCGAACAGGCCATCCGACGACAACAACCCAGGGGGTCCGGGGGGCGGCGCCCCTGCCAAGAGGGCGCACAAGCCAACCGACGACAACAACCCAGGGGGTCCGGGGGGGGCGGCGCCCCCCCGGCTAAGAGAAAGCTGGTCTCCTCGTGCACCTTCGAGAGCCGCGATTGGAGAGTCAACGGGCAACGAACAACGGACAACGGGCAACGAACAACGGACAACGAACAAAGGACAAAGGACAAAGGACAAAGGACAAAGGACAACGAACACTTGCTAGAGGGGGGGCATCCCGCCCCCCCTGGCCCCCCGGGGTGATACTTCACAAAACAGTTCAGATGAACTACGATGAGGTATTCAAGGGAGTCGAAGGGCATGATCACGTTGACCGCCACGGCAGCCGCCAAGGTGAAGGGGATCCTGGAGCAGGAGAAGGAGAGCCTTCCGCAGGGCGGGCTCCGCATCTACGTGCAGGGAGGCGGTTGCTCCGGCTTCCAGTACGGGATGGTGCTCGACGAGGTCGCGGAAGACGACCAGGTGATCGAGGCCGAAGGGGTCAAGGTGATCGTGGACCCGATGAGCCTCCGGCACCTCGAGGGAGCCGAGGTCGACTACAAGGAAGACCTGATGGGCGGGGGGTTCGCGATCAAGAATCCGAACGCCAAGTCCACCTGCGGCTGCGGCCACTCGTTCCAGACGGCCGAGGGCGAAGGCTCGGGCGGCCACCAGCACTGAGTCTCCCGGGAACCGACTTTCCCGTCCGGGCCCGCGTCTGAAGGGTCGAGGACGGGGCAATAAGAGGAGGTTCCATGAACGGTAGGATCGCCCTCGCCACGGGCGTGGCCGGGGCTCTCGTCGCATCCCTCTGTCTCGGGCCGGGGCACGTGCGCGCCTTCGGCACGGACGACGAGGACCCGAAGGTCGAGAAGCGTGTCGTCGTACGCCACACGGGCGGCGGGCGCCTCGGCGTCACGATCGGCGACACCACGGGCGAGCCCCGCGGCGCCAGCGTCCGCTCGGTGGCGAAGGAGAGCGCGGCCGCCAAGGCCGGCATCCAGGAAGGCGACGTCATCGTCCGCTTCGACGGCGAGGCGGTGCGCAGCGCCAGCCAGCTCACGCGCCTCGTGGCCGAGACGCCCGCGGGCCGCGCCGTCGCCATCGAGGTCGCGCGCGGCGGAGCCACGCAGAAGCTGACCGCGACTCTCGCCGAGGGCGGCACGGGAATGCGGGTGCTGCGCGGCGAGGGGCCGCACGACTTCACCTTCGAGATGCCGGAGTGGGAGATGGCTGCGCCGCATCCGCCCGCGGCTCCTCACCCGCCGCTGCCGCCGATGGCGCCCCGCGCCCCGATGGCGTGGAGCTTCCGGGGCGACGACGGGCGCGACTTCGCGTTCACGATGCTGAGCGGCGGACCGCGCAAGCTGGGCGTCGAGTACATGGAGCTCGGCGAGCAGCTCGCGGGCTACTTCAAGCTCTCCGGCAAGTCGGGAGTGCTCGTGACGTCGGTCGACGCCGACGGACCTGCCGCGAGGGCGGGCATGAAGGCCGGCGACGTGATCCTGAAGCTGAAGGACGACGCGATCGCGGACGGCGACGACCTGCGCGACGCCTTGTCGGAGGCCGACGGGGGCAGCGAGGTCGCGATCACGGTCCAGCGCGACGGCCGGCCGGTCGAGCTCAAGGTCACGCTCGCCAAGCCCGAGGAGCGCCGCAAGCGGCGCGAGGCGCGCGGCGTCAGCCTGTAGCGGCGTCCGTTCCGGCGGCTCCCGCTTCCGGGGTCGCGGCTCCTGGCTCTGCGGCCGGGAGCGCCCGCGAGCGGGGGCCGGTCGCGTCCTCGAGCTCGAGCACCAGCAGCGTGCCCCCGGTGACGAGCGCGGGGCCGAGCAGCAGGTTGGCGAGCGGGACGATCAGCCCGAGCATCCCGGCGAGGCCGAAGCCCTGGGTCTCGACGCGCCACTCCCGGTGCCAGCGCCGCTTGTCGGCGAAGCTCATGCCGCGGCGCGTGAGGGCGGGGTCGGTCATCTGCAGCGCCACCGCGCGGGCGCCCCACATCACCGCGAGCGCCGGACCGACGAGCGGGATGAAGCCCAGCGCGAACAGCACGGGCGCCGCGAGCAGGAAGTAGACCGCCCCGCGCAGCGATTGGCCGACCTCGAACGCCAGCCCCGGCGACGCGTCCTGGACGAGCCCGCGCGCTCGCGCCTCCACGCGGCGCGAGAGCTGCTCGAGCAGCGGCGAGGCCAGGGCCAGGGCGATCCCGAGCCCGAGGAACGCCGAGGCGCCCACCGTCGCGATCCACAGCAGCACGCTCGCGGGCAGCGCGATCCACTCCGGGTAGCGGCCGGGCTCGGGCAGGACCGCCGCCTCCACCCGCGGCGCGAGCAGCAGGCCCCCGAGCGCGAACGACGTGGCGAACGCCAGGGCGGCCAGCGCAGGCAGCGCCGCCAGCGGCCAGAGCCGGGGGTGGCGCAAGAGGAACACGAAGCCGGCGGGCACGTGCCAGGCCCCCGCCGCGGCGCGTCGCAGCACTCCCGGCCGTGCCTCCGCGAGCGCGCCCGCCCCCTGGTCCATGCCACGGCCAGACTAGCAGAGCCGCCCGTGCCTTGACAGCCGCGCGCGATCGCGTGACAGAATGCCGGTCGCATGAACGAGTGCCTCGCCGTCATCCTCGGGGGCGGCCGCGGGACGCGCCTGTTTCCCCTCACGCACCAGCGCTCGAAGCCCGCCGTGCCGATCGGCGGCAAGTACCGGCTGATCGACATCCCGATCAGCAACTGCCTCAACTCGAACCTGCGCCGCATCTTCGTGCTGACGCAGTACAACTCGGAGAGCCTCAACAAGCACCTGTCGATGACGTACAAGTTCGACGTGTTCAGCTCGGCCTTCGTCACGGTGCTCGCGGCCGAGCAGACCGAGGACAGCCCGGAGTGGTTCCAGGGCACCGCCGACGCCGTGCGCCAGAGCACGCGCCACCTCGACAGCCACCGGAGCCGCGAGGTGCTGATCCTCTCGGGCGACCAGCTGTACCAGATGGACTACCGCAAGATGCTCGACACGCATCGGCGCCACGTCGCCGACGCGACGGTCGCGGTGCTGCCGGTGACGGCCGAGCAGACGGCGGGCTTCGGGATCCTCAAGGTCAACCGCCAGGGCCGCATCGTCCATTTCGAGGAGAAGCCGAAGCCGGAGCGCCTGCCGGAGCTCGAGTCCGACATCCCGGGTTACGGCAAGGGCTACCTGGCCTCGATGGGCATCTACATGTTCTCGCGCGAGGCGCTCGATCGCGCCACGTCCGACCGCGAGCTGGTGGACTTCGGGCGCCACGTGATTCCGAAGGCGATCGGCGAGCAGCGCGTGCAGGCGTACTTCTTCCGCGGCTACTGGGAGGACGTCGGGACGATCGGCTCCTACTACGAAGCCAACCTGCAGCTGTGCGACCCGATGCCGCCGTTCGACTTCTACGACGTGGCGCGCCCGGTCTACACCCACCCGCGCTTCCTGCCCGCGAGCAAGATCGAAGGCTGCGTGCTCAAGAGCGCGCTCGTCTCGGAGGGCGGGATCCTGATGGGGGCCGAGATCGAGCGCTCGGTCGTCGGCATCCGCAGCCGCATCGGGCAGGGCACGCGCATCCGCCACAGCCTGGTGCTGGGCGCCGACTACTACGAGAGCCTGGAGGAGATCGACCGCGCCCAGGCGAAGGGCCTGCCGCCCGTGGGGATCGGGCAGGACTGCGTGATCGAGCGCGCGATCGTGGACAAGAACGCCCGCGTCGGCCGGGGCGTCCGCATCCTCAACAGCGAGGGGGCGCGCGAGAAGGACGGCCCGGGCTACTACATCCGCGACGGGATCGTGATCGTGCCCAAGGGCGGCGTCATCCCCGACGGGGCCGCGATCTAGTCGCCGCGCGCCTCGTCGATCTTGCGGTCGCGCTCGCTGAGGGTGCGCTCGCGGTCGCGCCGGTACTCCTGCTCGATCTGCTCGAGCGCGTCCATGTCGGCGGCCTTGCGCCGCTCCGACTGGTGCAGGATCTCGCGCTCCGCCAGCTTCGCCTCGTACAGCTTGCGGATCTCGGCGATCTTCTGCTTCTGGCCCTCGCTCAGCACACGCTCCGCGACGCCGTCCGCGCGGTCCTTCTGCTTCAGCCGTTCCAGGATCAGCTCGTACGCGGTCTTCGGCGCGCCGTCGTCGGACAAGGGGCGGGACCTCCGCTTCCGAGTCTAATCCCAAGTGGCTGCGGTAGCATGGGGCGTTGCTCCTCGCCCGCTTCGCCGCCGCCGCGTGCCTGATCGGCTGGGCGGCGCTGCTCTCGACGCCTGCGCTCGAGCCCTCGGCACGCGCTTTCGGCGCTCCCGCGCTCGGCGAGCTGCGCTCGCTCGCGGGGGCCGTGCTCCTGGCCGGCCGCGTGCTGCTGCGGGCCCTGGCGCTGGCGCTGCGCTTCGCTCCGCTCGGGCTTTTCGCCGTGTTCGTGCTGCCGGACCACGAAGGCCGGCTGCGCCGCGCCGGCCTGGTCGCGCTGCCGGCGCTGGTGCTGGCGCTGGCAAGCGCCGCGCTCGCGCTGGCGGCGCGCGCCGGGTCGGCGCCCGGGCCGTTCGAGCTGCTGGTCCCCGGCGCCGGACTCCTGGTGGGAGTGTGGGCGGGCCTGGCCTGGCGGCGCGGCTGGCGCGCCCGGCTGCTGTTCCTGCCGACGCTGCTGGCGAACGCCCTCGTCCTGCTGCTGATCGCCGCCGGGCTCGCGGTGCTCTCGCTCGAGACGGCGCCGGCGCTCGATCCGCCGGCGCCGCTCACCTCGGCCGAGAAGCGGGGGATCGTCGAGCTGTTCCAGGGCAAGAACCCGCGCAAGGTGCCGCGCGGCGAGACGCGGACGCTGCGGCTTCCGGCGGCGGAGCTCGACCGGCTCGCGGGCTGGGCCGCGCTCACGACCGGCCGCGACCTGCGCACCCGCGTGCGCCTGAAGAACGGGGGGATCGCCGCAGCGCTGTCGCTGCCCGTGCCCCGAACCGGCCGCTTTCTGAACATCGAGGCCGCGGCCCGCGCGGGCATCGACAAGGGTCGGCTGGCGGCGGCGGGCGTCGAGCTGCGCGTCGGCCGGATCCGCTTCCCGTCGTTGCTGCTCGAGCTCGTTTCGCCTTTCCTGGTCGCTGGCCTTCAGGGCGACCGGGACCTGCGCAGCGTGCTGCCCGCGGTCGAGTCGCTGGCCTTTGCGCCCGAGGCGGCGACGCTCACGTACGGCCGCGTGGAGATGCCGCCCGGCCTCGTCGCGCGGCTCGTGTGGGGCGAGGAGGCGAGCGAGGCGACCCGCGCGGCGGTGTACGCCCACGTCGACCGCCTGCTGCAGGCACTGGCGACGGCTCCCGAGGGGGACGTGCGCTTCGCGCGGGCGCTCGAGGCGGCCTTCGCCGGCGCGCGCGAGCGCAGCGCGTCGTCGGGCTCCGCCGCGGAGGAGAACCGTGCCGCGATCCTGGCGGTGGGCATCGTTCTCGGCCACCCCCGACTCGCCCGGTCGGTAGGCGAGCGCCTGGACGACGAGCGCTCGGCGGCGGCGCTCGAGCTCACCGCTAAAGCCAGCCTGCGCGGACGCGCCGACTGGGCCCGGCACTTTGCCGTGAGCAGCGCGCTCACCGTCCTGTCGGCCGTGGCCCCCAGCGACGCCGCCGGCCTGCTGAAGGAGGAGCTCGATGCCGACGGCGGCAGCGGTTTCTCGTTCGCGGACCTGCTGGCCGACCGTGCCGGCACCAGCTTCGCCGACGCCGCGACGCGCGACGACGCGTCCGCGCTTCGGGTGCAGCAGCGGCTTGCGGGCGGATTCGAGGTCGACGACTTCTTCCCGCCCGCGGCGGACCTGCCGGAGGGCATCCCCGACGAGGAGCTGCAGTCCCGCTACGGCGGAGTCGGCGGAGCCCTGTACCGACAGCAGACCGCCGAGATCGAACGGCGGCTGGCCGCCTGCGCGGCGTACCGGGACTAGGGGTCAGGTCTTGAATCTTGGCGTCGAGCCGTCCGTGGCGACTCTGGACTACCGCCTGGGGTACACCGGGCTCACCAGGTTCGGGGTGGGCTCGTAGCGGCTCTCGCTGGCCCACAGCATGCCGCGCTGCATGATCGTGAGCGCCTCCGGGATGTCGAAGACGTTCGCGGTGTGGCCGAGCGAGGTGTAGAAGATCCGCCCCTTGCCGTAGACCTTCTTCCACGCGACCGGCATCGTGTAGCCGTCGATCCAGGGGTCGTGCGCGCCGTGGAACGTCGTCGTCGCCAGCACCTTGTTGTTCGGGTTGACGTGCATCAGGTACTGCTCGCTCTTGACCTTGAAGTCGGACAGGCCCGCCACGATCGGGTCCTCGTGGTCGGTGATCTGCACGTCGTAGTCGATGATGTTGCCCGGGTGCGCGACCCAGTCGCCGCCGACCATGTATCGGTACTCGGTCTCCTGCCGGTAGGCGTCGCCCATGCCGCCGTGCCAGCCCGCCATTCCGGTGCCGTTCTTCACCGCGGCGAGCAGGCCCTTGAGCGGCTCCTTCTCGATCGTGCCCATGGTCCAGATCTGCACCACGAGATCGATCGTGGACATCAGGGCGGCGTCGGCGTAGGGCGCCTGCGTGTCCGAGACCACCACCTCGAAGCTCTTCGAGCGCAGCCAGGGCACGAAGATGTCGCGGCACTTCGCGGGCTCGTGGCCCGGCCAGCCGCCGTAGACGAAGAGGGCTTTCTTCGTCTCAGGGCGCTTCGGAAACGCCGGCTGCGGCTCGGCAGCGGCGCGCGCGAGCGCGGGACTCGCGAGCGCGAGGCCGGTCGCGAGCTTCACGAAACCACGGCGCCCCAGTTGTCTCTGCGACATGGAAGGCCTCCTCAGCTCAAACGAGATCGGCCCGAGCATACCAAGAACCCGCGGCCGCAGGAGCGCTCCGGCCGGCGCTCAGCGCGGCTCGCCGTCCGGGGGCTCGCCTTGCGGGGGCTCGCCTTGCGGGGGCTCGCCTTGCGGAGGCGCCGAATCCGGGAGCACCGCGTCGCGCAGCGCCTTGTTCCAGGCGGCGACGGCCGCGCACTCGCCGCTGAACTCGCCCAGGTACTCGAAGTGGAAGTGCGGGTTGCTCCGGTAGTCGTCGGGGTCGAGGGGGTGGTCGGTCAGCAGCGGCCGCTCGCCGCGCTCGTCCCACGTCCTGTAGAGGTGGTAGGTCGTGTTCTTGCCCTGGAGCTTCTTCCACAGCTTGCGCGCGCCGCACACGGGGTCCGTGCTCACCCCGCCCGAGGCCGACTGCATGGCTCCGGACATCTGGCCCTGGATCTCGGAGACGGTGGGGACGCCCGGCGCCGGCGAACCCGTGCCGCGGTAGCGGCGCAGGGCCTCGGCCACCGAGAAGCGCGGTCCCTCCTGCTCGATCCCGAGCGGGAAGCAGGGCACCCCCGAGCGCGAAGCCGCCTCGCACGGCGCCAGGTGGGCGAGCACTACCTGCTCGATGACGCGCTCGATCGAGTCCCGGATCGGCGTGCCGCGCCGGCCCGCGCGCGCGCCGTCCTGCGCCACGGCCGCCCCGGGCAAGGCAAGGGCCAGGATCCCCGCCAGCACACGCGCTCTCCGGCTCACGCTCGCGGCCTCGCTCGCACTTCGGCCCCGCTTCTGATTCTAGCCGTGCTCGCGCCTCGCGGGCACTGGCCCGTGCCGGCCTCGGGTAGAATGGCCGGCCTTCCGGGAGCGAATCATGAACCTGATGCTAGCGCTGCTCGTGGCCGCGTCGGCCGCGGCGCCCGAGGCGCCGAAAGGCAAGCGCGCCCTCACCAAGGCCGACGTGCGCAAGAAACAGGCGGCTGCCGCGTCGATCGAGGCCAAGAGGCCCGAGCTCGTCGCGCTGGCCGACCAGGTGTGGGCCTTCGCGGAGACCGCCCTGCGCGAGACGCGCTCGGCGGCGCTGCTCGCGGACTACGCGGAGAAGCAAGGCTTCCGCGTCGAGCGTGGCCTCGCGGGCATGCCGACGGCGTTCGTCGCGAGCTACGGCGAGGGCCGTCCCGTGATCGCGGTGCTGGGCGAGTACGACGCGCTGCCGGGCCTGTCGCAGAAGGCCCTTCCCGAGAAGGCGCCGCTGCAGGCGGGGGCCGCGGGCCACGGCTGCGGCCACAACCTGTTCGGACCCGCGAGCCTCGGCGCGGCGATCGCGGTCAAGGAGCTGATCGCCTCCGGCCGGCTCTCGGGCACCGTGCGCTTCTACGGCACTCCCGCGGAGGAAGCCGTCGGCGGCAAGGCGTACATGGCGCGCGACGGCGTCTTCAAGGACGTGGACGTGGCGCTCGCGTGGCACCCGGCGGACCGCACGCGCGCCGACATGCAGGGTGGGCAGGCGATCGTGGACCTGGTGGTCGAGTTCAAGGGCAAGGCGGCGCACGCCGCGTCGGACCCCTGGAACGGCCGCAGCGCCGTCGACGCGGTCGAGCTGTTCACGCACGCCGTGAACCTGATGCGCGAGCACGTGCAGCCCACCACTCGCATGCACTACACGATCACCGCGGGCGGAGATGTCCCGAACGTCGTGCCCGAGACCGGCCGCGTCTGGATCTGGGCGCGCGATTTCGACCGCGCGGTGCTCGACGCGGTCCTCGAGCGGCTGCGGCGCGCCGTCGAGGGCGCGGCGCTCGCGGCCGGGGTCGAGGGCAAGGCCACCGTGCAGGCGGGAGACCTCGAGATCCTGATCAACGAGACCGGCACGCGGCTCCTCGACGCCAACCTTCGCTGGCTGGGCCCGATCGCGTACACGGAACAAGAGGAGGCCTTCGCGCGCGCACTGCAGGTCGCCTCGGGAGTCGAGCCGCGCGGGATGGACACCGCGATCGTGCCGCTCGAGGGCCAGGAGCGCGAGGGCGGGTCGACCGACGTCGGCGACGTCAGCTGGGTGACGCCGACGCTGCACGTCTCCGTGGCCACGACGCCGCGCGGCGTGCCCTGGCACGCCTGGCCGGTGGTGGCCGCGGGCGGCATGTCGATCGGGCACAAGGGCATGCTGCAGGCCGCGAAGACGCTGGCCGCCACGATGGTGGACCTGTTCGAGGACGAGGCGGCGCGCGCGGCGATCCGGGCGGAGTTCGAGAAGAAGACCCGCGGCTTCGTGTACCGGCCCTACATCCCCGACGGCCCGCCGCCGCTGCCTCAGCCGGATTGACGCAGGCGTCCCGCGCGCGCCGCGAGCGCGGCGATCGCGAGGCACTGCAGCGCCACGAGCGCCATCGCCGGCCGCAGCCCGTGTGCTTCGCCGAGCAGGCCGGTGAGCCACGGCAGCAGCATCCCGCCGGTGAGCCCAGCCGTGATCAGCAGGCCGAACACCGTTCCCGTGAGAGCCGGATGGCGCGCGCCCACGATCCCGAGCGAGGTCGGGAAGATGCCGGCGAGGCCGGCGCCCATCCACGCCACCGCGACGACCGCCACCGCCGGGTGTCGGCTCGAGACGAGGAGGGCCGTCCCGGCCGCCGACGCGAGCGCGCACAGCACCAGCAGGCGGGGGCCGTCGACGCGCAGCGCGACGCGGCTCAGCACGTTCCGCGCGAGCATCAGCGCGGCCCAGTACCCGGCGAGCGCCCAGGACGCCTCCCGCACGGAGAGCCCGCTCTCGCGCACCAGGAACGAGGACACGGAGCCGCCCGCCACGAACTCGTTGCCGGACTGCAGGTACAGCCGCGCCGCGAAGACCAGCGCCAGCGGCTCGCGGGCGAGGCGAACCACGTCGGCGAGCGGCACGTGCCGCTGCCGCTTCGGCGGCGGCAGCGAGACGAGAGCGTTGTGAAGCGCCACGGCCGCGCACAGCCCGGCGCCGCCCAGCAGGATCGAGCCCAGCTCCGCCGCCTGAAGCAACAGCCCGATCGCGAGCGGGATCAGGAGCGCGCCGATCCCGAAGAACACGCCGAGCCGGTTGAGCGCGGCGCTCCTCGCCTGCTGCGCCTGGTGCAGGTCGGCGACCAGCGTATTGCCTCCCGTGTTGAGCGCGCCCCCGCCGAGGCCGAGCACGGCCGCGCCCCAGGCGACGGCCTGGTAGTCGCGCGCGAGCGCGACCATGGCGAGGCCCGCTCCTGCCAGCAGCGACCCGGCCACGAGCGGCGGCTTCATCCCGAAGCGGTCCATGAACGGCCCGAGGCCGAGGCTGCTCACGAGCAGGAAAGCGTTCATCACCAGGAACAACGCACCGGCTCGCGCCAGGTCGAGCCCGATCCGCGAGGCCAGGGTCGGCAGGATCGCCCCGAGCAGCGCCATCACGATGCCGAACAGCAGGTGGCTGGCGTACGCCGCCGCGGCGGGTCGCCCGCGCCAGCTGGTGTTTCTCCCTGGAGTGCTCATGGCTGCCGGAGCGCGCTAGACTGTACCTCGGATCGAGGCCATGAGCCGTTTCCTGAGCCAGGAGCTGCTGTCGCGCGGACAGGCGCGCGTGATCGTGATCCTGCGCGCGGCGACCGGGACGGGCGCCGCGGCCTCGAAGCGCGAGGGCCGGCGGCTGGGGTCGCGCTTCCGCAGCGGCGGCTCGTCGCTCGCCCTCGCCACGAGCCTGGGCGAGCCGAGCGAGGCCTATCGCTTCTTCCCGCAGCTCGGCATCATGCTCGGCACGGTCGACCACGAGGGGCTCCTGGCGCTGCGGGCCGATCCCGAGGTGGTGCAGGTCGTGGGGGCGCCGGCGCTCAGCCCGATCCGCCCGCGCGCCGTGCGCGCGGCGAAGCTCTCGTCCGCGCACACCTGGGGCCTCGAGCGGCTCGGTGCGCCTCTGCTGTGGGAGCGAGGCCTGACCGGAAAGGGCGTGCTGGTCGGACAGCTCGACACGGGCGTCGACGGCCAGCATCCGACGCTCCAGGGCGCCATCGCGCACTTTGCCGAGTTCGACCTGATGGGCCGCGAAATCACGCCGCCGCCGAAGCCGAAGGACAGCGACGAGCACGGCACCCACACGGCCGCCACCATCGTGGGTCGCGCCGCGGGCGGCCGTCATGTCGGCATGGCCCCGGGGGCGACGCTCGCGAGCGCGGCGGTGATCGAAGGCGGCGACGCGGTCGCGCGCGTCCTCGGCGGCATGGACTGGGCGCTCGGCAAGGGCGTTCGCGTGCTGAGCCTGTCGCTCGGCTTCCGCGGCTACTGGCCGGACTTCCTCGCCGTCACGCGCATCCTGCGCCGCAAGGGCGTGCTGCCGGTCTTCGCCGTGGGCAACGAGTACGCCGGATCCAGCCGGTCGCCCGGGAACTACTCGGAGGCCCTCTCGGTGGGCGCCTGCGACGAGAAGGGCCGGGTCGCCGACTTCTCCTCCAGCCAGCGCTTCGAGCGCAAGTCCGATCCGATCGTCCCCGACCTGGTGGCGCCCGGTGTCGGGATCGTGTCGGCCAAGCCCGGCGGGGGCTATCAGTCGATGGACGGGACCTCGATGGCCACGCCGCACGTGGCAGGCCTCGCCGCGCTGCTGCTGGAAGCGAAGCCGAAGGCGAGCGTGAGCCGGCTCGAAGCGGCGCTGTTCGCCTCTTGCACGCGTCCCAGGGGGATGACGGCCGAGCGGGGCGGCAAGGGCATCCCGAACGGCGTGAAAGCGCTCGAGGCCTTGTGAGCGGAGCCACGCGCCGCGCGAAGGTGAAGGTCGATCCGGAGCTGCGGCGGCAGCTCGACCAGGCCTCCGCCTCCAGGCCCCGCGCCGTCGAGGCCGTGCTGCGGCTGCGGCCCCCCACGCGGCGCTCCTCGCGCGCGGCCGTGCCGGAGGCCGCGCAGGACGTCGCCCGCGAGCTGCTGGCGCGCGTCGCGGGGGAGGCGGGGGTGGCCGCTTCCGACTACGACTTCAACGTGTTCCCGAACCTCGGCTACCTGGTGCTGAAGGCCCCGGCGGGCTTCGTCGAGCGGGTGATGCACCAGCCCGAGATCGCCTCGGCGAGCGCCAACCGCCGAGGCTAGAAAGAGCGCGCTTGCTCCCCTGGAGGCGGCCATGAAGAGACGTGGCGCGGCTGGCACGAAGCAAGTGGGCTCGCGCGTCGACGCGCGGCGTTCCTTCGACACGGGGGCGGCGCTCGCCGGCGAAGTGCTGCGCCGGCGCGCGGCGGCGCGTGCCGCGGCGGCGGCCAGGAAGCGCCTCGGCCTGCTGATCGCCGAGGGCGATTCCTGGTTCGACTACCCGTTCTACGACGTGCTCGGCTGCCTGGAGGCGCGCGGCTTCGAGATCGAGTCCGTTGCGCACAAGGGCGACACGCTGGAGGACATGGCCCACGAGGCGGCCCAGGTCGACAAGCTGACGCGAGCGTTCGAGAAGGTCCACGCTCGCGGGGGCAAGCCGCGGGCGATCCTGCTCTCGGGCGGCGGCAACGACATCGCCGGCGACGAGTTCCCGCTGCTGCTCAACCACAGCGGGTCAGGGCTGCCCCGGCTCAACGCCACCGTGGCGCAGGGGATCATCGACGAGCGGCTGCGCACGGCGATGGCGAGCCTGATCGGTGTCGTGACCCGGCTCTCCGAGGCGCACTTCGGCGAGCGCGTGAAGGTGGTGGTGCACGGCTACGACCATGCGATCCCGGACGGGCGCGGCTACCTCGGCGGCGGCTGGGTCCTGCCCGGCCCGTGGCTCGAGCCGGGATTCCGCCGCAAGGGCTACGTCCCTGCCGAGAAGGGTCGCCGGGTTGCCGCGCTCACCACGAACGCCGAGGTCGTGCGGGAGCTGATCGACCGCCACAACGCCATGCTCGCGCGCCTCATCAAAGACCTCGCCTCGGCGGGGCAGCGGCACGTCCGCTACGTGGACCTGCGCGGCACGCTGTCGTCGGCCATGCCCGCGGGCTACCGGGCCGACTGGAACGACGAGCTGCACCCGACGCGCTCCGGCTTCGACCGCGTCGCCGAGCTGATCGCGAAGGCGATCTAGGAGGCCCCAATCTCGACGTCAGGCTGAAGCCGGTTTCCTCGACTTGAACACCAGGCCCAGGCCCAGCGCGACGAGCAGCAGCGGCCACAGCGTCTCGAAGCGCATCCAGTGCGGCCAGTGCAGCCAGCCCAGGTTGTGGGCGAGCAGCAGGCCTCCCGTGAGAACCAGGACCGAGCCGATCGCGAGCTGAGCGGAGGCGGGATCGGCGGTGGCCTTTTGAACCTCGGCCGCGAACTCGTTGCCGGCGCTGCGAAGCGCCTCGAATCCGGGCCCAGCGGACGCGGAGCCGGAAGAGCCCTCGGCTGCCGCCGCGTCTTCCCGCGGCATGAGCGCCCAGCCCGCCAGGTAGATCAGCACTCCCAGGCCGTTTACGAAGGCCAGCAGCACGAAGCCCAGGCGCGCCAGCACCGGGTCGACGTCCAGGTACCGACCGAATCCGGCCGCCACGCCTGCCAAAACCGCCCCTCGCGTGTCGCGCGTCAGCTTCCTCGGCACCGCTCCTCCTCCCGGGCAGCAGACCCCTGCACCAGCCATTACGCGAAACGCCGGCCGCGGGTTCGGCAAACCGCGCGTCGACCCTGTCCATGGGTCGCTGGTCGCTTGCGGGTGACGCCCCGGTCCGGGTAGCATCCGCGCCGACTTCCGTCGCGTCACACGTTCTCGCCGTCCGTTGTGCTCGTTCTCGTGCGGCCGCGGGGCCGCTCCCTGGGGGTGCCGGCATGCCCGTTGCGACGACGGAGTGGTTCAACACCAGCCAGTACTCGGTCCCGCTGCTGATCCTGTTCGGGGTCGGCTGCTTCGGCTGGGTCGTGGCCTACGTGGCGATCGTCAAGAACGCGCTCCACAACCAGTTCCTCGAGATCCCCGCCGGGGCGGTGGTCGCCAACATCGCCTGGGAGTTCGTGTGGGGCTTCCTCTACCCGAACGAGCTCGGCCGCTTCTTCTCCTGGGGCTATCGGGCCTGGTTCTTCTTCGACCTCGCGATCGTGTACATGCTCTTCCGCTTCGGTGAGCGGCAGATGGGGCTGCCGGAGCTGCGGGCCATCTTCCGCCCCGCCTGCGTCTTCGGCATCGCAGCGTGGGCCGTGGGGATCTACTACTTCGTGGGCGAGGGCTACGACACCGGCTACGGCGCCATCTCGGGCTACATCCTGAACACGATGATGTCGGCGCTGTACGTGGTGATCATCCTGCGCCACGGCCACCTCTACGAGTTCTCGCTGGTCGTGGCCTGGAGCAAGATGCTCGGCACCGCCCTGCTCACGGTCTTCAACTTCGTCGTCCAGTCGCACAACCCGTACCTGCTGCTGCTGTGCCTGCTGACGCTCGCGCTCGACCTGCTCTACATCGGCCTCTTCTACTGGATTCGCTCCGGCCGCGCGGCCGACCTCGTCTCGGCGACCCGCGAGGAGGCCCGATGAGCCCCGAGCCGCTGATCAACACCGCGAAGTACTCGACCCCGGAGCTGCTGTTCTTCGCGGCCGGCGGGATCGCGTGGGCGCTCGCCTACATGGGCGTGCTGCGCGAGATCGTGCGCAACAAGTTCGTCGAGATCCCGGCCACGGCCGTCTGCGTCAACATCGCCTGGGAGTTCACGTGGGGGATCGTCTACCGCACCGACCTCGGGGAGATCTTCGTCTGGGGCTACCGCCTCTGGTTCCTGCTCGACGTGTTCATCGTCTGGGGCCTGCTGCGCTACGGCGTTCGGCACCTCCAGACGCCGAAGCTGCGCGAGTACTTCCGCGTGTCGGTGGTCCTCGCGATCCTGGCCTTCACGGGGACGATCTACCTGATGGTTCGCCAGGGCTACGACACCTCGACCGGCCTCGTCTCCGGCTACATGGCGACGCTGCTGATGTCGGCGCTCTACATCCCGCAGTTCTTCCGCGAGCGCGACCGCACGCCCTACTCGCCCTTCGTCGCCTGGTGCAAGCTGCTCGGCAACGGCCTGGTGATCGGCTTCTGCGTGCTCGTGTATCCCGAGAACCACTTCCTGCAGACGCTGTGCGCGGTGACGCTGGTGCTCGACGTCTACTACGTGTGGCTGTTCCACACGCGCCGGGTCCCGGGGGCGGCCTGAGCCATGCCCACGCGCTGGTCGGAAGACGCATTCCTCGACGAGATCCGCCGCCACGTCGACGACGAGGCCGACGCCTGCGTGAAACGCCTGTTCACGGAGGGCGGCGCCGCGGGCTCGGCGGCGCTGTTCCGCCACGTCACCTCCAACGACGACCGCGTGCCCGAGGGAGCGCCCGCAGCTCTCGTCGAGTTCTTCGCCACCACCCGGGCGCTGCCGCCCGGCACGGACCTCGCGCGCATCTCTCGCGGCGAGTTCATCTGGATGAAGCACGCCTTCCCGGCGGCGTTGGTGCTGCTCGCCAAGTCGCTGCCGGAGGGGTACTCGGCGCCGTCCTTCGGCGAGATCCTCAGCCTGTCGGAGGACCTCAAGCGCCACCCGTATCGGCGCCTGCTGGGCGTGCTGCAGATGGTGGTGAACGTGTCGTCGCCGCGCGGCTTCGAGCCGGGCGGCAAGGCGATCACCACCGCCCAGAAGATGCGGCTGATGCACGCCGCGATCCGCGCGCTCGTGCTGCGGCAGATGAAGCCGCCCTTCGACGTCGCGCGCTACGGGCCGCCCATCAACCTCGAGGACATGCTCGCGACCGTGATGGGCTTCTCCTACCTGGTGATCGACGGCATGCGCATCCTCGGCGTGGGGCTGCGGCCCGACGAGGAAGAGGACCTCTACTACCTGTGGCGGATCTACTCCCAGCTGGTCGGGATCCACCCCGCGGGACGGCCCGAGAGCGGCGAGTGGGTGCCGGCCAGCGTCGCCGAGGCGGCCGAGTTCTACGCGGCCTTCAAGCGGCGTCACTACGTGGGCCCGGAAGCGAACCCCAAGGGCGTCGAGCTCGCGTGGGCCAACCTGCGGATGCTGCAGGACATGATCCCGCGCGCCTGGCGCCTCGCCGGATTCGGCGTGGTGCCGCGGATCTACATGCAAGACCTGATCGGGGCCGAGGGCTGCGCGCGCGTCAAGATCCCGCCGGTGCTCGGGCACCGCCTGCTGAAGGCGGTCCTGCTCGGCATCGTGCGCTTCTCGCACCGGGCGATCGACGACATGCCCGGCCGGGTGGACGAAAGCGTCAGCCGGCTGCTGTTCCAGGGCCTGATCCACCGCAGCTGGAACGGCGAGGTCACGTTCCTGATCCCCGACTCGCTCGCCGACATTCGCAGGCTGGCCTGAGCTCTCGTTGGGAGCTGGCCCGTCCCGCCGTCGGGGTGGTATGTTCGGTGGCAAAGAACAGTTGGGGAGGATTGCATGGCTTTGCGCATAAACAGTGAGGCTCCGAACTTCAAGGCGGACACCACCCAGGGGCCGGTCGACTTCCACGAGTGGATCGGCCAGGGCTGGGCGATCCTGTTCTCGCACCCGAAGGACTTCACGCCGGTTTGCACCACCGAGCTCGGCTACATGGCCTCGCTCAAGAGCGAGTTCGACAAGCGCAACACGAAGATCATCGGCCTGAGCGTCGACCCCGTGGACGACCACGTGCGCTGGTCGAAGGACATCGAGGAGACCCAGGGCCACAAGGTCACCTACCCGATGATCGGCGACCCCGAGCTCAAGGTCGCCAAGGCCTACGACATGCTGCCGGAAGAAGCCGGGAGCACCTCGCAGGGCCGCACCGCGGCCGACAACGCCACGGTCCGTTCGGTGTTCGTGGTGGGGCCGGACAAGAAGATCAAGGCCATGCTCACGTACCCGATGAGCACCGGGCGCAACTTCGACGAGGTCCTGCGGATCCTGGACTCCTGCCAGCTCACGGCGAAGCACAAGGTGGCGACGCCGGTGAACTGGAAGCAGGGCGAGGACGTGATCATCGTCCCCGCGGTCTCGGACGCCGAGGCCAAGGAGAAGTACCCCGCGGGCTGGAAGGCGCCCAAGCCCTACCTGCGGATCGTGCCGCAGCCGAAGTAACCGCCTGGCGCCGGTCCCGAAAACACTCGCGACGGGCCCGCTCGTCCGGATTCCGAAAAGCGGACGCCCGCCTTCGCGTCGCGTGAGTCCGAGGTGACGGCGACCCGGCAACGCATTGACGCGGCTGCGGATGGTCGCCGCTCGCCACTCGGAACGCGTCTTGCACCCTCCGCGAGCCGGGGGACGCGATGGGGCACCAGTCAGGGACGCTTCGAGCCGGCGGGGGAGCGCTGCTGCTGGCGCTCGCGGCCGGAACGCTCCAGGCCGGGAGCCAGCCGCGTGTACCGACGTTCGCCGTCGGCGTCGAGGTGGTGAGCCTGAACCTCGTGGTCACCGACGCGGGCGGCCGCCAGGTCGCAGGGCTCAACCCCGACGACATCACGCTGCTCGAGGACGGCGTTCCCCAGCCCATCAGCCTGTTCGCGCAGGAGGAGTGGCCGATCCGTCTGCACGTGATGCTCGACGCCTCGGGCTCGATGGGGACGGTCCTGCCCGTCGCCAAGCGCGCGGCTCAGCGCCTGCTGCGAACCCTCGGGCCGGGGGACGAGGCCGAGGTCGCCCAGTTCAGCCGCAGCCTGCGCGTGCTCCAGGAGTCGACGGGGGACGTCGCGGCGCTCGAGCGCGCGGTGGACGCGGTCTCGCCGCTGGGCGACACCGCTCTCTACAACGCGCTCTACGTCACGCTCAAGGACCAGGCGCGCCGCCACGACCCCGACGCGATGCAGCGGCGCGCGATCGTGGTGCTCTCGGACGGCGAGGACACCGCCTCGATGGTCGACGACGAGCAGCTGATCGACCTCGCGCGCCGCTCCGGCGTGGTGATCTACACGATCGGCCTGCTGACGCCGCCGGTGCCGGGGCATCCCGCGCCCACCGTGCCGACCTACGTGCTGACGGCGCTCGCGCGCGAGACCGGCGGCCGCGCCTACTTCCCGCGCTCGCTCGTCGAGCTAGACGGGGCTTACGACCGCATCGCTTCCGAGCTGCGCACGCTCTACGGCGTCGGCTACGTGCCGCTCAACCCGAGCGCCGACGGCCGCTTCCGGCGGATCGCGGTCAGGACGCGGCAGGGCAGCCTGCAGGTCCGCCACCGCACCGGCTACTTCGCGCCCGGCGGCAGCCGCAGCGCGCTCCAGATCCTCCCCGCGAACGCGCGCTGAGGCCGGGCTCAGAACAGCGAGAGCTGCTTCCGCGAGCCCGAGACGTCGTCCCAGTCCTGGCCGAGGAGCAGCAGGACGGGCTCGGCGACCGCGCGCAGCTGCCGCTCGACGTAGTGCTCGTAGTCGATCGGGTGGCGCCGCTCGTCAGCGGGCTCGGGGCCGTCGGTGGTGACGACGTAGGCCACCCGGCCGCGGGTCTTCCCCGGCATCTTGCGCGCGGCCGCCACGTGCGGGGGCGTCGTCGCGGTGTAGGCCTCGGGCGGCTTGCGCAGCGCCTTGCGGTACACCAGAAGGTCGTCGTGCGCGCCATTGCGCAGCTCGGCGACCACTCCACGCAGGTACTCGAAGACCGGCCGGTCGCCGAAGAGCCGCGCGTACAGCTCGCGCTGCACCTGCTTGGCGAGCTCGGTCCAATCGCCGCGGACCGCTTCCATGCCGGTGAAGACGACGCGCGCGCCCGCCGCCGCGTCGACGAGGCCGGCGTAGCGCTTGCGCGCCCCCGCGGTGCCGCCGCGCATGGCCGGCAGGCACAGGCGCAGATACAGCCGGTCGAAGGCGAGCTCGAGCCGGCTGGTCACGCGCCAGCGCGCCTGGATGTGCCGTTCGAGATCGCGGTTGAGCTCGGCCGCGAGCGACTCGCCGACGCCTCGGGCCGCGGCGGCGTCCGCGGCGCCCGTCTCCACGAACAGGCTGTCGGTGTCGCCGTAGAGCACGCGCCGGCCGCCCTTCTCGATTCGCGCCTGGCACCAGAGCAGCAGCTCGCGCCCGAACCCGGTGATCGCGTTGGCGAGGCGCGGGTCGTAGAAGCGGCAGGCCGGCGTCCCGAGCACGCCATAGAAGGAGTTCATCAGGATCTTGATCGCGTGGCTCTTGACGGTGTCGCCCGCGCGGCGCGCCTCCTCGCGCCGCGGCATCAGCTCGTCGAGGATCTCGCTCAGCAGGCCCTTGCGGCGTGCGAAGGCGGCTCCGCTCGGGGCCACGATCGCCTCGTCTCCCGCCTGTCCGGCCTCGGGTCGGATCAGGTTGAGGGGGTCGATCTCGAAGGTGCGGATCAGGCTCGGATAGAGGCTCTTGAAGTCGAGCACGACGACGTTCGTGTAGAGGCCGGGGAGCGGCTCGAGCACGTGGCCGCCGGTCTGCGGCTCCACCGTCTCGCCCGACGCGCGCACGCTCGGGGCGACCACGTGGCGCCTTCCGAGAGCCGAGAGGTACAGGAAGTCGAAGGCCGCGATCGACGAAGCGACCCGGTCGAGCGGCAGGCCGGTGAGCCGGCTTCGCTCGACCGCGAGCTCCACGAGCCGCAGCCGCTCGAGGATCTCGAGCGCGAGGCGTGCGTCGGTGCGGTTGTAGAGCACCAGCCGCTCGCGGTCCTCCTCGAACAGGCGCAGGATCTCCTCCGCGCGCCCGTGGCCGGCGAGCGTCTTGCCCTCGCCCAGCACCGCGCGCGCGACGGCGTCGAGGCCGTAGTCGTCCATCCGCACGAAGGCGCCGCGCAGCAGGCGGATGCCGTCGAGCACCACGCGATCGGGCAGGCTCGCCTGCAGCGCGCCGCGCGTGCCGGCCATCGGTCGCAGCCGCAGCGGCTCCGGCCCGCGGCCGAGCGCGAGCGGGACGCGCTCGGCTCGCGCGACGCGGTCGAGCACGGCCAGGTCGAAGTCGACGACGTTCCAGCCGGTCAGCACGTCGGGGTCGAGCTCGCGCACGCGCGCGCAGAAGCCTTGGAGCAGGTCGCGCTGGGTGGCGAAAGGGCGGGCGCCGTCCGGACACGGGCGGCCCTCGGCGGTCAGCAGCAGCACCTCCGAGGCCGAGCAGCCGTGAAGGCCGATCGCGAGCAGGCGGCGCGCCAGGGGATCGGTCTCGATGTCGATCGAGAGCACGCGCAGCCGCGGCGTCCAGTCGGCGGGCACGAGCTCGGGATCCTCGAAGACGACGCCCGTGCCGGGCGTCTCGCGGCCCTCGCCCCGGATCTCGACGGACCCGCGGATGCCGCGGTCGATCAGGTGCCGCATCGCGAAGCGCACGTCCGCCTCGTACGTCGCGACCCCCGCCCGCGCCAGCCGCTCGCGCAGCGCGGGGACGTCCCCGGGCTCGGCCACCTCGACCCGCGCGACGGGTCGCCCCGCGAGCGTGACCTGGTCGGTGGGCGCCTGCCGTACCGCGCCCTTGGTTCTGGCCCGCTCCGAGTCCTGCGACTCGACGTAGAAGCGCGGCACCAGCCGGCGTTCGCGCACCAGGAACGGCCGCGCGTCCTCGAGCCGCCCGTACAGGTGAAGGACCGGCGCGCCCGCCTCGACCCGGTAGGTCGGGTGAAGGATGAAGCCGCGAAGCGTGGGCATGCTGGAAGCCGGGCGAGTCGGCCCCGAGGCTACTGGAGCTCGGCGAGCAGCGCGCGCGCGGCGACGAGGTCGCCGGTGGCGTGGCCTTCGGCGAAGCGCGCGAGCACCGCGGCCAGGGCGGCGTTGCCGTCTTTCGCCCGGCCCCGGTCCTTCCGCAGCCGCGCCAGGCTCGCCGCCGCGCGCAGCTCGAGCGCGAGCGCCTTCTGGCTCGCGGCGATCTCGCCGGCGCGCGCGAACGCGGCTTCGGCCTCGTCGCGCGCCGCGGCCTGTCCGGCTTCGCTGCCGGCCGCGAGCGCGAGCGCCAGCTCGCCGGAGAGCCGCAGCAGCTCGGCCTGCCACCAGGTCTCCTTCGTCTCGGCCACCACCCTGAGCGCCTCGTCCACCGCCGCACGGGCCTCGGCGAAACGGCGGCGCCGCGCGTGGCCGAGCGCCACCAGCCAGAGCATGAACGGGACGTTCAGCACCGCGCCCGAGCCCTGGTAGAGGCGCAGGCTCATCGCGACGCGCTCGAAGTCCTCGTCGCTGGCCGGGGACGCCTCGGCCTCCATCGGTCGCGGTGCGCGCCACGCGGCGACCAGCGAGGCCTCCTGGTCGAGCGCCCAGCCCAGCATCGCCCCGCCGAGCGGCCCGAAGAACAGCCCGTGCTCCTCGGACAGCCTCAGGATCTCTCTCGCGCTCTCCGCGGCCCGCGCCGCCTCGCCCCGGTGCACGTGGGCCCAGGTGACGTAGTAGAGCGCGAAAGCGAGGCTCAGCGGGTGGCCGAGCGCCCGCGCCTTCTCGGCGGTGCGCCGGGCGCGCTCGAGGGCGGCGTCGGGGCGGCCGAGCAGCCACAGCGGCATCACCGCGAACGCCGGTGTCGTGATGCCCAGCTCCATCCCGGCGTGGTAGCTCGGGGCCCGGCCGGGATCGGCTTCGTCCACGGCGGTTCCCCGCTCGAGGTGGTGGAGCGAGGCCTCGGTCTCTCCGATGTCGGCGAGCGTGCAGCCGAGCGCGTAGTGACCGTCGAGGACCGAGAGCGTGTCGCCTCGCTCGAGCCCCGCATCGAGGAGCGCCCGCGCCCGCTCGTGCGCGACCTCGAGCCGGCCGCACACCAGGTGGAAAGCCCAGAGCCCATGGTGGACGAAGAAGTTCTCGGCCACGCGGCCCGCGCGGTCGCACAGCTCCTGCGCCCGCAGGTAGGCCTGCTCGGTCTCGGCCGAGGTGTAGCCGCTCACGCTCGGGAGCAGAGCACACACGCCCATCTGGAGGCCCAGCTCGTATCCGTCGCGCTCACGACCCTCGGGCAGCGTCGGCAGCAGGTCGAGCGCCCGCCGCAGGTTGGCCACGGCCTCGCGGCTCGCGAAGCGGTCGCCCGCCCGATCCGCGGCGCGCGACCACCACACGATCGCGGCGGGGGCTTGGCCGGCCTCCGTGAGGTGGTGCGCCAGGAGGTGCGGCTGCGCTTTCGCCGTCTCCGGGAAGCGCTCCTCGAGCGCGCGCGCCACCCGCTCGTGGTACTGCTGGCGCGTCGTCTTGAGCAGCGACGCGTAGGCCGCTTCCTGCACCAGACCGTGCTTGAACAGGTAGGTGGACGCCGGCGCGGGTCCGCGCGGCTGGAGCAGACCCGAGTCGACCAGCTTCTCGAGCTCGCCGCGCAGCGCGTCGGCCGACAGCGGCGTGACGGCCTCGAGCCAGCGCAGCGGGAACTCGCGCCCGAGCACGGCGGCCAGCTGGGCCGTGCCTTTCGCGGGGCCGAGCCGGTCGAGGCGTGCGGCCAGCGACTCCTGCAGCGTCGCGGGCACGAACGTGGCGAGCGCCTCGGCCGTGGGCCGCTGGCCGGAATCCTGGACCGCCGCGGCATCGCAGATCGCGCGCGTCAGCTCCTCGGCGAACAGCGGGACGCCGTCGGTGCGGCTCAGCACCTGCTCCACGATCGCGGCGGGCAGCCCGCCCTTGCCGGCGACGCGCTCGACCAGCCGCTCGGTCTGCAGCCGCGAGAGCCGGCGCAGCGCGAGGCGGGTCACGTGCTCCTCGCTCGCCCAGCTGGGGCTCGCGCCCGGCCGCGCGGTGGCGATCACGAGCACCGCGGCGCCGGTCGCCTGGCGCACCACCGCTTCCAGCACCTCGTCGCTCGAGGGATCCAGCCAGTGCAGGTCCTCCACCACCAGCAGCACGGGCTTGCGCGCCGACGCCGCCAGCACCAGCTGCAGCATCGCCTCGAGCGTCTTCTGCTTGCGCTTCTGCGGCGTGAGCTCGAGCGGCGAGCGCGCCTCGTCCGGCGGGAGCGACAGCGCGTCGGTCAGGAGCGCCACCGTCTCGGGGCTGGCCCCCACGGGCTCGAGCGCGCGCGTCAGGCGCTCGCGCTTCTCGTCAGGCGTGTGCGCGTCCTCGAGCCGGGCGAGCCGGGACAGCATCTCGATCACGGGGTGGAGCGCGTGGTTGGTGTGGTAGGGCGAGGATCGGCACTCGAGCAGGAAGTGGGGCGCGTCGCGCAGGCGCTCGCCGAGCTCGAAAAGCAGCCGCGACTTGCCGATCCCGGGCTCGCCGGAGACCAGCACCGCCTGGCCGTGTCCTTCGCGCGCGAGCTCGAAGCGCGCCAGCACCAGCGCCAGGTCCTCCTCGCGGCCCACGAACGGCGTGAGCGCGGCCCGCGAGATCCCGCTCGACTCCGCGCTGCTCTCGCACAGCACGCGCGCGAGCGTCACCGGCCGGCTGAGCCCGGGCAGCGCCAGCTCGCCCGCCTCCTCCAGCTCGAACAGCCGCTCGACCAGCGGGCGGGTGTCGGAGCTCACGAGCACCGAGCCGGGCTGCGCCCGCTCGACGAGGCGCGCGGCGATCGCCGGGGCGTTGCCCACCAGGCCGGCGCCCGACGAGCGTGCGTCGCCCGCGACCATCAGGCCGGTGTGGACGGCGGCCCGGGGCAGCAGCGGGGCGGATGCCGGTCCGCGGGGCGAGTCCGGCCGCGACAGCTCGGCGACGATCGCCATCGCGGCACGCACCGCGCGCTGCGCGTCGTCCTCGTGCGCCACCGGGTAGCCGAAGTAGGCCACCAGGCGGCCCTCGTCGGCCTTCGCCAGGTGCCCGTCGAGCCGCCGCACCACGGCGGCGCCCGTCTCGTGGCAGCGCGCCAGCACCTCGCGCAGCTCCTCGGGGTCGGTGTCCTCGGACAGCGAGAGGATGTCGGCCACGTCGCACGCGAGCACGCTCACGAAGCGACGCTCTCCCGACGGCATCGTCGAACGATCCGTCGGGGCCGCCGTGGGCGCGTCGCGCTCGGTCGGGGAGGCCGGGCGCACCAGCGTGTCCGCGCTGGAGGCTCCGATGCGCGAGTCGCGCACCGCGCGCAGCTCGCCCAGGAACGCGGCCATCGTCGGCTGGCGCGCGGCAGGAGCGCGGCTGAGCGCCCGCAGCACGACCGCCTCGAGCTCGGGCGGCACGCTGGCAAGGCGGCTCGGGGGCAAGGGGTCGGCATGGCGCACGGCCTCGAGCACCTGCTCGCGGTGCTCGCCGGTGAACGGCAGGCGCCCGGTCAGCATCTCGTAGAGCACGACCCCGAGCGACCAGACGTCGGTGCGGTGGTCGAGCGGGGCGCCGCGCGCCTGCTCGGGGGACATGTAGGCCGGCGTCCCGAGCGTGGTGCCGGCGTCCGTCAGGCGCACGTCCTCGACCTTGGCGAGCCCGAAGTCGAGCACCTTCAGACGCTCGTCCGCCGTGAGCATCAGGTTGGCGGGCTTGACGTCGCGGTGCACGATGCCGCTCTCGTGGGCGCGCGCCAGGCCCTCGGCCGCCTGCAGCGCGAGCTCGATCGCCTGGCCCACCGGGATCGCACCGCGCCGCGAGAGCCGCGTGGCGATCGTCTCGCCCTCGTAGTAGGCCATCACGATGTAGAGCTCGCCGTCCTTCGTCTCCTCGATCGCGTGGATCGTGGCGATCGCCGGGTGGTCGAGCGCAGAGGCGGCGCGCGCCTCGGCCATGAAGCGCTGCTTGGCGCGCTCGCTCGCCACCAGGTGCGAGGACAGGAACTTGAGCGCCACCTGGCGGCCGAGCTTGCGGTCGCGCGCCCGGTAGACGACGCCCATGCCGCCGCCGCCGAGGCGCTCTTCGACCTCGTAGTGGCCGACCGTCTGTCCGATCATCGGAGGGAGGGTAGCCTACGCCAGCGCGCGCCCCCCGGCAACGGGCGCTCGCTAGTCGTCGAGCATGCGCGCGGCCAGCTCCTTCGCGAGCTTGGCTGCCACTGCGGCGGTGAGTCCTCCCGCGTCGCGCGTTGGATTGAGCTCCACGACGTCCGCGCCGACGACGCGGCCGCGCAGGCGCTGGATCACGCCGATCACGTCGCGCGTCGAGAGCCCGCCCGGCTCCGGGTGCGAGACGCCGGGGGCGAAGGCCGGGTCGAGGCCGTCGAGGTCGACCGAGACGTAGACGGGGCCGGCGGCCTCCACGACCAGGTCGGGCCGGAAGTCCTTCATCTCCACGACCTCGACGCCGAAGCGCGCGACCTGGGTCCGTTGCGGCGCGTTGAGCGTGCGGATGCCGATCTGCACCAGCCGGCTCGCGAGCTTCTCCTCCATGATCCGGGCGAACGGGCAGGCGTGCGACAGCCGGTCGCCCTCGAACTCGTCGTAGAGATCGGGATGCGCGTCGAAATGCACCAGCGTGAGGCCCGGGTGGCGGGCCGCCTGCGCGCGCACGACCGGGTAGCTGATCGCGTGGTCGCCGCCGAGCGCGAGCAAGCGCGCGCCCGTTGCCGCGAGCGTCGCGATGCCGCGCTCGATGGCCGACAGGGCCGCGGCGCCGGCCGGGATCTCGAGGTCGCCGGCGTCCCGGAAGCGCGCGTCCGTGGCGAGGTCCAAGCCGGACTCGGTCGAGAGATTCGACGAAGGCGAGCGCATCGCCGTCCGGATCAGAACCGGGGCGCCTGCCGCGCCCCGGAGGAATGACGAGTGCTCGTCCCACGGCACGCCCACGAGCGCGACCTCGGCCATGCCCGAGGGTAGCCGATGTGCCGCTCGCTTAGAATCAGGAGGTGAGCGAGTCGGGCGGCGACCGGGAGGCCGAAGCCGTAGCGCCTTCGGCGCCGGCACCGCGCCGGCGCTCCCGGCTGCGGCAGGCGTTGCGTGCGGGCCTCGTGCTCGCGGTCGTCGTCTTCCTGACGCTGCTGCTCGGGCTCGCGTTCCTGCACACGCCACCCGGCCGCGGCGCGCTGCGCGCCTTCGTCGAGTCGTGGGGCTCGAACGCGGTGGGGGGCAGGCTGCGGCTCGGCCAGCTCGAGCTCGCGCTGTGGAAGGGCCGCGCCGCCGCGACGGCCGTGAGCGTCACCCTCCCCGGCACCCGCCTCGACGTTCAACGCGTCGCGGTCGACTGGTCCCCGGCGTCGGGGCCGCACCTGTCGCTCGTCCGGCCCAGCCTCGTCGTGACCGGCAGCGGCGAGGCGGAGGCAGGACGGCGGCCGGCCATCGGCCTGGCGGCCCAGCCCTGGCGTGTGCTGGAGCGCTTCGAGCGGGCCGGTTTGATCGAGGGCCGGCTCGAGCTGCGCGACGCGAAGGGCGCGCCCTGGCTCGTGCTGGGACGCTTCGATCTCGAGATGGCGGGCGCGAGCCGCCGCACGACAATCCGCATCGCCGACGCCGGGCTCGGCTGGCCCGAAGGCGGGCTGCGCGTCACGCCGGCGAGCGCCTCTGCCGTGATCTCGCTCGACGGGGGCGCGCTCGCGGTCGAGCAGGCCCGCGTGGTCGCCGGCGCTTCGAGCGTCGAGCTCGGCGGGCGCCTGCAGCGGATCCTGCCGATGACCGTTACGGCACAGGCCCGGGCCGACGTCGACGACGCGCTCGTTCGACAACTCTCGCCGGAGAGCGACCTGCGCGGCCGCGTGCAGGCGACAGCGGCCATCGCGGTCGACGACGACCGCTTGACCGGCACGCTCGACGCCTCGGCGCCCGCGTTGACGGTCGCGGGAGTCGGGCCCTGGATCGCGGCCGGCCGCGGCCGCTTCGATGGGGCGCGGCTGGTCGTGGATTCGTTCACGGCGCGCGGCTTCGGCGGTCGGCTCGAGGCGGAGGGACCGCTGGCGCTCATCGCCTCGGTGACCACCGATCTGCGCGTGCGCGCGCTCGGGCTCGATCCTGCGGCGCTCGCGCGAGCGGCGTCGGGGGCCGAGCTGCCGCTCGCGGCGCGGGCGAGCGGCACGCTGCACTGGACGACCGCGGGCTGGGACATCGGCGCGGCGCGCGGCGAGGGCCAGCTGACGCTGGAGGCCGGTGAGGGAGCCGGCCTCAAGCCGACGGGATCCGCCAGCGTGAGGACGCGCGGCCTCTCACTCACGCTTCGGGACGCGCGCGTCGAGGCGCGCGGCGCCCGGCTGGGCGGCGAGGCCGAGCTTGCCGCCTCGGGGGAGGTCGTGGGCCGGTTCACCGCCGACCTGCCGATTCAGGCGTTGCCGGAGTTGCTGGCAGACGTCGGTCAGCCCGCGCACGTGCCCGAGATCGCGGGCCGCCTGCTGGCCGAAGGCGAGGTCTCGGGTCGCGCGTCGGAGCCGCGCGCGCAGGCGCGCGTGCGCGGGCAGGAGCTCGCCCTGCGCGGCCGTCCGCTCGGCCTCGACGCCGAGCTGCGCTACGAGGAGCGCCGCCTCTCGGTGGCTCCGCTCGTCCTGCGCTCGGGCGGCGGACAGGCGACACTCACCGGGGGCGTCCCGCTCGCTCCCGGCGGCGAGTGGGACCTCGCCGGCGAGATCGACGCCCTCGAGCTGGAGCCGGCCCTGGCGCTCCTCGATCTCGAAGGGGCCGGCCCGGCCACGGGCACGATCCGAGTCAGCGGGCCGCGCGACGAGCCCGTGGGCGGCGCCTCGCTGCGCGCGACCGCGCGCCTGCGACGCCCGGAGGCCGGCCCCGAACGCGCCGAGGACGAAGTGGCTCTCGAGCTGGAAGCTACGAGCGCGGGGAGCCACGTCCGGGTGGAGCGGCTGCAGGCCGACCTCGCCGGCGGGCGCATCACCGGGACCGGCCGTTACGAGCCGAGCTCGGGGGCGCTCGAGGGGATGCTCGAGGCGAGCGGCCTCGCCTGGGAGAGGCTGCCGCTCGTGCCGGCGGCCACCCGACGAGTGACGGGGACGCTCGCGGGCCGGCTGGCGCTCTCCGGCACCACGGCCTCGCCCGCGGGCGACCTGCAGCTGACGCTCGCCGACGCGGCCTTCGACGGCGCGCCGCTGCCGGCGCTCTCGGTGACCGGGCGTTCCGACGGACGCCAGCTGAAGCTCACCGGCAGCGGCCCGACGCCTTTCCTGCAGGGCAGCGCCGCGCTCGAAGGCGACTGGCCGCTCCGGCTCTAGATCGACGCCTGGGCGCTGCCGTTGCAGGCGCTGCTGGGGCCCGAGACGGCGCCCCAGACGGGGCCGGAGAGGCGCGTGACGCTCGAGGCGAGCGGGACCGTCGTCGTCGAGCTGCCGTTGCGCGAGCCCGGGCGCCTGCGCTACGCGAGCTCGGACCTCGCGGCTTCGGGCCGCGTGCGCCGACTCGAGTGGCGGACGGCCCCGTTCTCCCTGCACGGCGACCGCGCGGCGCTCGAGATCCAGGGGTTCCGGCTCGAGGCCGGAAAGGCCTGGCTCGCGGCGAGCGGCCGGATCGCGCTCGCGGCGGCGAGCCCGTTCGACCTCCAGCTCGAGGGCCACGTCGACATGGCGGCGCTCGACCCCGCGCTGCCCGGCCGGACCCTTGGAGGCACGGGAGAGCTGCAGCTCGCGGTCGGCGGCACGCTCGAGTCGCCGGCGCTCTCGGGCAACCTGGTGCTGGCGGACATCCGCGGGCGCCACGAGGGTGTCCGCTGGAACGACCTCGACGTCGACGCGAGCTTCGCGGGCCGCGAGCTGCGCGTCGAGCGGCTGCAGGCCAACCTGCTCGGCGGAAAGCTGAGCGCCAGCGGCGGCGTGCCGCTGTTCGCGGGCGGCAAAGGCGAGTCGCCGCGCTTCCGGTTCGAGATGCAGGACGTCGACCTCGCGCGACTCCTCGACCGCGAGCAGCGCGAGGCGGCCGACTCGCCCACGCTCCTGCTGTCGCTCGAGGGCGAGCTGCAGGCCGCCGCGCCCTCGCTCGCGGCGCTCTCGGCGGGCGGCCGCCTGACGCGCCTCGAGACGCGCTCGGTCGAGGGCGATCTCGCGCTCGCCGCCCCGGTGGCCTGGTCGCTCGAGCGCGGCACGCTCACGCTCGAGCCCGTGCGGCTCCAGGGCTCGCTCGGCTCGCTCGCGGCTCGCGTCGGGGGTCGCGTCGGCGAGGGTGCGCCGCGCGGCGAGGCCAGCCTCGAGGGGCGTGTGGACCTGCGGGCGCTCAGCCCCTTTCTTCCCGAGACCAGCGTCGCCGGCCCCGCTACGCTCGACGCGCGCGCGAGCTACGAAGGGGACGCGTGGCGCCTCTCGGGCGGCGTCCAGGTGGAGCACGCGCGCCTGTCGCTCGAGACGCTCAACTTCGCGGCTACCGAGATTGCGGGCTCACTCCGCTTCGAGGGCGACCGCGTCAGCCTCGACGCGAGCGGCGCCGCGGGCGACGGGCGGATCACGGCCCGGGGCGGCTCGCGCCTCGGGCGCGGGCTCCTCGGCACGGTCGAGGTGACGCTCGAGGCCGAGCGCGTTCCGATCCAGCACCCGCCCGGCTTCCGCGGCCGTGCGACGGGAAGCCTGAAGCTCACGGGGGAGGAGGGCCGCTACCGGCTGGCGGGCGACGTCGCACTCGCCCAGGGCTACTACACCGCGGAGTTCGACGCGAAGAGCCAGTCGCTCGACCGCCTCGACTGGCAGCTCGGCGCGCTCGACGGCGGATCGCTCGCCGACCAGGTCGCGCTCGGGGTGAACTTGCGGCTGGTCGAGCCGGTGCGGATCCGCAACGCGACGATGACCGTGGACGTGGAAGGGGCGTTCGTCGCCTCCGGCACGCTGGCCCAGCCGGTCGCGGAGGGGACGCTCGCGCTGCGCGAGGGCGGCGAGCTCGTGCTCGGGCGCGGCCGGGTGCGGGTGGCCCAGGGTCGCGTCGAGCTCAACGGCTACCCGGCGCGCACCCCCGAGCTCGACTTCCAGGGGCAGTCGCGGGTGAGCGGGACGAACCTGGACATCCGCGCGCGTGGGGCGCTCGACGACCTCGAGCTCACGATCGCTTCCGACCGCACGGACCTGTCGGAGACGGACCTCGTCACGCTGCTGCTCTGGGGCCGCACGGCGGCGGACACGGCCTCGCAGGGCGGCGCCGTCGTAGCGGAGCAGCTGGCGGTGGCCGTCGGCGGCATGCTGCAGAAGGGCGTGGGCGAGACGATCCTGATCGACGTGGCCCCGGACCGCTCGCTGCTCACGAATGACACCGACCCGACCCAGCGCTTCAACATCGGCACGCGCGTCAACCAGAACCTGTCGGTCTTCTACTCGACGGCGCTCGATGGCACCGAGCAGCGCTGGATCGTCGAGCTCAACCCCGGCGGCGGCCGCTTCCGCGTCCGCGGGATCACCGAGGACGACAACAGCTTCTCGATCGAGGGCAGCGACCGTGTCTCCTTCGACCTGTGGAACCGGCGGAGCCGCGCCCGCGGCGCGCGCGAGATCGAGCGGCTCGCGGCGCTGCGCTTCGAAGGCGAGCTGCCCGTCGCGGAGCAGGAGCTGCGCGGCGCCACGAAGCTCAAGCTGCGCAGGCGCTACAGCGTGCTGCAGCGCGAGCAGGCGGCGGACCGGGTGCGCGAGCGGCTCGCCCGCGCCGGCCACCTCTCAGCCAGCGTCGACGCGACGTCGCTTCCCGCCAAGGGCGGCGTGGAGCTGGTGCTGCGCGTCGAGGCGGGCCCGCTGGTGCGGATCGCCTGGAGCGGCGACGACCCGGGCGGCAAGACGAAGAAGGAGGCCCAGAAGGCGTTCTCGGGCTACCTGTCGCCGGAAGCGGCCGCCGCGCAGGTCGCGCGCGTCGCGCTGCACCGCCTGCAGGCCGAAGGCTACTACGGCGCGAGCGTGACTCCCCAGGCCACGACGGCCGAGGGCCGAGTCGACATCGGGCTGCGCGTCGCGCGAGGCGCCAAGGGCACGCGCGTGGCGGTCGACTTCGACGGCAACAGCGCGCTCTCCGACGCGGCGCTGCTCGCGGCGCTGCCGCGGCCGGGCAGCCTGGAGTTCTTCGAGGCGCTCGACCCGCGCAGCGCGCGCATCGGCAACGCGGTTCGGCTCGCCTACGCGGGGATCGGCCACCTGCGCGCGCGCGTCACGACCCCGAAGTCGGCGTTCGACCCGGCCACCGGTACGCTCAGCGTGACGATCCCGGTGCGCGAGCGCTCGGCCGCCACGATCGCGAAGATCGAGCTGCCGGCGGAGACGACCGAGCTCGACGCCTCGCCGCCGGCGCTGAAGCTTCGCGAGGGGCAGCCGTTCGACCTCGCCGCCTACGTGGCCGACCGCGACGCGCTCGGCGCGTGGTACCGCGCCCAGGGCTTCGTCGAGGCGCAGGCGAGCGGCACGATCGAGGCCCGCGGCACGAGCGTGAGCGTGCGCTTCCAGGTCGATCCCGGCCCGCGACCCCGCATCGGCTCGATCAGCGTGGTGGACACGGGCAACACCCGGGACGGTGTCGTCCGCCGCTCGCTGCAGCTGCGCGAGGGTGACTATCTCAAGCCCGGGCCGATCGCCGAGACGCGCGAGCGGCTGTCGGACACCGGCATCTTCCGCTCGGTGGACGTGCGCTCGGAGCCCCGCCCCGGGAACGACGCGCTGCGCGACGTCGTGGTCGGCCTCGTCCACAAGCCCGACGTGCAGCTGGAGTACGGGCTGCGCTACACGACCGCGGGCTCGTCCGGCTCGTCCGGCGCGGACGCGGCGGCTTCCACGACGCAAGGCGGCGAGATCGCGGCCGCGGCCGCCGTCGAGCTCAACAGCCCCTTCGGCTGGGGCGTGAACGTGCGCGCCCACGCCTTCGCCACCACGAGCCGGACCACCTGGGGCGTCACGCTCGACGCGCCGACGCTCGCGGGCCTGCGCGTGCGCACGCAGCTGGTCGTGTTCGACGACGACGACGACCTGATCGACATCGAAGGCCTGGACACACGCGTGCGAGGCGTGTCCTTGCTGCAGTCGCGGGCGCTGCTGCGCGACCGGCGCGGCCGCCGGTGGCACGACCGGCTGCGGCTGCAGTGGGGCTACACCTACAAGACGATCGACTACCTCCCGACCGAGGGCGCCGAGCCGCTGCTGCTCGGGCACCGCGGCTTCGTCCCGCTGGCGCTGATCGGCGACGAGCGCGACAGCCTGACCGATCCGCGCCGCGGCGTGTTCTGGACCGCGACCAGCGAGTTCGCCCGGACCTGGCTCGGCTCCGACGTGGACTACGTGCGGCTCTACGGCCAGTTCTTCTCGTACGTCCCGCTCGGTCCGCTCGTCTGGGCGCAGGGCTACCGCGCGGGCGTCGTCCCCGGCGATTTCACGCTGCTGCTGATCGAGAACCGCTTTCGCGCCGGCGGTCCGACGACCGTGCGCGGCTTCGAGCAGAACGCAGTCGGCCCGCAGTCGCCGGACGGCCTTTCCCTGGGCGGCCAGGCCGTCGCCGTCTTCAACCAGGAGCTGCGCTTCCCGATCTTCAAGAGCCTGAAGGGCGGCGTCTTCTGGGATGCGGGCAACACCTGGATCACGGCGGGGGAGTGGAGCCTGAAGGACCTGCGCCACAGCGCCGGGGTCGGGCTGCGCTACATGTTCCCCTTCGGACCGCTGCGGCTCGAGTATGCCTGGATCCTGGACAGGCAGCCCGGCGAGCCGCAGGGCCGCTTCGTCTTCGGCCTGGGCCACGCGTTCTGAGCCGAGGGGCAAGCCTTCCAGAAAGCGGCGTTCCGCTTCGACAACGACCACGGATCTTGCGCGAAACGCCGCTGACTACAGCTTGACGGTGGGCAGGCCGAGGCGTCCGGCGAAGAGGTGGGCCGCGAACGTCGCGGCCCACACGGCCGCCGGCAGCCAGGGCCGGTCGAGTCTCTCCCCGAGGCGGCGCAGCGACGGCACGAGCCGCAGCGCCGCGATTCCTCCCGCGGTCCCCACGGCGTAGTAGACCGGGAAGATGTAGCGGTCGGCGCGGCGGTCGGAGAGGCTGAACAGCCCCACGTAGAGCGCGACGACGGCCGCCGTGAAGAGCGCGCCCGCGCGCGTGCCCGCGTCGGACGGGGCTGACTCGCGAAGCAACCCTCCTCGAGCGAAGGCTCGCCACACGGCCACCAGCAGGATCACGCTCCAGGGGAAGGGGAACCAGATCGCGCGCCCGAGATACCAGGCGAGGCCGTAGAGCACTCCAACCACGCCCGAGGCCGCGTCGCTTTCGGCCGCGACCCCGAGCTGTCGGGTCGCATAGAAGGACCAGAACGGCTCGCCCGCCGCCTGCCGATACAGGAGCTCGTAAACGGCGGCTGTCGCGGCCATGGCCAGGACCCCGGCCGCGATCCCGAGCCAGGCCCCGCGATCCGACGCCGGGCGTTCGCCGGACGCGAGCCGCCGCGCCACGAGCCACAGTACGCAGAGCACGGGCCCGAATGCCGCCAGCAGGCCCTTCACGAGCAGCAGGCCGACGAGTCCCGCCACCGTCAGCAGCACGAAGCGCGGCTCGCGGCGCGCGCGCTCGGTGCCGTAGAGGGCGGCCAGCAGGCACAGCAGCAGCGCCGCCTCGTGGTTCGCGCGGATCCGGAAGGTGAAGGCGATCGGCAGCAGCTGGATCAGCCAGCCGAGCGCACGGGCTTCCACTCCCGGCACGAGCGTCGCGGCCAGCCGCTGCAGGAGCACGATCCCCAGCACCTGGTAGACGGCGTTCATCGCGTAGGCGGCCTGTGCGGGCGGATAGCCGAGCGCCGCCAGTGCCGCGGCGGGCACGAACAGCCCCGCCGGGTGCTCGCGGAAGTGGCCGCTCATGAACCAGCCCGGCGGGAACTCGGGCGCGATCCAGGTGCGTGGGGGAGCCTCCGCCATCCGAGCCGAGATCTCGGCATAGAGACGCGAGTCCGGATCCCGCGCCCGATAGCCGACCACCGCGAGCGCGGCGAAGCCCGCCGCCAGCGCCAGGAGCCACCAGAACGTCCCGGGGGGACGCCGCGCCGAAGTCACGGCTGATTCTACGGCGCGCGCCCGCACACGCCGCGCGGTCGCCCGGCGCTAAAGTAGGGGGGCCGGCGCTGTCACCCCACCGGGCATGGGAGGAAGCGATGGAAAGAGGTCTCGCGCGTCTTGCATTGGCGGTCGCGCTCGCAGCGACGGGTTCGTCCTTCGCGGAGGGCGGGGTCAAGACCGAGGAGAAGACCCGTTTCCAGCTCGGCGGGCCGCTCGGCGGGATCATGGGCCTGTTCGGCGGCGGCAAGGCCGCCAAGGAAGGCATCGTCACCACGACCGCCGTTCTTGGCGAACGCCGGCTCGTGAAGGGCGGCGAGACGGGGCAGATCGTGGACCTCGCGGAAGGCGCGGTCTACGATCTCGACTTCAAGAAGAAGACCTACAGCGTCACCACCTTCGCGGAGCTGAAGCAGCGCTTCGAGGAGGCGCTCGCCAAGGCCGAGAAGGAGAAGCAGAAGGCGAGCCAGCAGCCGTCGCAGCAGCCGGCCCAGCAAGGCGCGGCGACGGACGCCGCAGCGAAGGAGTTCGAGGTCGATTTCGAGGCCTCGAAGACCGCCGAGAAGCGCGAGATCGCCGGGCACGAGGCGCGCCTCGTGATCCTCCGCGCTACGGTTCGTGAGAAGGGCCGCTCGGTGCAGCAAGCCGGCGGGTTGCTGTTCCGGAACGACATCTGGCTCGTGCCCAGGCTTCCGGAGCTCGACGAGCTCGCGGCCTGGAACCGGCGTTACGCACAGAAGATGGCCGAGCTCTACGGCGCCGCGTCGGGCACGGCCTCGGCCCAACAGATGGCGACGCTCGCCGCGATGTACCCGGGCGCGATGCAGGCGATGCAGAAGCTGCAGGCCGAGACCGAGAAGGTGGACCTGGAGGGAACGACGGTCGCTACGACGCTCACGCTGACCGCGATCAAGAGCGCAGAGCAGGTGGCCGCGGCCGAGAAGGACGCCCAGAAGGCCGACACCGGCATCTCCGGCTTCCTGGCCAAGCAGATGTTCAAGAAGGCCGCCGGCGACCCGGCCGACCCTCGCACCATGCTGCTCACCTCGGCGCACGAGCTGCTGCGGGTGACGCCGGACGCGACGGCCGCGGACGTGGCGCTGCCCGCAGGCTTCAAGCCGAAGTGAGGCGGTGGAGACCGGCCTCGAGCAGGAAGCGGGGGCCGGCCCGCAGCAGGCGCCGCTTCAGCCCGACGTATCCCTGATCGCCGAGCACCAGGTCGCCGAGGACGTTACGGATCGCCCGGCTTTGCCCCGCGTACGCGACCATGCGGCGCGAGAAGCCCGGCGCGTAGAAGCGGTCGCTCAAGGCGGCTGCCTTCAGCAGCTCGCGGCCGAAGTCCTCGAGCGCCCGCTCGGGATAGCGAGCCGGGGCGCCCTCCGCCCGCAGCGTGTCGGCGAGCACGCGCGCGGACCGGAGCGCGTAGTAGATGCCTTCGCCCGTGATCGGGTCGACGAGCGCGGCGGCGTCGCCGACCAGGGCGAAGCCCTTCCCCGCGATCTCCAGGATCGACCGCGGGTCGGCGGAGGGCGAAGGGATGGTGTGGGCGTAGCGGCCCGCGTCGTCGTCGACGAGGGCGGGGAAGTGGCGCGCCACCTCCGCCTCGAGCCGGCCGAGAAGCTGGCGCGTGGGAACGAGGGCCAGGGGCGCGGCGATTCCGACGCCCACGTGGTCGGGACGGGGAAACAGCCAGAGATAGCCTCGGAGGTCCGGCGCGAAGCGGACCAGCATCGGCGCCGCGCCTCGGGCGAACCAGCCGACGGCCATGTGCAGGCGGGCGGTCGGCGTCGGCTCCAGGAAGGTGCGGCGCACGAGGCTCCCGGCGCCGTCGGCCCCGACGATCAGGTCGAAGCGCTCGTCGCGACCCGCGCTGGTGCGGACGCGTCCGGACGCGTCGACCTCCACCACCCGCTCGGCCGCGTGGAGCGCTCCGGCCTCGGTCGCCCGACGCAGCAGCCACGCGTCCAGCTCGCGGCGCGAGGCCACCGCCACGGCTCGTGCGAGCGGCACCTCTACGGCCTCGCCCAGCCCCGACTCGAAACGGCAGGCGTCCACGAAGCGAGCCGGCAGCGGATCGTCGGGCGGAGAAGGCGGCAGCAGCGCCAGCGCCTTGCCCGTGACGCCGCCGCCGCAGGGCTTCTCGCGCGGGTGCGAGGCGTCGAATGCGGTGACAGCCGCGCCGTCGCGGGCGAGATGGTAGGAGAGCAGCGACCCCGCCGGGCCCGCCCCCACCACCGCGACCTTCACGCGTCCCGCTCCAGAGACGCTACCGCGAGCGTCCCGCCGCCGCGGCCTCCCGCTCCGCGAACTCGCGAAGCGAGCGCGCGACCACCGGGCTCAGGACCAGGAGCGCGACCAGGTTCGGCAGGGCCATCAGGCCGTTGAGCGTGTCGGCGACGTCCCACACGACGTGCAGCGAGCCGGTGGCGCCGAGGTACGCGGCGACGAGCCACAGCAGGCGGTAGGGCAGGATCGACTTCGTCCCGAAGAGGTACGCGGTCGCGGTCTCGCCATAGAAGGACCAGCCGAGCAGGGTGGAGAACGCGAAAGTGAGGATGCCGGTCGTCACCACCACGTCGCCCCACACGCCGGGCAGCCCCGTCTCGAAGGCCTTCGCCGCGAGCGCCGCGCCCGTGGCGCCCTTGGACCACTCGCCGGTGACCAGCACCACCAGGCCGGTCGAGGCGCAGACCAGGATCGTGTCCACGAACACCTCGAAGATGCCGTAGAGACCCTGGCGCACCGGGTGGTCGGTGCGCGCCGTCGCGTGGACCATCGGCGCCGAGCCGAGGCCGGCCTCGTTGCTGAACAGGCCGCGGGCGATCCCGAAGCGCATGGCCTGCATCACGCCCGCCCCGGCGAAGCCGCCGACCGCCGCGTGGCCGGTGAAGGCCGAGGTCAGGACGGTCTCGAACACGGCCGGCAGGTCGCCCACGTGCGTCGTCAGGATCACGGCAGCGCCGATCAGGTAGGAGATGCACATGAAGGGCACCAGGAACTGCGTGACCTCGGCGATGCGCGTGATGCCGCCCAGGATCACGACCGCGGTGAGCGCGACGATCACGACGCCGCTCACGACCGGCGAGACGCCGAAGCTCGCCTTCATCGACTCGGCGACGCTGTTGGCCTGGACCATGTTGCCGATGCCGAAGGCCGCGAGCGCCGTGAGCAGGGCAAACAGCGTCCCGAGCCAGGGCTTTCCGAGCCCGTTCTTCAGGATGTACATGGCGCCGCCGCGCCAGGTGCCGTCCGCGTCCTTCTCGCGATAGGTGAGCGCGAGCACGACCTCGGCGAACTTGGTGGCCATCCCGAGCAGCCCCGAGACCATCAGCCAGAACAGCGCGCCCGGCCCGCCGATCGTGATCGCCGTCGAGACGCCCGCGATGTTGCCGACGCCGACGGTCGAGGCGAGCGCGGTCGCCACCGCCTGGAACGGCGACACCGTGCCCTCGGCGCGCGACTTCGAGAAGACCTGTCCCAGCACTTCCCGCAGCGCCTTGGCCAGCCAGCGGAACTGCACGCCGCGGGTGAGCAGCGTCAGGTAGACGCCGGTCCCCATCAGCAGCGCCATGGTGACCGGGCCCCAGACCCAGCCGTTCACGACGCCGTGCCACGCCCCCAGCGTTTCGAGCATCCGCGACCTCGCTTGGATTCCCCTCGACCGGCGCCCGAGTCTACCCTAGGCCACCTGCGCCATCGCAGTCTCGGCAGGATGCCTGCGCGCGAGCGTCGAGGCGCGCCTGCGTGGGCATGCCTGGCGGCGTGCGGACTGGTACGGCGGGGAAGTGAATCAGGCCAGCTCGCGGACCAGCCTCGCCTCCGCCGCCTCGAGGCTCAGCCCGTGGCGCAGGCGCATGGTGGCGACGCCCACGGGCGCCGGGTACGCCTTGCCCGCGCGCCGCCGGGGCTCCACGTACTCGATCACCTCGAACAGCGCCCGGCACGCGTCCTCGTAAGAAACCGAGGCGAGGTCGCGGATGTAGCGGGTCGAGCGGTCGATGAGCTTCAGGTTGCTGGGGACGACCCAGATCATCCGGTTGCCGAGCACGCGGCCGAGCCTGGCCATCGTGCAGGTCGAGAGCGCGTTCAGCAGCAGCTTCACCCCGATGCGCGTCAGCGGGTCGGTCAGGAAGCGCGTCTCGGGCACCTCGAGGCACACCGTCAACCCCTGGCTCGCCGTGGCGGCGGCGAGGGCGCCGAGCCGCTCGCTGAACGGGCGCCGGCCAACGCCGATCACGGCCACGCTCGCGCCCGCCGCGCGCGCCGACGCGAGCTGGCGGGCGAAGGCTCCGCCCGCCTCGAGCAACGGCAGGTCCGCCTCCGCCGCCACCGCCGTGACGCCGTCGCCGGCGCGAGCCGGCCGGTCGCGGAGGCCGTCGAGGCCGATCCGGAACCGCAGCAGCTCGCTCCTGCGGATCTCGTGCAGGATCGCGGCCTGCCGCTCCGTGGACTCCTCGTCGAGCAGCGCGCGCAGCTGGCTCTCGGTCCACTCGATCGCCTGTGGCTCGCGCCGCAGCAGCCGCGTCCAGGCCTGCTCGCTCGTCGGCGCCGGGGTGAACAGGAACGCCCACGACTCGGAAGCCTCCGCGTCGTCCCACTTGCGGAAGGCGGGCGTGCAGAAAGTCGGGCTCCGCTCGGTGGTGTCCGTGAGCACGTCGACCGCGAGCGTGTCGGCGAAGTAGGAGGTCCTTTGCCCTCTGCGGTAGACCTCTTCCTCGGCGACGACGAGGCGTGCCAGAGCCTCGCGCAGGCGCTCGCCCGCGAGCTCGGCGTGGACCGCGCGCAGGCCGTTCCGGATCGCCTCGGGCACCTCCGCCGAGGGGCCGACGCCGGGCTCGCTCGCTCCGCGGCGGTCGAGGATCTCGCGCAGCGCCATCTCGACGACGGTGAGCATCGCCAGCAGCTCGATGCTGGTGGCCTGCATGCGCGTCGAGCCGGTGATCGCCATCGGCCCGGTGGTCAGGTTGACCTTGAGGATCCGGGGCTCGTCGAGGACCTCGCGGCTGCGCGTGACGTGGGCCCGCAGCAACTCGTCGGGGTTGTTGTAGACGAACACCACCCGCGCGCCCGCCTCGAGCCCCTGCCAGGCGGTGCCGATCACGAAAGAGGTCTCGCCGCCCTCGGTGATCGCGAACACCACGTCGCCTTTCGAGACGCCGAGGTCCCGGATCTGCTTGCGACCGAAAGGAGCGAAGTCCTCGAAGCCTTCCACCGACTTGACGAGCGCGTAGTCGCCGCCCGCCATGACGCTGACGGCCCGCTCCTCCCAGGCGTCGGGGTCCGGGGCCAGAAGGCCGCGTTGCCGTCTCTCCAACCAGAACGCGCGCCAGGTCGAGGCGAGCTGGATGCTCAGCCGTCCGGTGGCGCCGCAGCCCGTGAAGAACACCCGGCCTCCGCCCTCGAGGGCCTCGACGAGGCGATCGCGCAGCTGCTCGGGCTGGCCGCTGCGGGACCAGCGGTCGTAGGTCAGGACGACGTCGCGGTCCACGTCGAAGAGCACGCCGAGGCCGGCCGCCGCGTCCCGGCGGGCGGTTTCGCCGAGCGCAGCCGAGCGGGGGTGCGAGGCCTCGGTGACGAGCGCCCCGAGGCGAAACTGGACGGCGTCACGCAGGAAGCTGTCGGCCCGCTGCCGAGGGCTCTTCACGGTGGCCAGCATGGCGCCGCCATCAGCCCTTGCCGGTCGTCTCGAGCACGCGCTGTCGGGTGTAGGCGATCAGGCCGCCGGCCTCGATGATGGCCTGGCGCGCCTTCGGCAGGGGAACGACGCTGAACGACTCGCCGGTCGTCCGGTTGACGACCGCGGCGGCCGTGATCTCCAGCTCGTCGCCCTCGGAGGCAGAGACGTCCGGCGCCGTCACGACGTTGAGCCCGAGGTTGACGGCGTTCTGCAGGAAGATGCGCGCGAAGCCCTGGGCCACGACGGTGAGCTCGTAGCCCTTGAGGCAGGAGCAGGCCTGCTCGCGCGAGGAGCCGCAGCCGAAGTTCTCGCCGGCCACGATCACGCTGCCGGGCGGGACCTCCTTCGACCTGAGGCGGCGGTTGAGCTCGACGTCGTCCGCGAAGGCGTGCTGCGGGGTCTCGCCGGGCAGCACGGTCGCCATGTAGCGCCCGGGGTAGATGACGTCCGTCGAGACGTCGTCGCCGAGAGTCGCAATCACCTTCGCCACGATCACGCCACCTTCCTGGGGTCGCTGATGACCCCGGTGAGAGCCGAGGCCGCCGCCACCTCGGGCGAGCAGAGGTAGACCTCCGCGTTCGGGTTGCCCATGCGTCCCTTGAAGTTGCGGTTGGTCGTCGAGAGCGCCACCTCGCCGTCCCCGAGCGCGCCCTCGTGAACGCCGAGGCACGGGCCGCAGCCCGAGTTCATCACCACGGCCCCCGCCTTCATCAGGTCGAGCACGTAGCCCTTGTCGAGCGCCTGCTGGAAGATGCGAGCCGACGCCGGGAAGACCAGCATGCGCGTGCCCCTCGCCAGCTTGCGGCCGCGCAGGATCCGGGCGGCCGCCTCGATGTCGTCGAGGCGCCCGTTGGTGCACGAGCCGATCACGATCTGGTGCACCCGCGTGCCGAGCACCGCGTCCACCGGCTTGACGTTGTCAACGGTGTGCGGACAGGCGACCTGGGGCGCGAGCGAGGAGGCGTCGAGGCGGATCTCGCGCTCGTAGACGGCGTCCTTGTCGGGCTTGACCAGCACGAAGAGCTCCCGCACGCCCGCCGTGCGCCGCAGGTAGCGGACGGTCTCCTCGTCGCCGGGAACGACTCCCGATGTGGCGCCGGCCTCCACGCTCATGTTGCACAGCACCAGCCGGCCGGAGGTGGACATGGCGCGGATCGTCCCGCCGTGGAACTCGATCACGCGGAAGTTCGCGCCTTGGGCGGTGAGCAGGCCCACCAGGTGGAGGATCAGGTCCTTGGGGCCGACGCCTTTCGGGAAGCGGCCCTCGACCACGACCTTGATCGTCCGCGGCACCTCGACGTTCAGAGCCCGGCCGAGCGCCCAGACCGAGGCCATCTCGGTCGCGCCGATGCCGAAGGCGAAGGCGTTGAGCGCGCCGTGGCTGGTGGTGTGGGAGTCGGTGCCGACGACGATCGAGCCGGGCCGCACGTAGCCGTTCTCCGGGAGGATCTGGTGGCAGATCCCGCCCTCGTCGCCGCGGATGTCGTGGAAGCGGCTGATGCCGTGCTTCGCCACGAACTCGCGCACCTTCTTCTGGTTGCTCGCGGTCTTGGGCGACTCGGCAGGGACGCGGTGGTCGAGCACGATCGCGATCTTCGCCGGGTCCCACAGCCTCGGCTCGAGGCCGGTGCCCGCGTAGACCTCGTTCCACTGGTTGATCACGAGCGCGGCGTTCTCGTGCGACAGCGCCAGGTCCACGGCCGGCTCTACCACGTCGCCAGGCCGCAGCGCGTCGCGCCCGTTGGCCCGGGACAGGATCTTCTCGACCACCGTC